>PBSR01000174.1 GCA_002726335.1 Gemmatimonadaceae bacterium
AATCTGCTCCAGCCCTGCATCGGGAACCTGTTGTTTCAGACGCGCGATGATCGCGGTGATGCGTGGAGCCGCGAAGCTGCTGCCCCCGATCATCACGTCTTTGCCGTGGAGCCATCGCACGCGCTGCGCGTCGCCTCTGGCGATGCATTCGATCGGCTGGTCCGGGTGGTAGTAGTAGGTCTCGTCGCCAAAGACCCTGGCGCCTCGCACACCGATCACCGAAGGCAGGTGGGCGGGGTAGCTGACGAGACCGTCATTGTGTTCGGCGGCGACGATGATGATACCGGCTTCGGCGGCCTGCTGGCAGACTTGGGCGAGGGGTTCGCGGGCCGCCTGGCAGGTGGAGCCGACGCTGATGTTGACGACCTTCATCTTCTGCTCGATACACCATCTGATGCCATGGACGAGTGCCGTTGGGCTGTCTTCGTCCAGGCATTCGCCGAGCCCGACTGAGAAGATGGACGCCTCAAGTGCTCTTGCCGCGACGGCAGCGACGACAGCTGAGCCGTGTCCGACTGGATCGGAAGTCCCGGTCTCGGTCACGTATTCGTCATCATGGACCTGTCTGACGGTAACGGCGCCTGCCAGCGAGACGCTGCTCATCTGAAGCCGGTCGACGCCCGTGTCGATCACGGCGATTCGTGTTGTGGCCTTCTGTAGCTGTGGAGAGGAGTTCACTGTGGTTGATCTCTTCTAGCGACCGACTCGCGTGTTGTCCTGCCGCGTTGTCGCGGTACCACTACTCCCGCTCAGAGAGACGCGGCGGCTTGTGGCCATGTGTGGTCCCGTATTGCTGACATGAAGGGACTGGGCGCCCAACACCCACCCGTTACCGACGTTGACGCTCATTGAGAGGTTGCCCTTGCTCGTGACAGTTGCGTTTCCACTCAAGAATGGACCGTTGTAGCCCACGCCGCCCTCCACGGAGGTTCGATCGTGCCTGTGTACGCTGCCCATACTGTGGCAGCCGCCACACGCATCCATCACGGTCGAGGTGGAGTCGATCTGCATCGACTCACCGTGGTACATCTGGACCTTCGCCCGGTGTTTCCGATAGGGCTTGGTTAACTCCGTTCGTGCCATGTTCTTCTCCTTGTCGTGAATGACTCGAACGCCTCTCCACATCTACGTATCAGTATTGGTTAGCAGCACCGCGAACACGTTCACCAGAGCGTGACAGATCGTGCCGGGGATCACTGAGTTGTGGTGTATCAACATGACTGAGTAACAGATTCCCCCGGCGACAATCGCCACCATATGCCCCGGATGCCCGTAGGCGTGCGGATGCCAGGCTGCGAACAGGAGTGTATTTACGCCGATGGCCACAGAGGCCGGCAGAAACGCCATCGCTGCGGTGAGGAGAACTCGCCGGAAGTAGAGCTCTTCGCAGAGAGCCGCGAAGCTGCCGAGCACACATGCGATCACGAGGTAATAGGGCATTTTCGGACCGACGAAGCCTGTGTATTCCAGAAAGCCCGGATTGGACTGCGTCCACCACATACCTGCATACACTGCGAGGGCATATGGCACCCCAATCCGAAGACCATTCCTGACCATGTCTGTCGTGGAGCCTTGTCTGCCGCCGTGGGCAACCGCTCCATACACCTGCCACCAGATTACGGACGGAACAAGGATCGTTAGTTCACAGAGAACGACGACGCCGAACAGGACGGCAAGGTATTCGGTTTCCGCTCCTGCCCCGTCCAGATGTGCCTGCATAGACAGTCTGTGCAGGTACGGACCCGCGAGACGGTCGCCGCCCTGCAAGACCAACTGGGACAGGACCAGGGGCATCAGTAGCAGTGCGGCGCAGCTCCTGTTCCCCCTCACGGATCCGCGTGTATCCTGGCTTGAGTCTGTCATCTACTAGGCCGCCAACGCCGGCACGCATCCCACGTCCCCATCCACCACCACCCGCCCGTCTACCAGTTCCACCACGTCATCTGCCAGCGAGACCGTTTCCGGACGGTGGGCAATCAGGATCGTCGTGCGCCCCTCACACACCCGCTGCAGCGCCTCGCGCACAGATCTCTCGGTAGCCTCATCCAGTGCCGATGTCGGCTCGTCGAGGATGAGAATCGGCGTGTCCTGTAAGAGCACTCGCGCCAGGGCCAGGCGCTGAAGCTGGCCGGCGGAGAAACCGGCCCCCCCCTCACCCAGTGGTGTGTCATAGGCCTGGGGGAGCTGTCCGATGTGATCGTCGATACAGGCTGATCTCGCCGCGTCCTCCAGATCTGCCTGCGGCACATCCTCGCCCAGGGTCAGATTTTCCCGGACAGTGCCGTGAAACAGGCAGCCCCCCTGCAGAGCGAAGCCGACACGACGGCGCAGGCCGCCCAGTTCGTAGGCTCTGAGATCTCGACCGTTCACGCGTACGCATCCCTCCTGGGGATCGTAGAACCGGGGAATCATCTTCACGAGGGTGCTCTTGCCGGCACCGCTCTTGCCTATGAGGGCTGTTGTTCGTCGTGCTGCGAAGGTCACGGTGGCGCCGCGCAGCACGGGTTCATCTGCGTAGCCGAAGACGACATCCACCAGATCGATGTCGCCGCCCAGACGAGGCGGTGTGACGGCGTGCAGCGCTGAGCGCACCAGCGGCGGCCGTTCGTAGACTTCGAGAAAGCGATCGACGTGGACACGTACGGTCTGGACCTGCGGCCACAGGGTGATGATTTCGTGTACGGGGGCGTAGAGGAACGCCGCGTAGGCGGAGAACGCCAGGAACGTGCCCGGCGTCATCTGTCCGTCGAGCACCTGGCGCCACCCGTACCAGCCGTACGCCAGCGCGCCACAGGTGCGCAGCATCGTGGCGGTGAAGCCGATGGCGCAGTCCAGGGCAGTAGCCCGTGCCTGCAACACGGTCAACTCCTCGAAGCGTGACCGGATCCGCCGGTAGAACAGGCCCTCGGCACAGAGGCTCTGGATTGTGCGGATGCTCGACAGAGACTCCACCGTTCGAGCCGACAGCGCCGCGGACCGCTCCGCGATCCGGCGCGCGAAACGTTTGCTGTAGTGACCGGCCACCAGCGCCAGTACGGCATCGAAGGGCAGCACGATCAGGCTCAACAACGCCAGAGTGGGATGGATCCAGAGGAGCACCGCGGGGAACACGAGCAACTGGAGAGAATTGATGATCACCGTGTTGACGATCCCGATAACCCCGGAGACCGAGGTCTCCAGGTCATCGAAGCGGGACAGGATCTCACCCGTCTCGCTGTGGTCGAAGAATTGAAAATCGAGGGTTTGCACATGTCGCAAGAGCCGTGACTGGAAGTCCAGGCTCATGCCCAGCCCGACTTGTCGACCGAAGTATCCACCCGTCACCTGCACGAAACCAAGGAACAGGCTGAAACCGGCACCGCCCACGAGTAAGAATTGCAGCAGGCCGTAATCCTGGTGGGGATAGGCATCATCCAACAGGAGCTTGGTGATGTACGGGCCGGGCAGGGCCAGCACCGTCAGCAGGATCGAGATCAGCAGCGCCTGCACGAGGTACCTGCAATACGGCCGCAACAGCCGCAGAATCCGACCGAGTCCGGACATCAGCCCTGCACCTGCCGCAGTTCGGGCACCGGCGTACGACCCATCTCGCGCAGTATCCGGCGCCACACCAGTTCCAGCATTCGGCCGCTGTCCACCGAGACGCGTACTTCAGCGGCCATGCCATCGGCCAGACTCAGGCGCGCTTCGTCGAGCTCGACATCGACGGGGTACACCCCGTTGTCGCCAACGGCCTGTGCGGCGACCTCTGCCACCCGACCCTCCAGAACCCCGTACTCCAGGTGCGGATAGGCCCGTATGAAGACCCGCACCCGTTGGCCAGGCCTGATCTTCGGCCGGTCGATCTGCTGGATGAGGACCCGGGCGCTCCAGGCGTTGTCCCTGGCCAGCTCGAGAAGGGTCTCTCCGACCTGTACGCGATCGCCTGTCCTGAGTTCGAGGTCTCCTGTGAGGACGACGCCGTCGACGGGGGCGCGGATGACGGTGCTCTCGAGCTGGTGCCAGAGTGCCCGCCGCCCGGCTTCGAGCTGACTCCAGGTCCGGCGTTCCAGCTGCAGGTCGCTACGCCGCGCCTCGTTGGCCTCTAGCTGGCGCCGGGTGATGGCCAGTTCGGCTTCGGCCTGCCTCAGCGCGGCCGAAGACTCGCGCACCGGAACGAGATCCTCGAGTTCGCGACGCGTCCAACCGGCGCGGGCATGATCGCTGTAGAGCTGCTGTTCCCGCCGGACATGCTTCAGCACAAAGGCCGCCCGCTCCACATCGAGTTGCCTGGCACTCAGCACTGCTGTGAGCACGGACCGGTCGTGATCGATCTGCGAGACCAGGCGTGCACTCCGGGCTTCGCTGAGATCGAGTTCGCCTTCGACCTGCTCCAGCCGGGCTCGCGCAGCGCGGGGAGAAAGAACCATCAGGATATCTTCCTCCTCTACACGATCCCCGGCGTCCACTCGGACATCCTGCACTCGTCCCTCGATAGCACTCTTGACCAGGTGACGCGACGCGGGCCGGATAGCGCCTTCCGCTTTCACCGTGACATCCGCCTCGAGAAACCAGCCCAGAACCAGGGCTCCGGTCAGCGCCAGGGCGCTGCCTCCGAGAATCAACCATAAAAACCAGAACACGAAGCCGAATCCAAGGGACGCGAAGAGCCGTCCGGGGTGATCGTCCCGGGATTTCGGATGGGAATTCTGTGCGGTGGTCATGCCGTGTCATTGGCAAGCCCCGTGCCAGGATCTGTGCCTGCCGGCTTTTCCGTCCTGCAAACTGTTGGGCTGCACCGCGCTGTGAGCCGAGTGCCGATTCTCTGCTGCGTCCCTCGACGGCCGGTTCGGTGTTGACCTCTGCACACACCCATGGCGCCGAAACACCACGGCCGGATCGGTGGCGCCTTCTTACATTCTGCTGACGATGACTGTCCTGCCGACCATCATTTATGACGGCGAGTGCCGCTTCTGCCTCTGGAGCATGAGGAGGATCCGCCGGTGCGCCCGTGAAGGACAGTTCGAGTACCTGCCACGACAGGAGCCGGGCCTGGATGAGCGCTTTCCCCTTCTGGCACATTCGGACTTCAACACGGGATTGCGTCTGATACAGCCTGACGGCACGGTGCATGTGGGCGCCGACGGCGTGTACGAGATCTACCGCATGCTGCCGCCCTACCATCTCCTGGCCTGGATCTATCGACTGCCGCTCTGCCGGCAGCTGTGCCGCCTGGCATACACCGCAGTGGCGCGGAATCGCCACCGACTCGGTCGTGTGCACGACGATCTGGTCTGCGATGACGAGACCTGCTCGATCCCCTTCGGAGACAGACAGAGTAACTGACAAAGCCCTCGATCCCCTCGCTGGCTGATTGCTGCGCCTCCGTTGATCTCTCTGGAAGTGTCCATTTTCTCGATTTTTATCTGTTTTCTCCAATATTATGCGGGCGGGCGACCATTCTATCCGTACTATTACGGACAAAGTGAGAATGATTCCTCGAGGAGTAGCGTATGCTCGCCTTGTCCCTGGGACTGCTTTTTGTCATGGCTACCACGGCCGCCCTGCTGGCCGATATGGAGCGGAAGCGCCGAACGATCGTCGATCTTCTCGATCAGCTGTCGCCACTGGTGGCGCGCAGCCGACGCCTTGCCATGGCCAACCTGCGGCGTCTCAGCCGCAGCCCGGTGCAGGCCTACACCCTGATCGACGCCCTGGAACGCGAGATCGGTCTGGTGGAAAGTGAGCATGACGTCCCCCCCCCCTGACGATACCCGCCGCAGATCGCTCTTCGCCGGTGCCCGGCTGGCCGGACTCGAAGAGCGGGTCCGGACGGTAGTGGATTCCACCGCCGCCACCGAGGCTGAGCCGGCTGCCCCGGACCCTGACACTGTCACACAGGACTCGGCTGCCAGCTAGCTTCCCGTGACCGAAGCCGTCCCCACCGCGCTCATCATTCTCGACAAGGGCAAGGCCCAGTCGGTTCTGCGCTGCCTTGTCTCACTGATCTTCAACTTTCGTTACGGTCTGCGCACCGTCGAAGCCGGCTCCTTCGAGGAGGCGCGCCAGTGGATGGGCGGAGGCAGCCCGAACGACCTCCGCTGCGTTGTCCTCATTCAGAAGCAACACCTGGGCACCGACGTCGGCATCTCCGCCTTCAACCTGCGCGACAATGCGCTCTTCGCCCTCGTTCCCAAAGCCCTGGCACCGCGATACATGCAACAGACCAAAGGCCTGCGAAACGGCCATGTGGTGACCTGGGAGACCGCTTTCCGCGACAGTGGCCGCAGCCTGGGTCAACTGATCGGTCAGCAACTTGAAAAGTCAGGGCAGACCCGACCTCTGGCCGGGCTTGACGCCATTGCTGTAGATCGGCGACACGAATTCGTCGAGCGTCGACTGAAGGGCATCGATTCGCTGCCGTCGCTGCCGGGTACGATCAGCCGCATCCTCGAATTGCTCGCCGATCCCGAGGTCACCGCTGAACAACTCGAGCGTGTCGTGCTACTGGATCCCCCCATCGCGCAGCGCCTGTTCTCCGTGGCCAGTTCCCCGGCCTTCGCCGGTCGCGGCGGTGAGATCACCAGCGTGCGCGACGCCATCGTACGCCTGGGGCTGCGTGAGGTCGCCGCCGTCGTCATGCAGGCCAGCCTCGCCGGGGGGTTTCTGCGCTCCCAGGAATCCCTCATCGATTACAAACGCTTCTGGGCACACTCGGTGGCCTGTGCCCTCACGGCCCACAAGATCGTCTCCGGCGACCTGCTGCCGTTGAAGGCGAAATTGCAGTTCCACGACTACTGGACCACCTGCCTGCTGCACGATGTAGGCAAGCTCGTGATCGGCGTGTATTTCTGGGATCATTTCGCTCTCCTGATGGGTGAAACCATCTCCTGCGGCGGATCCTTCCGCGAGACAGAACGCCGTCTCGGAGACGTGGCCGGTCATGATGAGATCGGACATCTCGTCCTCACCCGCTCCCATCTGTCTCCGTTGGTCTGCGACACCGTGAGAGACCACCATGACCTGCCGGAAGCGCCAAACCCTCTGGTCTGCCTGCTGCATGTCGCCAACGTCATCACCAAGGGATTGGGACTCAGTTTCCCCATGGAGACGGAGTCCTCCTGTCACCCGCACGTGCTCACGACTCTGGGCAATCACAGGCAGACATCGATGCCCTGGGTGAGGCGGTGGGACCCACCGTCGTCGCCCAGGTGAAGGACATGCTCAAGGACCTGAACTGAGTCGGCATGACAGTCCCCTGGCAGACAGCTTTCCCGGGGCGGCAAGCCTGCCTACTTTGCACCAGCGGTGTGCCTTCCTCGATCAGGCGAAGGATCCACAGTACTCAATGCTGCTTCTCTTCATCGGTTTGCTCCTCGTCTTCGTCTGCTTCGGCGTCATCCTGAGCGACATGGACCGACGTCGCCGACAGCTCGCCGACATGCTGGACCGTGTCGAGCCCCTTGTCGATCGCTCTCGACGTCTGCATGTGCGCAACATGCGTGGATTCAACCAGAGTCTGTTCTACACGGGGAATGTGCTCGACCAGCTCGACCACGAGGTGACTGCGCGGGAACGCGAAAAAGGCTGTGCTCCGCCGCCTGACAAGGCCCGTTTCTCTCTCCGTCCTGGCCGCCGGTTCCGGGATCTCGACCAGCGGATCAGTGCCCTCGAGGCGGTATTGCACGCCGCAGCGGCCCCTCCCGACACGGGGTCAGATTCGCCGGACGTCGCTCCTCCAGCTGACGCCTGAGCCACGTCCCGTGGCCAGGCCGGGCTCTTTTTTCTCACCGAAGTTGTTGTATCTTATCACCTTGGCATAGTTGTCCCCTACACCTGGCCACGGAGCCTTTCCCTTGCCCGCGCGCCCGAACATCCTTTTTCTGCTCTCCGACGAGCATTCTCACCGGTTCCTGTCCGCTCGTTCGACAGCAGACGGCGGCGAGCCCTGCCGCACGCCGACACTCGACGGCCTGATCGGACAGGGAGCTCACTTTGCCACGGCATACTGCCAGATGCCGCTGTGCACTCCCAGTCGCATCGCCATGCTCTGCGGCCGCCACGCTCACCGTAGCGGCGCCTGGAGCAACAGTTCGATCCTGCCTCCCGAGTTGCCCACCTTCGCCAGCCATCTCGGTGCCGCCGGATATGCTACCTGCACCGTCGGCAAGATGCATCTTGGCGGGTCACGTCAGTACGGCGGCTTCCAGCACCGACCGTACGGAGATTTCGGTGGCCCGTGCGGGCACCAGTTCGATCCCCTGCACTCCTACCAGGTGGACGACTCACTGCCGGGTATGGACATGCGCTCGCGCACGGTCGATGCCGGTCTCAGCGAAGTCCCCGAATCCCAACTGCAGGAAAACGCCGTCGCCCGGGAGTCACTCGCGTGGCTGCGCGAACATCGTCACACCCATCCTGAGCAGCCATGGCTGCTGATGTCCTCGTTCAGCCGTCCCCACTTCCCGCTGACGGCGCCACCACGACACTTCGACCGTTACTGGCCCGAGGGTGCCACCGAACCCCGTGTCGGCGGTGGCGTGGGTGACAGCGCCGAGCATCCGATGACGCGGGGCGCCATCTCCGGTTTCCGCACGGATGAGATCGAGCCAGAGGAAGGCAGGAAGGCCCGCGCCGCCTACTTCGCCTGTGTCGATTTCCTCGACGAGCTTCTCGGCGACTACCTGGCACTGCTCGAACACGACGGCCTGCTCGACAACACCGTCATCGTCTACGCGTCCGACCATGGCGAGATGGCGGGTGAACATGGACTCTGGTGGAAGAACACGTGGCATGAGGCGTCGGCCCGTGTGCCGCTCATCATCTCCACCCCCGAGCACCGCCGCGGCGAGTTGCCGGCACGGCAGATCGATGACCCGGTCAGTCTGGCCGACCTGTTTCCCACATTCTGCGGCTTCGCTGACATCGACCCGGCCGATGATCTCGACGGCGTCGATCTGTCCACTGCTGCCCGGGGGGAGACCTGTCCCGGACTCGATGAGCGCCCGGGCGTTTACACGGAGGCGCCGATACCGCGCTGGGGGGACGGCACGGAGTTTCGCATGCTGCGAACCAGGCAGCACAAGTACGTCGCATTTCGTGGTTGTGCGGATCTGGCTTTCGATATTACCGACGACCCGCTCGAACAGAAGAATCTGTTGTCCAGTGCCGATACTAGTGATCGGGAGGCGACCATGAATGACTTGCGCGAACTGGCCCTGGACGGGTTCGATTTTGACACGTCGGAGGCCCTGCGCCTGCGCCAGATCACCGAGTTGCGCTCGCGCTACCCCGCGCGCGTGCAGCCAGAAACTCCCAACCAGGTCCTGCGCGGTGATGGCCGTCTGGTGGAAGCCGACGCCCCGTTGTACGACCCCACAGTGGTCAGCTCCCGTACGGATGCTGACTTCGACCGCTAACGCCTAACCGGGCTGAACCACTCCCGTGCTCTGGATCCTGGTCACTGTCTTCGTCGGGTTCATCGTCATCATCGTGCAGCTGCTGCTGGCCTACCAGAAGCGTGCGTCACGCCTGAAGGTTGCCCAGAACCCGGTGCGCAAGCAGATCAGCGACCACAAGAAGAAGATCGAGGAGCTGGCCGAGGGCGTGCGCAATATGGCCAACGAAGGCCTGGTCCAGCTCAAGGAGGATCTGGTCGGCCTCCAGCGTCGCTCCGGACAGGCGGCCAATCTCAACGCCGAACTGGACTCGGAGGCCCAGGCCTGGGTCACCGAGCGCGAGGATGAAGAGGGAGGACTGCCTGACGATCTGTTGCTCGAGGATGAAGATGAGGCGACGCCAGAGGACGGAGAAGGCGAGGAAGAGGACGACATAGATGGGATCATCGGCGGGCGAAGAGACCCCACGCGGCGCGTCGAGAGCCACCGCGCCAACCCGGTGGAGATCGTCCGCGCCGTCCGCCATGAGTTGGAGGAGACCCTCGAATACATCGAAGGTCTGCGCACCGACGCCACCATCGTACAGCAGTCTCTGCAGTGGCTGGGACAGGAGAACGAGGGCAAAGGCAAGGGCAAAGGCAAGGG
>PBSR01000175.1 GCA_002726335.1 Gemmatimonadaceae bacterium
GGCCCTGGATCTGTTCGGGCAGCTGCAGCGCACGATGGACGAGCAGGAGCAGATCCGGCTGTTCAAGGAGATCATCGAGATCAACCGGCAGCACCTGTGGGCCATCGGCGGTGTCGGCGCCGTACCGCAGATCTTCATCGTCAACAACTCCTTCCGCAATGTGCCCGACGTGGCCGTGGCCTGCTGGCCGTTGCGGACGCCCGGGGCGACAGCGCCGGAGTGCTACGCCATCGATGATGGGGAAGTTGCCGAGATCTGATGTTCGCCCTCATCCTGCGCCGAGTGCTCTGGATGCTGCCCACCCTGTGGGTCATCTCTCTGGTTTCCTTCGCCCTGATCCAGTTGCCGCCGGGCGACTATCTCACGTCTTATGTCACCGCCCTGGAAGAGACGGGGGAGACAGTGAGCCTCGAGCAGGTGGAGGCACTGCGGCGGCGCTACAACCTCGACGAGCCCTTCGTGCTGCAGTACAGCAAGTGGCTGAACGACCTGCTGCCCTTCGGCTTCCGCCGTGCCGAGGATGGCGCCTACCTGTCGGTGCCCGATGTGGATGGTGGTCGCAGCTTCAACTGGCCACGCTTCAAGTGGCCCGACCTGGGCACCTCCTTCGAGTGGAACCGTCCCGTCGCCGAGCTGATCGGCGAACGCCTGCTGCTGACGATGACGATCTCCATCTTTACGCTGCTGTTCACCTGGGCTCTGGCGATCCCCATCGGCATCTATTCGGCGGTCCGCCAGTATTCATGGGGCGACTACGCTTTTTCGGTGCTGGGCTTCATCGGTCTGGCCACGCCAAACTTTCTGCTGGCCCTGATCTTCATGTACATCGGCTATTCGGTCTTCGGCGTCAGCGCCGGCGGGCTGTTCTCGCCGGCGTACGAGAACGCACCGTGGAGCATGGCACGGTTCTCGGACCTGGTGGCGCACATGTGGATCCCCGTCATCGTCATTGGCACCGCGGGTACGGCGGGGCTCATCCGCGTCATGCGCGGCAACCTTCTTGACGAGCTGCCCAAGCAGTACGTGATGACGGCCCGGGCCAAGGGTGTGAGTCCGGTGAAGCTGTTGTTGAAGTACCCCGTGCGCGTGGCTCTGAATCCGCTGGTGTCGACGGTGGGCTGGGTGCTGCCGGGTATCGTCTCGGGATCGGTCATCGTCGCTGTGGTGCTCGGCCTGCCGACGGTGGGTCCGCTGCTGCTGCGGGCCCTGGAGAACCAGGACATGTACCTGGCCGGTTCCATGGTCATGATCCTCAGCTTCCTCACCGTCATCGGCACGCTGATCTCCGACATCCTGCTGTTGATCCTGGATCCGCGCATCCGCTACGAGAGCCGCAGCCGCTGATGTCTGCCGTACTACAGGAGACGACCCCCGAGGAGGCAGTCGACGCGGCAGCCCTGCAGACGGCGTCGCAGTGGCAGCTGATGGGCATGAAGTTCCGCAAGCATCGGCTGGCCGTGTGGTCGGGCTGGGTGGTGCTGGCACTGTACGGTGTTGCCGCGCTCTGCGAGGTCGTAGCGCCGTACTCCCTGGATGCGGAACATCTCGACTACATGCACGCGCCACCCCAGCGCTTGCGTTGGCTGAGCGATGACGGTGTGCATCTGTGGCCCTTCGTCTACGGCCTCGAGAGCCGCCGGCACCCGGTGACGCGGCGCACAGTGTATGCCGAGGATCACAGCCGCACCTATCCATTGCAGCTGTTCGTGCGCGGCGAACCGTACGAGTTCTGGGGTGTGTTCGAGACCGACATCCATCTGCTTGGAGTCGAGCCGGGAGGGACCCTGTTTCTGCTGGGTACCGACTCGGTGGGGCGGGACATGCTGACGCGGATCATCTACGGATCGCGCATCTCCCTGACGGTAGGTCTCATCGGCGTGGCCCTGAGCTTCACCTTTGGTCTGCTCATCGGGGCGGTATCCGGTTACTACGGCGGCTGGGTGGACAACGTGATCCAGCGTCTGATCGAGGTGCTGCGCTCTTTCCCGTCGATCCCGTTGTGGATGGCGCTGTCGGCGTCGCTGCCCTCGGACTGGTCGCCGCTGAAGGTCTACTTCGGCATCACCGTCGTGCTGTCCTTCCTCGGCTGGACCGGACTGGCCCGCGTCGTGCGCGGCAAGATCCTGTCCCTGCGCGAAGAGGACTATGCCACGGCAGCCCTGCTGGCAGGGGCCAGCCAGCGTCGGGTGATGGTCCGTCACCTGCTGCCCGGTTTCGCCAGCCACATCATCGTCAGCCTGACACTGACCTTGCCGAACATGATCCTCGGCGAGACAGCGCTCAGCTTTCTCGGCCTGGGACTGCGCCCGCCGATCACGAGCTGGGGGGTGCTGCTGAAGGAAGCTCAGAACGTGCAGGCTGTGGCTCTGCAGCCCTGGCTGCTGACACCGGCGCTGTTCGTCATCATCGCCGTGCTGGCGTTCAACTTCGTCGGCGACGGTCTGCGCGACGCCGCCGATCCCTACTCCCGCTAGCCTCGCCAATGACAACGCCACTGGTCACCATAGAAAGTCTCAAGACCCACTTCCCTCTCGACGAGGGCACGGTGCAGGCCGTGGATGGCGTCGACCTGACCGTGCCCCGCGGCAAGACCCTGTGCGTGGTGGGTGAGAGTGGCTGCGGCAAGTCGATCACGGCCTTTTCGCTGATGCGCATGCTGGCCCCACCAGGGCGGATCGTCGACGGCACGATCACTCTGAATCACCCCGAGGGTGAGTCGATCTGTCTCACCGATCTGGAGGAAGATGGCGAGCAGATGCGGGCCATCCGCGGCCGCGATATCGCCATGGTTTTCCAGGAGCCCATGACGAGCCTGAGTCCGGTGCACACCGTGGGCAGCCAGATCGTCGAGGCGGTGCGTCTGCACATGGATCTCGACAAGCGGCAGGCACGGGAGCATGCCGTCGACATCATGCGACGGGTGGGCATACCCGATCCCGAGCGCCGGTGCGGCGAGTATCCTCACGAGCTGAGCGGCGGCCTGCGGCAGCGCGCCATGATCGCCATGGCTCTGTCGTGTCGTCCGGCGCTGCTGATAGCAGATGAGCCCACGACGGCACTCGATGTGACGATCCAGGCGCAGATTCTGGCGCTGATGCGGCAGCTGCAGACCGAGTTCGGCATGGCGATCCTGCTGATCACGCACGACCTGGGGGTGGTGGCGCAGATGGCCCACGAGGTGGCGGTGATGTACCTGGGCCGGGTGGTGGAGTACGGATCGGTGCAGCAGATCTTCGAAGATCCGCAGCATCCCTACACGCAGGCCCTGCTGCGGTCGCTGCCCGGAACCCACGTGGGCGAACGCAAGGCCGAACTGGAGGTGATCGAAGGCAGTGTGCCCGAGCCTTTCGAACGACTGTCGGGCTGTGCCTTTGCGCCGCGCTGTCGAGAGGCCGAGGCCGGGCGCTGCGATGTCGGCGAAAGGCCGGTGCTGATGGCGGTGTCCGCGGGGCATACGACGGCGTGCCTCAAACGGCAGGTCGAGGCGTGACCCATGGCTGAGGCCACCACACCGTTGTTGCAGGTGCGCGAGCTCAAGAAGCACTTCCCCATCACGGCGGGTTTCTTCAACCGGATCGTCGGTGCCGTGAAGGCGGTGGACGGGGTCAGCTTCGACGTGCACGAAGGTGAGTGCCTGGGACTGGTCGGTGAGAGCGGCTCCGGCAAGACGACGGTGGGGCGGTGTATTCTGCGGGCGCTGGAGCCGACGGCGGGCCAGATCCGCTTCCGCGTGGACGACACGGTCACCGACGTGGCCGGTGCCGACCACGGCCAGCTGAAGGAGCTGCGCCGTCATATGCAGCTCATCTTCCAGGATCCGTACGCGTCGCTGAACCCGCGCATGACGGTGTTCGACATCGTCGGCGAGCCATTGCTGGTGAACGGCATGAAGGATCGCGCCCAGCGCGAGACCCGCGTGCGGGAGCTGCTGGCTCAGGTGGGACTGAACCCGCAGCACCTGCAGCGCTATCCCCACGCGTTCTCCGGCGGGCAGCGGCAGCGGATCGGTATCGCCCGCGGCCTGGCGCTGAACCCGCGCCTCATCGTCGCCGATGAACCGGTATCGGCGTTGGACGTGTCGGTGCAGGCGCAGATTCTCAATCTGATGAACAGCCTGCAGGACGAACTCGGACTCACCTACCTGTTCATCGCTCACGACCTGAGTGCGGTGCGCCACATCTGCGACCGCGTGGCGGTGATGTACGTGGGGCGCATCGTCGAACTGGCGGAGACGGAGGAGTTGTTTCACACCCCGCGGCACCCGTACACGCGCAGCCTGCTCGACGCCGCACCCGTTCCCGATCCTTCCCAGCCTCCGGGGGATTTCATCGAGGGTGAGGTGGCCGATCCCGGCAACCCGCCCCCCGGGTGCGCCTTTCATCCTCGTTGTCCCGTTGCCGAGGACCGTTGCCGGGCGGAGATTCCCGATCTGCGTCAGGTCGGTGACCGCTGGGTGGGGTGCCACCGAGCCGAGGAGCTGGACCTCGGCGCGGCGTGAGCGGGGGGTGCACAGAGATGAGCGAGACCGGGAATGACTGATACGATGCAGTCCCTGACACCCATCGGGGGAGACGTCACAGTCGAGGGGGCCGTGTCCATCGAAGAGACGGTGGACGGGGTGCATCCATGGCGCCTGCCCATCCATCGGCGAGACCTGTTCGAACCGTCCGTGGTCAACAAGGCGTCGATGCCGGCAGGCGTGCGCCTGACCTTCATCAGCGACACGTCCTCGGTCATACTCGGAATCGCCAACCAGGGCGTCGCACCGGATCCGCCGTGGGTCTTTGATCTGCTCGTCGATGGCGAGCTGCACCAGCGTCTGGCCCCGACGCCGGATGCCGACAGCATCCGGTTCACCGATGTGCCCGACGGTGAGCACCGGCTCGAACTCTATCTGCCAAGTCAGTACGCACCGGTCGTCATCCGGGCGCTGAAGGTGGATGCCGGCGCCACGGTACGTGGCTGGCAGGATGTGCGTCGGCGGATCGTGTTCTATGGCAGCTCCATCACACATTGTCGACATGCCGCGGGACCGAGCGAGACATGGCCGGCGCTGGTAGCTGGACAGTTCGATCTGCACCTGACAAGCCTGGGCTACGGCGGTGATTGCCACATGGATCAGGTGGTGGGTCGCATGATCGCCGACCTGCCGGCGGATTTCATCGGCCTGAAGATCGGCATCAACATGATGGGCGCCCTGTCGGCCTCGGACCGGAGCTTTCGCGCCATGGCCATCGGCCTGATAGAGACGATCCGCGACGGACACCCCGACACGCCGATGGCGTTGGTGTCACCCATCTGCCATCCGCCGAATGAGACCACACAGAATGCGGCGGGCATGACGCTGCAGCTGATGCGTCAGCGTCTGGCCGAGGCCTGTCAGTTGCTGTGTGCACAGGGGGATGACAATCTGCACTATGTCGATGGCCTGTCGGTGATGGGTGCCGACGACGTGCATCTCTACATCGACGGCATCCACCCCAGCGCCGAGGGCTATCGATTCCTGGCCGCAGGATGGGCCCGCGAAGTGGCGCCGAGACTGGGACTGACGTGAGCGCCGACCGACCCAACATTATCTTCATCAGTGCCGAGCAGCAGCGCGGCGACACGGTGCACGCCTGCGGCGCCGAGTGGATGCGGACCCCCCACCTCGACGCCCTGGCCGGCGAAAGCGTCGTCTTCGACCGCGCCTTCTGTCCGGCGGCCACGTGCGTCTCCAGTCGCGCTGCCTTCTACACCGGCCTGTATCCGCACAACAATGGCATTTACGGGTTTCAGCCATCGTCGGGGAGTCTGCACTGGCTGCCGAGGCTCGCGGAGCAGGGCTACCACTGTGTCAGTATCGGCAAGACCCATCTGCCGCCCACCGGCTTCCACGAACACCTGGCGGAGCACGACAACAAGTGTGCTCTGAAGATTCGGGGTGAGGACTGCGACTGGA
Source organism: Gemmatimonadaceae bacterium (assembly GCA_002726335.1). The sequence goes on from PBSR01000175.1 coordinate 5,942, forward strand.
TCCGGGCTGTGCGTGCCGCCGGGTACGAGCCTCCCTTCGACCTGCACGACACCGACCCCGACTTCTACGACAAGCTGGGGGCCATCGTCTGGCCTCTTCCTGAAGATCTGCACCCGGATATCTACATGGCCAACCGTGCCCTGGAGTGGCTAGATGCCTGGGACGGACGCGCTCCCCTCTACCTGCACCTCGGTTTCTTGAGCCCCCACGATCTCTATGATCCGCCGCAGCGCTTCCTGGATCTCTACGACGACGACGACATCCCCATGCCCCACGTCACGGCGGAGGAGCGCGCCGGGATTCCCGAGGCGTTGTTTGCCCAGCACCGCCGATTGGAGGCGGCTCACGGGATCACGGTCGTCAAGCCGAGTCGGGCGACGCCGGAGCGGGTCCGTCGTATGCGCAAGCACTACTACGCCAGTGTGACGATGATCGACGAGAAGATCGGCCAGCTGGTGGACAAGCTGAAAGAGAAGGGTCTGTATGACGATGCGGTCGTCATCTACACCTCCGATCACGGCGATCATCTCTTCGACCACGATCTGATCTACAAAGGCGAACTCTACGATACGATCGTACGCGTGCCGCTGATGGTGAAAGCCCCGGGTGTGACGCCGCAAGTCCGGCGCGAGGAGCTGGTGTCACAGATGGATGTGGTGCAGTACATCCTCGACATGTCCGGTGCTGACGGCGAAGGCTTGCACGGCCTCTCCCTGCGGCGTGCCCTCGACGACGGACATGAACACCCGCGACGCTACGTGTTCGCCGAGGAGGGGGAAACGGGTCTGCGCCCGGAGCCGGACCTGCTGACGATGATCCGCAGCCGCACGCACAAGCTGATACACTTCAGCGGCAACCGCAGCGGTCAGCTCTTCGACCTGGTGGCCGACCCCGGCGAAACCCGCAACCTGTGGGGAGACACGGCCTATCGCGAAATACAGGCGGAGCTGACCGCCGACCTGCTGGACTGGCTGTCCACCGATCTGCACCGCCGCCGCGACCTGTTCGCGGAAGCCCGCTGACGACAATGCCGGACACACGACCCAACGTACTGTTCATCATGTCGGACCAGCACAGCAAGGCCGTGGCTGGCTGCTACGGTCACGGCATCGTGCAGACGCCTCATATGGATCGGCTGGCACAGCGCGGGCTCATCTACGACAACGCTTTCTGCGCCTCGCCTCTGTGTGGCCCGTCGCGTGTAGCCTGGATTACAGGTACGCAGCCGCACACCAACGGTGTGGTCACTCACAACAACTCCCGGCACCGTTCGGGCGGGACCTACCGCAAGACCATCGATCCGGACGTGCCCTCGTTGATCGAGGAGATGAGACAGGCCGGCTACGACACCTACGGCGCCGGCTTCATGCACGCCGATCAGCATGTAGATGGGGAAGATCCCTATGGCGAACTCGGATTCTCGGGCTACGGTGTCAATCCGAAGTCCTACGGTGATATCGTCGGTGAGCAGGTCAAGCGGCGCTACGACGCCCACCACATTATCTCGGAGATGTGGGAGCACAGCTACCGCAACGTCGAAGGGGATCCCTTCCCCCATGGCGAAGAGAAGATGCTCGACACCCTCGTCGTCGACGACTGCCTGGAGTTCATGGCGCAGAGCGATCGCGACCGTCCGTTCTTCGCCTACGCCGGGTTTCGCGCCCCCCATCCACCCTGGTGCGCGCCGCCGCGCTTTCACGAGATGTACGATCCTGACGATATCGGCGAGTTACCCAACTACCTCGTTGATTTCCGCGACAAGCCTCGCAGGGTCATCGAGCGGGTCAACTACTACGAGCTGTGGAACCTTCCTGAGGAGATGATCCGCAAGTCGATCGCCGCCTACTTCGGGTTTGTCAGCTACACCGATACCTGCGTGGGCCGATTGGTCGATGCCATCGACGCGGCGGGCCTGCGCGATGACACGCTCATCGTCTACGCCAGCGATCATGGCGAGATGCTCTACAAGAACGGGATCTGCGAGAAGCACACCTTCTTTGAAGACGCCGTGCGGATCCCGTTGATCTTCTCCCAGCCGGGCGTCGTCCCCGAGGGAGAGCGCACCGAGGCGCTCGTCAGCAACATCGACATCCTGCCGACGGTGCTGCGAATGGCCGGAATCCGGCTGCCGGAGATCGTGGAGGGCAAGGACCTGACACCAACCTTCCGCGGGGGGAAAGTGCAGGAGCACGTGTTCTCCGAGTATTACCACAGCCTCGATCCGTGCCGCATGGTGCGCGACGAGCGTTACAAGTACATCCACACCGAAGAGGATATCTGCGAGCTCTACGATCTGGACAACGACCCCCTGGAGTCGGTGAACCTGGCGTGGTATCCGCAGTATGCGCAGCGTATCGCCGAGATGGACGAACTCGTCATGGCGGACTGGGAGATTCCAGAGGTGCCGGTGTGGGCCGCCTGGAACGACCTGAACGAGCGCAAGCAGCGACTGCGGCTCACCGATCCGGACATCATCGATCCGCGGCCGGATCCTCCGACGTGGGTTTCTGACCACTCCGACACCTGACCTGAGAATAGGGGAACGACATATGCGTCTGATGCTCACACTCCTCCTCGCAGCTCATTGCCTCGCCTTTCCCCTCGATGCACAGGAGGAGAACCCCACCTTGATGCTCGGTGTCTATGCCCACCCCGGCCCGATCTGGGAGAAGGGCCTGCGCCTGGATGAGCTCGGCATCAATGCCGTCTTCATTCGCAGCGTCGCCCTCGACAGCGCCGCCATCGAGCGCGCCCGCAGCGAGAACTGCCGCGTCTATGCCGAGTTTGCCACTCTGAATGGTGGGTATGGCGACTATGTCGAAAAACACCCCGAGGCGCATCCTATAGACGCGGACGGCAATCCCGTGCCCAAGGCCACCTGGTTCATGGGCGCCTGCCCCACAGACCCCGGTTTTCGCAGCTACCGCATGGAAGCCCTGCGTTCGTTGCTGCTGAAGTACGATGTGGACGGCGTGTGGATGGATTATCTGCACTGGCACGCCCAGTTCGAGGACCCCTATCCCCTCTTCTACAAGACTTGCTTCAACCACTCGTGCCTGACGGCCTTTGCCGAGTGGTCCGGTATCGAGATCGAGGGAGAGACCACGGCCGAGAAGGCCGAGTGGATTCTCTACAACGCGCCGCGTCAGTGGGAAGACTGGCGCGTATCGGTACTGGTGGACTGGGCAC
>PBSR01000176.1 GCA_002726335.1 Gemmatimonadaceae bacterium
CAGAAGATTGCCCTCTCCGAGGACAACGTCGCTGAACGGCTCAGTCGCAAGCTGGCGGAGTTGCGAGAGGAGCTCAGTCGATGACCGACGACCGTCGTCGCGATCGCGAGCTGATGAGGGAGGCACTCGAGACCATCGAGCAGCTACAGGTTCGTCTCCGGGCGCGCAGCGAGCTGCGATCCGAGCCGCTCGCAATCGTAGGGGTTGGTTGCCGTTTTCCGGGCGCCTCCGATCCCAAGGCATTCTGGCGACTGCTGCGAGAGGGTAGAGACGCCATCACGGAGGTCCCGCCGACTCGCTGGGATGTGGACGCCTGGTACGACCCCGACCCGGATGCGGCCGGCAAGGTGTCCACGCGGTTCGGGGGATTCCTCGACGGAGTCGAGACGTTCGACGCGGCGTTCTTCGGAATCACGCCCCGCGAAGCGAGGAGTCTGGACCCGCAGCAGCGCCTCCTGCTCGAGACCGCATGGGCTGCGCTCGAGTCGGCGGGCATTCCACCAGACTCTCTCCGGGACAGCGCCGGCGGTGTGTTCGTCGGTATCGGCGGAGTCGACTACTTCCGCCGTCTGGCGGCCCGTCCACCTGACGAGATTGACGCGTATATGGCCTCCGGGAACGCTCACAGCACGGCCTCCGGCCGGCTGTCGTTCCAGCTCGGGCTCAGGGGGCCGTCGCTGTCGGTCGACACCGCCTGTTCGTCGTCCCTGGTGGCCGTGCATCTGGCCTGTCAGAGTCTGCGGCGCGGAGAGTGTGATCTGGCGCTGGCGGCGGGCGCCAACGTGATGCTTTGCCCAGAGGTGCATGTCAACCATAGCCGCGCGCGCATGCTGGCGCCGGACGGCCGGTGCAAGGCGTTCGATTCCGCTGCCGACGGGTTCGTGAGGAGTGAGGGATGCGGGGTGGTCGTCCTCAAGCGGATGTCGGACGCGTTGCGGGATCGCGATCCCGTGCTGGCGGTGATTCGCGGCTCGGCCGTGAACCAGGATGGAAGGACCGCGGCCCTGACGGTGCCAAACGGTCCCGCGCAGACGGAGGTCATGCGCGCGGCGCTCCGCGAGGCTCAGATCGAGGCTGCCGGTGTGTCATATGTCGAATCCCATGGGACCGGCACAGCGCTCGGCGATCCGATCGAGGCCGGCGCGCTGGCTGAGGTCTTTGGTGGTGGCCGCGAGTCGCCGCTGCTCGTTGGGTCCGTCAAGACCAACGTTGGTCACACCGAGGCGGCGGCCGGGGTGGCTGGGCTCATCAAGGTTGTGCTGGCGCTTCAAGCCGAGGAGATTCCGCCACATCTCCACTACCAGACTCCGAATCCACTCATCCCCCAGCTCGCGGGCGACACCCCTACGCTCCGGATCCCGACCAGGGTGACGCCGTGGGCGGCGGACGGCCGCACGCGGGTGGCCGGCGTGTCTTCCTTCGGCTTCAGTGGCACGAATGCCCACGTGCTGGTGGAGGCGCCACCGGCCAACGGAATCGGAGCGACGCCCAGTCAGGCAGCGGATACCGGATGGGCGTCGGCCGCCGGTTCTGACCATCGACTCCTCCTTCTGTCCGCCAGGACACCGCGCGCGCTTGGTGTGCTGGCCGGACGCTATCGGGCTCTTCTGGACACACTGGCCCCGGCGCCGGACAAGGGCACCGAAGAGCGTCCCGCATCGTCCGACACCGTGGCCCTCGGCGACCTGTGCGCGGGGGCGGCAACCGACCGCACCCACTTCCGGCAGCGGGTCGCCCTGCGCGCCGAGACGCCGACGGCGCTGGCGGATCGCCTCGAAGCGGTCGAGAGCGGTACGGGTGCCGCCGGGGTGTGGAGCGGTCACGCAGACAGCGAGGGAGGGACGGCGTTTCTCTTCACGGGCCAGGGGGCACAGTATCCCGGCATGGCTCGTACGCTGCACGAGACATGCGAGCCGTTCCGCGAGGCCGTCGCGGGTTGCGCGATGCACCTCGACCGGCAGCTCCCCTGTCGGCTGACCGATCTGTTGTACGGTGACCGGGCCGCGACGCAACTGGCCAGGACCGAGTACGCACAGCCAGCACTCTTCACCCTCGAATATGCCATGAGCCGCGTGTGGGCGGCGCTGGGCGTCGAACCGGATGCCGTGCTCGGGCACAGCGTCGGGGAGTACGTGGCTGCCTGCGTCGCCGGTGTGATCGGGCTCGAGGACGCATGTCGCCTGGTCGCCGAGCGTGGCCGCCTCATGCAGCGTCAGGTGCCGGGGGAGATGGCGGCGGTGATGTGCAGAGCCGACCGCGCCGAAGCGATCGTCGCCGGCTATCCAGCCGTGTCGGTGGCCGCCTTCAATGGGCCGGACCATGTCGTGATATCGGGACCTGCCGAACCGGTCGCGGCGTGCCTGGCAGATGCCGAGCGCGCCGGCATAGCCGTGCGGCGTCTGGAGGTCTCCCACGCGTTTCATTCCGCGATGATGGAGCCGATGCTGGATGCGTTCGCTCGGGTCACTGCCACGGTGTCGTATCGCGATCCGACGCTCCTGCTGGTGGCCAACGTGAGCGGTATGGTTGCCGGTTGCGAGGTAAGTCGCCCCGAGTACTGGGTCGAGCAGGTGCGCCGGCCCGTCCGTTTCGCTGACGGCATGCGAACCCTCTGGGACCAGGGCTGTCGGTGGTTTCTCGAGATGGGTCCGACCGCGACCCTGTCCTCGCTCGCCCGCGCCTGCGTCGCCACGGGTGCTGACCCCGCGGATACGCCCGGGATCTTCGTGCCGAGCCTGCGACGGGGTCGCCCTGACTGGGCCGTGCTGTCCGAGGCGGCGGCGCGGCTCCACGTATCGGGGCGGCGCGTGGACTGGCGGCCCTGGTATGGCGCCGGACATCGGCATGTTGCGCTGCCGACCTATCCGTTCGAGCGAAAGCGGTTCTGGGTCGATGCCGCGACCGCATCGCCCGACACCCGGGTGGACCTCGAGGACCACTATGAGGTCCGTTGGGACGAGGTGGATGTCCCGACTGCCGCGCCGCGACCAGACCGCGGTCGCTTGTGGATCCTGCTTGCCGACAAAGGTGGCACGGCGGATGCGATCGCCCGTTCGCTCCGGACACATGGTGACGAGGTCGCAATGGTGCTGGCCGCGGGCGCGTGGGCGCGTGAGGGGGAGCGGTGGTGGATTGATCCCGACCGGGCGGATCAGTATCAACGGGTCCTGCAGGAAGCGGGTGGGGCCACGCAGGTGGCCGGCGTGTTGTATCTGTGGGGGCTCGACTCACCGACCACCGAGGAGCTCGGCTCAGAAGGGTTGGAGCGCGCCACGGTCACTGGCTGTTCTCGGCTGGTGCGGATGCTGGCGGCGATGACAGACGGCGGAGTGGCGTCCGGTGCGCGCCTGTGGGTCGTGACCTGCGGGGTCGTTCCGGCGGTGGCCGAGGATCGCACGCTGCAGGTGGCGCAGTCGCCGCTCTGGGGGTTGGGGAAGGTGGCGTGCCTGGAGCACCCGGCACATTGGGGGGGGCTTGTCGACCTCGACCCTTGGTCGCCAGACCCGGCCGCATTGCCGGCGCTGTTCGACGCAACGGGACGGGACCAGACGGCCATCCGCGGTGGCCGCCTATATGCCCCCCGTCTGGCGCGGGTCCCGCTGTCGGCCGGGAGCGTCAAGCTCCAGTCGCAGGCGACCTACCTGATCACGGGTGGGCTCGGTGCCCTCGGTCTTGAGGTCGCGGGGCGTCTGGTCGCGCGGGGCGCCAGGCATCTCGTGCTCGTCGGGCGGCGGTCACCTGGTGAATCGGCGCGAGACGGGATCGCGAGACTCACCGATGCCGGCGCCACCGTTCGCACCGAGCAACTGAATCTGGGGGACCCGCCAGCCGTCCGGGCTTTCATGGAGGGGCTGGTGTCGTCGGGATTGCCGCTGCGCGGCATCGTGCACGCGGCGGGTGTGACCACGTCCTCTCCAGTGTGTGAGCTGGACGCCGAAGCGCTGCGTTTGGCGATGGAGGCGAAGATCGTGGGCGCCTGGCTGCTCCACGAGGCGACCCGTGAGCGCGAGCTCGATTTCTTCGTGCTCTTCTCGTCGATCGCCTCGGTCTGGGGCTCGAAGGGGCAGGGGCACTACGCCGCCGCCAACGAGTTTCTGGATCGTCTGGCGCAGCTCCGAACCCGTCTGGGTCTACCGGGCCTGTCTATCGGGTGGGGTCCATGGGCGGATCGTGGCATGGCAACGGCCGGGGCACGCGAGTGGCTCGAACGGGTGGGAGTGCGGGCCCTGGCACCTGACACGGCCCTGAACATGTTCGAATCGCTGCTCAACACTCCCGGACACGCTGTGATTGCCGACATCGACTGGCCGCGCTTTCTCGACATCTACCAGTCGAGACGGCAGTCGGTGCTGTTCCGCGAGCTGGCTGCAGACTCGCCCTCACCCGCCGCGGTCACAGCGAAGCCGGCCATGCAGGCGACCGGCGACTCGGTCGAGTCTTTGCGGGCTCGTGGTCCGGTGGAAGGGCGTCGCGCGCTGGTCCGGCTTGTTCGCGAGCGGGTCGCGACGGTGATGGAGGTGTCGCCCGACGAGCTTCCGGCGCCGGGTCAGGGCTTTTTCAGTAGTGGCCTGGATTCGCTGATGGCGCTGGAGCTGCGGGCGCAGTTATCCGAGGCGTTGGGTGTCACCCTGGGGTCGACCCTGGCCTTCGATCACCCGTCGCTGGCCGATCTGACCGAGCACCTGGCCGGCGAGATCTTCGGGGCAGGAGCCGATGCCGATCGCGACCGGGCCGAAACCGGCCCGGTAGGGCAGGAGCATGAGCTTGAATCGGCGTCCGCCGGGAGCGACCTCGAGTCTGAAGTCAAGGCGGCGATCCGTCGATTCGAGCGCTTGGGGAAGTAGACGGAACGTCTGATGCTCGGATGGAGCGGCACTCGATGAGGGACAGGCGGCTCATCTTGGTCGACGGTATCATCGGCGTCGGGAAGTCGACGACGGCACAATGGCTGTGTCGTCTGTTGTCGGCGCATGGCGTGTCGGCCGAGTGGCATCACGAGCAGGATATGGAACACCCGGTGTTCGAGCATCATGCGCTGGAGTCGGCTGCGCGGATGTCGCCTCGGGACTGTCTCGCGTTTCACCGGAGCGCCCTCGAGCAATGGCACCGGGTCGCGGTTGCGACCGGCCCCGGTCGGCCCGTCGTCATTCTCGAGAGCAGTTTTCTGCAGGCGCCAATCGCATCGATGCATCTGGCCGGATGTTCCCATGACGGCATCGTTGAGCACGTCAGTGAGACTGCGCGGGTGCTGCACGGCGTGCACCCGCTACTGGTCTTTCTACGGCCACGCGACGTTGCCGCCGGCGTGCGGCGTATCTGCGAGCGTCGGGGTCCCGAGTTCGCCGCCTACTTGCTCGACACGATCAGGGCGACGCCTTACGGAGAGCAGCGAGCACCGGTCGAGTCGGGTCAGGTGACGACCTTCATCGAGGAGCTGGCCGAGCTGTGTGAGATTGCCGTCAGTCGACTCGCATGCGAGGTTGTGACCGCCGAGGTCGACCGGGAGCCGTGGGCATCGATCCGGACCCGGCTCGCCGGGCATCTGGCCGTCGCGGCGGTGGAGCTGGGACCGGAGAGCGGCGACGTGGATCAGCTCGTTGGCCGGTATCGCGATATTGAACACGATCAGGAATTACGCGTCATCCGGGACGGGGACCGATTGGTGCTGCACCCCTCCGGGACACGGCTTCTGCCGACCGCACCGGACACGTACGATCTCGAAGGGCTGAGTGTCGAACTGATGTTCGAGCGGGTTGATGGTGCAGCGGAGCGGATTCGTTGTCAGTCGCGAATGGCGAACATGGGACCGGTCTGGGAACGGGTGTGACGGCGGCGGTCCCCGGAGCCGACGACGTGGCGACCGGAGGGGGCTAGCAGCATGGCAAAAGCCCAACTGCATTCGAACGGCGCTGTATCGCGTCCCACGGTGTTGCTCCGCGTCGCGCCTTGTGGGACGGGCGCATCGCCGTTCCCGGTGCGACGCGGGGTTTTACTACGGGCTGCTAGCGGGTGGGGCCGGTAGGCGCCACGACACGGATCTGAGATGAGCGAAGACACGGTGCGCCGGTTGTTGACGGCGCTCAATGACGCGACCGATCGGATCGAAGCGCTCGAAGTCGAGCGCCATGAATCGATTGCCGTTGTCGGAATCGCCTGTCGGTTTCCGGGCGCCGAGGACCCCGCGGCGTTCTGGCGGGTACTGCGTCAGGGTGTGGATGCCATCACCCCAGTTCCATCGGATCGCTGGGATGTCGACCGCTATTACAGCCCCGATCCAGATACCCCGGGAACGATGTACACGCGGCATGGCGGTTTCGTCGACGGGGTCGACATGTTCGACCCACAGTTCTTCGAGATCTCGCCCCGTGAGGCGGCCAGCCTGGACCCGCAGCAACGGTTGTTGCTGGAACTGACGTGGCACGCGTTCGAGGACGCGCAGCTGTCACGCGAGGCCGTGACCGGAAGCTCCACGGGAGTGTTCGTCGGGGTGACCAACAACGACTACGAGCGCGTGCTGCGTCGGTACGGGGACGAGACGGCGATCGACGCTTACTTCAGCTCGGGCAACACCCTCAATGCCGCGGCTGGCCGGCTTGCCTACACGTTCGGACTGCGGGGGCCGGCGGTGGCGGTCGACACCGCCTGTTCTTCTTCGCTCGTGGCGGCGCACCTGGCGTGTCAGGCGCTGCGCAGTGGGCAGTGCGAGCGTGCGGTGGTGGCCGGCGTGAACTTGATCCTGTCTCCCGAGGGCACGATTGCCATCTCCCGCGGTCGCATGGTCGCCCCGGACGGTCGCTGCAAGACGTTCGACGCGGCGGCCGACGGGTATGTCCGGGGGGAGGGCGCCGGCGTCCTGATCCTGCGTCGGCTCACTGACGCCGTTGCTGGAGACGAGCATCCACGAGCGGTCATATGTGGCTCGGCGGTCAACCAGAACGGTCCGAGCGGTGGACTGACCGTGCCGAGCGGTCCGGCGCAGCAAGCGCTGATCCGGGCGGCACTCGAAGATGCGCGCCTCGAGCCGGGCGACATCGACTACGTGGAAGCGCACGGAACCGGCACGTCGCTCGGGGATCCGATCGAGGCGGTGGCGTTGGGGGCGGTGTTCGGCGGGACAAAGACGCGAGACACTCCGTTACGCGTCGGGTCGGTCAAGACGAACATCGGGCATCTCGAGTCGGCTGCCGGCATGGCTGGCTTGATCAAGGTCATCCTGTCGATCGAGCATGGCGAGCTGCCGCCGCACCTGCACTTCCGGACACCCAGTCCACACATCCCGTGGGACCAGATACCGCTGCGCGTCGTCACGAAACTCGAACCGTGGAACACGACCGCGCGCCGCGCCGGCGTCAGTTCCTTCGGCGCGAGCGGCACCAACGCCCACCTGGTGATCGCGCCGCCGCCCGAACAGCGGTTCAGACGGGATGACGCGCCGGGCCGCAAGCAGCTCATCGTGTTGTCGTCCCCGGAGAAGGACGGTCTGCGGGATCAGGCGGAGGCGCTGGCGGGGTATCTCGAGCAGACCGACGATGCGCTCGACGATATCTCGTTCGCGATGACGGCCGGCCGGACACATCACCGGCACCGTGCCGCGTTCGTGGCAGCAAAGACAGGGCAAGCGGCCGAGCGGTTGC
>PBSR01000177.1 GCA_002726335.1 Gemmatimonadaceae bacterium
CAGGTCCTGGTGTTCGTACGCCTGAGATGAGGCAGTGCGGACGTGTGCGATCAGTTGGCGGAAGGTCAGGTCATCGGTCAACTCGCAGCGCAACAGGAGAGTGTTGACGAAACACCCGATGATGGACTCGAGTTGATTGTGTCGCCGGCCGGCGATCGGATAACCGACGACGATGTCTTTGAGGCCGCTCATCTTCGACAGCACGGCCGAATAGGCAGCCAGCAGGACCATGAAGGCCGTCACCCCCTCTTGCTCACAAAGCCGGCGGAGGTCGTCGGTCTGGTCCTGACCGATGGTGAAGGGAACCTTGCCCCCTTCGAATCGATAGATTGCAGGTCTGGGCCTGTCCGTCGGCAGGCTCAGCAGATCCGGCGCCCCCTTGAGAATGCTCCTCCAATACGCCAGATCACGCGCGTGCTTCGTCTTTGCGAGGGTGGTGGCCTGCCATCGGGCAAAGTCAGCATACTGCAGTTGGAGCCCGGGAAGTCGCTCAGGCCTGCCTTGATCAAAGATCCTGTACAGGTCGCTCAACTCGTGAAGGAAGAGGCCGATCGACCATCCATCGGACACGATGTGGTGCATCGTGAACAGGAAGAGATGATCGTTCTCTTCGAGGCGCAGCAATTCCATGCGCACGAGATCGTCTACGGCCAGGTCAAAGGGGGCAGTAGCTATTGCACGGGCGTGTTCGTGGCGAATCCGCGCCCTCTCATCGGCTGTCGCGCCAGAGCAATCGATCAGTGGCAGGTCGATGGGGGAGGGGGGGCGTATACGAGCTACGGGTTTGCCATCCCGCACAGGAAAACTCATCCGCAGCACGTCATGGCGTCGGTGAATCTCAGCTACCCCCTGCGCGAGAGCCTCAACATTCAGCGGTCCCCTGAACCGGACCTGCATGGGAGAGTTGAAGGCCGATGTGCCTTTCTGAAGCTGGTCGAGGAACCACATACGCTGTTGCGCGAACGACAGGATCGGCTCAGATCCGGGTGTCGCCACGATGACCTCGCCATCACTGTCGACCGCTTCGGCCAGGAATTGCAGGATCTCATCTTTGCGCGCCGCAATCCGGGCACGCAGATCGTCGGTCAAGGTGCCTTCGGGTGCGTCCACGACGAGTCGGTCACCACGCACCGTGATGTACACGTCGGCCCTTCGAAGTTGAGACAGGAACTGCTCGATCGTCGAACGTTCACTCATAGCTCATAGCTCATAGCTCATAGCTCAAAGCTCTCTCGCTGTTTCTCGCCCGTGGCAGGACTAGTCTGCGCAGAGCCCGCCTGGGCCTGCGTTGCCCAGCGAACCGTGTCGATACTGTCCGCTACACCGGCGAGGGTTGGATGATTGAAAAAACTCGGCATCGGCAAGGAGACCCCCAGTTCCTCTCGAATTCGTGAGATGACCTGTGTCGCCAGCAGCGAGTCCCCACCCAACTCGAAGAAATCATCGTCGATCCCCACGTCGCCGATACCAAGGGAGTTCTGCCAGATTCCAGCCACCGCGGTCTGTGTGGGTGATTCGGGCGCCTTGAATTCGCTGGACAACTCCGGCCGTGCGTGGAGTTGTGTGGCAGCACTCGGCAGGGCGATGGCCTCGGCTGAGAATAGCTTCTCGTGCTCGAGGCGGGCCTGAAAGTTACGGGTCGAAACCACGACGTGCTGCAGACGCGTAGCCAGAACGCGCTCGAAGATCCGCGTGCCCTCGTCGCAGGTGATGCCGGTCGCCAGAATCTGTCTTCGCGTCTCCTGCAATCTGGCCGGAACGTCCGTCTCGGCTGCCATGCCGATCTCGGCCCACGTATCCCAGTTCACGGAACAGATCCACGGGCCCTCGGTGGCTGAGTGACTGGCGAGCACATCCTGGAAGAGATTGGCTGCCGCGTAGTCCACCTGGCCGAATTCACCCAGCACGGCGCTGGTGGAAGAGCACAGGAAGATGAAATCCGCCTTGCGTGTCTGGAACAGCTCCCGAAGCACGAGGGCCCCCTGGACCTTGGGTGCGATCACTGCGGCGCATTCGGCGTGGCTTCTTTGCTGGATGACACCACCTGCCGCGACACCTGCCGCGTGAATCACACCCCGGATGTCACCATGTTCGGCTTCAGCCTGCCGGACCACGCTCGCCATCTGCTCCGGATGGGTGACATCCGCCGAGTAGTAGCTCACACGTGTTCCCAGAGATCGCAACTGCTCGAGGCGTTCGAGCTTCTTGTCGTCGATGCTCGTGTCCGGGTTATCGCTGTTCAGCAGGTCGGCACGGCCGATGAGGACGAGGTTGGCCCGGGCCGTGTGTGCCAGGTGGCGAGCCAGAACAAACCCGATTCCGCCCAGCCCGCCCGTAATCAGGTAGGCCGCGCCCTGTCGGATCGGCACTGGTGTCGAAGATTCGGCGCCAAAGTCGAGCTGATCGAAAACACGGACCCAGCGATATCCAGCACGCAATGCCACCGACTCATCCGAGGTACGGATGCACTCCTCCCATAGCGCCTCGACAGGCGAGGGGGATGGCCCCAACAAGTCGATGTCGATATTCCTGCACACCCACTCCTCATACTCCTTGGGGATGACCTCCACCGGTCCGAGGGCGGTGGCACCCAGGGGTGAGTTGAGGGGCTCTCCCAAAACGCTGAAGAGATTCGACGTCACGTTGTGGATCCGGAGTCGATCCTGCCCTGTTTCGGCTCCCAGGGCTTGGGCCAATTCGACGAGGCTGTAGAAGCTCTGACTCAGGCCACGATCCACATCGATGCAGGTTGGGGAGTCGACACAGGACAACGGCCACAGGTGAAGGATATCCGAAGGGGAAAAGTCCATCGCTTGAAGGGCCTTCAGCAGGTCGCGGTAGTGAGCTGACTCTCCCGGCTCGGCAGCGAACTGCATCTGGCCTCGCTGCTCGAAGTGATTGCCTGCCGAGACGGTGGCGACGCGAGCTCCCGCCGATTGCAGTCTGGCCGCCAGGGTCGCGCCCAGACCTCCATCGTCCAGGAACAGAAGCCAGCGCGTCTGTGTCAGATCGAGAGCCGCGTCTGCGTGGCGATGCTGTTTCCATGTGGGCGACCAGAACCATTGTTCCAGCGGCAATCGCTCGGTGAGGCGGTTCGTTTCTGTAAGGGCAGGTGGATCGATCCAGAATCTGTCTCTCTGGAAAGGATAGGTGGGCAAGGGGATTCGGCGTCGGCGTTCGTGGCTGAAGTAGCCATTCCAGTCGACCTGAACGCCCTCGAGCCATAGGCCTCCCAAGGTGTCCAGCAGGATCTCTTCTTCCGAGCGTCGCTCTTCGGCTGTGGGGGGGAGCATGCAGGTGAAGCTTAACTGCGTCGCTTGGCGAGTCGGATTGCCACGCACGAATCCCTGCAGTGTCCTGCCTGGACCGATCTCCAGCAGGGCATACCGGGCTCCCTCGAGCAGGACCGACAATCCATCGCCGAAACGGACGGTTTCGCGTAGATGCGTTGCCCAGTAGGATGCGTCGGTGGCCTGGTCCGCCGTGATCCAGTCTCCGGTTACATTCGAGATGAACCGAATCGACGGCGGTTGCAGATCCACGCCGGACAGGACGCGGCGCAGAGGTTCTACGGCGGGCTCCATCATCCGCGAGTGGAATGCGTGCGACGTGCGCAGTATCTGGCACAGGATCCCCGCTGCTTCCAACTTGAGATTCAGCTGTCGGATCGCTGGTTCAGCGCCGGCAACGACCAGCGCAGTTGGCGTGTTCCGAACCGCCAGATCGAGGTCATCACCCAGGTAGGATGAGAGCTCCTGCTCGCCGGCACGAACCGCCAGCATCGAGCCACCGGGAAGCAGCTGCATCAGGTGGGCCCGTTCCTGCACGATCCTCAGCGCATCTTCCAGTGAGAAGACACCTGCCAGGCAGGCGGCAACGTATTCACCGATGCTATGGCCGATCATGGCATCCGGTGTCAATCCCCAGCTCAGCCACAACTGGGCAAGGCTGTATTCGACGGCGAAGAGCGCGGGTTGCGTGAGGCGGGTCTGCTGGAGCGCCTCATCGGGCTCAGATCCCTGCGCACCGCGGCTGAACAGGACATCCAACAGGTTCTGCCCGAGCAAGGGCAGAATGATTCTGGAGCACAGGTCGAGTTGTTCACGGAAGACGGGTTCCGTCTCGTACAGCTCACGCCCCATGCCCGCCCATTGCGCGCCCTGTCCCGGAAACATGAAGGCGACCTGCCTGTCCACGACAGGTGATCGAGGTGAGTCACCGGCAGGATCGTCGTTCAGACCGGTATCTGGTGTCTCAGCCTCGAGTCGCGACATCAGCTGCTGCGTGGTACTCGCTGTCGTGAAGCCGCGTGTTTCGAATCCATGACGTCCCACGGCCAGCGTGAACGCCAGGTCACCAGGCTCAATCGTCGGGTTCTGTGCCAGATGTCGGCGCAGCTGTTCACGTGTTTCCCGCAGTGCCTGCGGCGTGCGCGCCGACAGGACAAAGGGCAGCCTAGCTCGCGTGTCGGAGTCGGTAGGTCTCTGCGGGGGCTCCTCCAGAATCACGTGCGCATTGGTTCCACCGATTCCGAAGGAGCTGACCCCTGCCCGGCGTGGATGTGTGTCAGGACGTGGCCAGTCCTGCAACTCGGAGGCGACATAGAAAGGCGTCGAGGCGAAATCGATCCTGGGGTTCGGGCGGTGATAGTGCAGGCTCGGGGGAATCTGCCCGTTCTGCAGGCAGAGAGCCGCTTTCATGAAGCCAGCGATGCCGGCGGCAGCATCGAGGTGCCCCATGTTGGTCTTCACCGAACCGATCGCGCAGGATGCGGGTTCCCGACCCGCATGAACTGCTGTCAGTGCGGCGATCTCGATCGGGTCTCCCAGAGCGGTGCCAGTACCATGGGTCTCGACGTAGCCGATGCTCGACGGCTCAATGCCGCAAGTCGCCAGGGCCTGCTCGATCACGCGCGCCTGACCGGCCTCGCTCGGGGCGGTGTACCCGATCTTATTGGCCCCATCGTTGTTGAGGGCACTGCCCTTGATCACGGCAACGATGCTGTCGCCATCGGCGAGGGCTGCATCCAGTGGTTTCAGCAGAACCGCGCCGGCCCCATTGCCGCCCACCATACCGTCAGCGTCGGCATCAAAGGCGCGGCAATGCCCATCGGAAGAGAAGATCATCCCTTCCTTGTGCAGGTAGCCCCGTTGTTGGGGGAAGCTGAGAGTTGCCCCGCCGGCCAGGACCATGTCACAGTGACCCTCGATCAATGACCGACAGGCAAGAGCCACGGCAACAAGTGATGTGGAGCAGGCCGTCTGCACACTGAGGCTCGGTCCGGTCAGATTCAGCTTGTATGAGATCCGCGTCGACAGGTAATCCTTGTCATTGGCCAATAGCAGCTGAAAGTTGTCGACCGTGCCCAGCAGATCCTGGTTGGGATAGAGATTGTTGAGGATGTAGCTGTTGGCACCGCATCCGGCGAAGACACCGACGCGGCCGGCATAGGTCAGTGGATCATACCCGGCAGACTCGAGACTTTCCCACGAGCACTCCAGCAGCAGTCGATGTTGAGGGTCGAGAAGCTCGGCGTCGCGGGGACTGAAACTGAAGAACTCGGCATCGAATCGATCGGCATCCGGGACGATCGAGTTCGCCTTCACGTAGCGCGGGTCCGACAGGAGACCGGCATCGATCCCGGCTTCGAGAAGTTCCTCGTCGGTGAAGAACGTGATCGACTCCACACCGTCCCGCAGATTGCGCCAGAACGTGGCAGGATCCGGTGCACCGGGAAACCTGCATGCCATGCCGATGACGGCGATGTCGCGTGTGGTTGCCGAATCTCCGGGATCCGTCGATTCGCTGGCAGGTTGTCGCGTCTGGGCACCAGATGCCTGCGGGCTGATCGCCAACGCCTGATCGCGAACTGTCGGCAGCTGGAACATCTCGATGAGGCCGGGGATCGAATCGCCGAAGCGCTCTTCGAGCAGCCGATGCACCCTGGTGAGACGAAGTGAATGACCCCCCAGGTCGAAGAAATTGTCGTGCCGTCCAACCTCTTCGAGCCCAAGGACCGTGCTCCAGGCCTGTGCTACGTCCTCCTCCACTTCACCCAGGGGGTGATCGGCACCACCAATGGCGTCAGTAACCGAAGGATCTGGCAGCGCCTGGCGGTCCACCTTGCCGTTGGGAGACAGGGGGATCGCCTGCAACGCCACGAAGTGTGTGGGCACCATGAACTCAGGGAGCCTTCGCCTCATCTGGTCCCTCAGCCTGCTGTTGTCCAGGGCATCGACGCTGCCATCGGCCGGGGTCACGTAGTAGGCGACAAGTTCTGCCTCGCCTCCGGCACTGTTGCGAACGCGGACGACGCAGTCTGTAATGCCTGATCCGTCGCTGAGGACGTTCTCGATCTCTTCCAACTCGATGCGGAATCCCCGGATCTTGACCTGATGATCGAGGCGTCCAAGATATTCGATGTTTCCATCCGGCAGGTAGCGGGCCAGATCGCCTGTCTTGTAGAGCCGCGCTGCCGGGTCGGTACCGAAGGGGTTGCTGACGAACCGGGAGGCCGTCAGATCCGGCCGGTTGTGGTAGCCCCGCGCCAGACAGATGCCGCCGATGTGCAGTTCGCCAGGCACGCCGACGGGGAGTGGCGCCATCTGCGAATCGAGGACATACAGCGCCGTATTGGCGATGGGGCGGCCGATCGGTACGCGGGGCCGGTCGATCTGTTTCGGGCAGGCCCACGAACTCACGTCGACGGCGGCTTCGGTGGGGCCATACAGATTGTGCAACTCGGCGGGCAGGATCTGCCGACACTGGTTGGCCAATTCCACACCAAGGGACTCACCACTGCAGATGATCTGCTTGAGGCCCGTACACTGCTTGACGGACTTCTCGCCGAGGAAAATCTGCAGCATAGAGGGAACGAAGTGGATCGTGGTGATCTGATCCTGCTGAATCCGTTGAGCCAGGTAGTGGCTGTCGAGATGCCCCTTCGGTTTGGCGACGACCAGTGTGGCGCCCACCTGAAGGGGCCAGAAGAACTCCCAGACGGACACATCGAAACTGTATGGTGTCTTCTGCAACACGCGGTCGGTGGCCCCGAGAGGATAGGTGTCCTGCATCCAGAACAGGCGATTGCAAATACCCAGATGGGTGTTCATAACGCCCTTGGGCCTGCCCGTGGAGCCTGAGGTGTAGATCATGTACGCCAGGTTGTGGGGGCGTGCCGCGCGGCTCAGCGCCTGATCATCCTCTTCTGCCAGTGATTCCGTATCCAGGGCAAGGATGCGATAGCGTTCAGAGGACAGCCGCTCGAGCAGGTGAGACTGTGTCAGCAGAAGGGTGATGCCCGAGTCCTCGAGCATGAAGTGGACGCGTTCGTCCGGGTAATCGGGGTCGATCGGCACGTAGGCCGCGTCCGCTTTGAGGATGGCATACAGCCCGACGACCAGTTCAACGGAGCGCTCCATCGAGATCCCGATGAGGGTGTCAGGACCGGCGCCCATGGACTTGAGTCGCGAGGCAAGTCGATTGGACGCGCGATCCAGTTCGCGATAGGTGAGTTCCCGGCCTTCGAAGACCAAAGCCTTCGCATCGGGCGTTCGCTCGACTTGCTCCTCGAAGAGATCCATCAAGGTCTTTTCGAGAGGATAGGTCCTGTGCGTCTGGTTCCACGTCTCCAGCGTCCGGTGCCGTTCGGCAGGGGGGAGCGTGGAGAGCTGTCTGATTGCACCACCGATCCCATCGACCAGCTGTCCCAGGAAGTGCTCGAGTTGCGCGGCGATCGTCTCGACGGTGGCCGCTTCGTACGTCGAGGGATCGTAGACGATCCTGATGCGGATCTCCTCCCCGGGATTGATGGCTATCGTCAGAGGATAGTTCGTCCGATCGAGGATGGTGAGATCCTGAATGTCGAAAGGCGTCTCTCCCGCCCGCAGCGAGGCGTCGACGGGATAGTTCTCGAAGACGAGCAGGTGCTGGAACAGAGCCGTGCCACCCGGCAGGTCGGTCATGGCGGCCAGATCGACGAGGGGCAGACAGGAGTGCAGATCACGTTCCAGTTGGCCCTCCTGCAGGTCCAGGAGCCACGCCGCCACGGGTTGATCGGCATCGATCCGGATGCGAACAGGTACGCTGTTGATGAAGAGTCCGACCATCTGTTCGGCACCTGGAAGTTCACCGCCTCTGCCCGATACGGTGGCGCCGAATAGGATGTCGTCGGCGCCACTGAACTGGCGCATCGTCAGCGACCACGCCGCCTGCATGAGGGCATTCAGGGTGACGTGATGCTGACGGGCACAATGGTTGAGGCGGGCCGACGTGGGCCGGTCCAGTAGCATGTTCAGATCTCGCTGCTCGGGTCTGGGCCCTTGCGGCGGGGCAAGTTCGACTCGCAACGTCGAGGGCTCGGCGAAACCGCCCAGCTCTCTTGCCCAGTAGTCGCGCGCCGGAGCGAGGCGCCGGTCTGAGGACAACCACGTCAGGTACGACGCGTATCCAGAGGCCGGATCCATCTCGGGTAGGTGGCCATCCCTGAAGCGGGTGTAGGCTTCCGTGAGTTCATACAGGATGTTGGCCATGCTCCATCCGTCCACCAGCACATGGTGACAGGTCCAGACGAAATCACAGACCTGCGAACCGGTGCGGATGAGACTCAGGCGGAACAGCGGGGGAGCGGCGAGGTCGAAGGGGTTTCGCCGTTCGTCGTCACAATACCTGTCCAGTGCCTGCCGTTGATCGTGATCGTCCATGTCCTGCCAATCCAGCCGGTTCCAGGTCAGGCTGGCGGTCTCGACGATCACCTGATGCAGGTTGAGTTTCGTGTCCTCGACAAAGGCGGCGCGCAACGCCGAGTGACGTGCCATGACCCAGGACCATGCCTGCTCGAGGGCAATTTCGTCGAGGGGGCCGACGATACGCATCCTCAACTGCACGATGTAGGCATCGGAGTCCGGATTGGCCTCTCGATGAAATAGGATGCCTTGCTGTGTCGGGGCGAGGGG
Source organism: Gemmatimonadaceae bacterium (assembly GCA_002726335.1). The sequence goes on from PBSR01000177.1 coordinate 8,955, forward strand.
CAGGATGTCCTCTACGGCCCCCTGTACGGTATCACCGATGTGATCGACCGACGCCTGATCTAGATCGGCGAGGGGGAAGTCGGCGGGTGTGTGGCTGCTGGCGTCGCAACTGACGCAGTGATCGAGATACTCTCGCAGCACATCCAGATGCGCCGTAGCCAGGCGCTGGATCGTGCCGCGGTGGTGGCGATCGCCGCTGTAGAGCCATTCGAGACGCAGACGCCCGTCACGCACCAGTGCGTTGATCTCGATCAGGTGAGGCCGCCGGTTCACTGGTGAGCGGACCCGTCCGACGGGGCCTTCGGTGAAACGGATCGGGCCTTTTGCCGGCAGCAGCTGGTCGGTCTGACCCAGATAGTTGAACACGATGGGAGATACCGGGGTCTGTTTGAGCCGGGCTCGCTGTGACGCTGTACCAAGGAAGCGGGCAGCACCGTAGCCGATCCCGCCATCCGGTACCGAGCGCAAGGTCTTCTTCACCAGAGGAATCGTCGATGCGGCGTCGGCCTCTACAGACGGGGCATCGAGTACCACCGGATACAGACTCGTCAGCCAGCCGATCGTGCGACTCAGATCGACGTCGGGGAACAGGTCCTCCCGGCCGTGGCCTTCCAGATCGATTCTTAGCCTCGTCGTGCCCAGGCACCTGGCAATGGCACCGGAGAGGGCCGCGATCAGGAGTTCGGGTGTCTGGGTTCGATAGGCCCGGTTGGCATTTCTTAGAAGCTTCTCAGTAGAGAGGTCGTCCAACTCGGTGGTGACGCGACCTTCAGAGCCCACCAGGCCGTTATCGGGGCCCTCGATGTCTGCCGTGAAGGGTGGTACAGCGTTCGTCGGGTGCCAGTAATCCTGTTCGTCACGCGGCATCTCTTGGTGCACGTATCGGGCCAGGCGCGCCGCCCAGACCGCAGGGGGCGATGTGACCGGGGCAAGCCGAATCAGCTCACCGCGCCGCAGTTGATCGCAGGCCAGGGCCAGATCCTGCAGCAGTATCCTCCAGGATACACCGTCGATGGCGAGGTGATGGATCACCAGCAGAAGTCTGGTGGGTTGCCCCGGATCTGTGTCGAAAACCACGGCGCGAATCACAGCACCAGAGGCCAGATCCAGGCTCGCCTGAGCCCTGTCTGCCACATCCGAGGCCAGTCTCTCGGTTGAGTCGAAGGAGCCGCCGAGTCGCACGGTCTCAATCGCCGCCCAGGTGGACGGGACAGACTCGTGTTGCGACCACATTTCGCCGTGTCTCTGGTGGCACGTGCGCAGGGCGGGATGCTGTCGTACAAGAGCCTCGATGGCCTGGCGCAGGTGGTCGGGTTCCAGATCGTCGTCGACTTCCAGCAGTATGGCCTGGTTGAAGTGGTGGGGCTCGGGCTGGTCGAGTTCGTGGAACCATCTCTGGATCGACGTCCACTCCACCCCATCCGTTCTGTCCGCCAACAGCGGCGTTTCAGTCGATGCCGATGCAGTGGCGGCGGTGGCCAGTTCGGCGACCGTCTGGTGGCGCAGCATCAGACGCGGCGTCAGCCAGATCCCCTCCTGCCGTGCGCGCGAGACAATCTGAATACTCTGAATCGAATCGCCACCCGACTCGAAGAAGTTGTCCCGTATGCCGATCGGCGATACACCGATGACGTCGGACCAGAGGCGGCAGAGAGTCGCTTCTATCTCGTTCCGGGGTGCCTCGAAGGGGCCGTCCTGTGCCGCAGCAGCTGGTTCGGGGAGCGCTGCGCGGTCAACCTTGCCATTGGCGTTGAGGGGGAACTGGTCCAGGATCGTGATGGTTGCCGGAACCATGTAGTCCGGCAACTGCTCTCTCAGATAGGTGCGCAACTGTCCTACCACGTCGTCAACCGGTCCCCTCGTCGAGGCATCGCCATGACACACGACATAGGCGGCCAGTTCCTTCTTGTCGCCCTGCGTTTCACGGACCAGAGCGGCGGCCTCGCGCACCAGATCATGGTCATCCAGCACACTTTCCAGTTCGCCTGGTTCCACCCGATAGCCGCGAACCTTGGCCTGCTGGTCGAGACGACCGAGGAACTCGATGGTGCCATCG
>PBSR01000178.1 GCA_002726335.1 Gemmatimonadaceae bacterium
ATACAAGGATCGTTCTGAGACAGGGCACTTAGGACTCCCGTCCCGGGTAGACCACCTCGAACAGGACGAAGCTCTCGTCACGGTACACCAGTTTCAGATGGTGCTGCCGGAAGGCCTCGTGGAACGCATCGGTGAAATACTGCGGATAACCCATGGCGACCCGGCCCTGTGGGATCCTGATCATGCGCGCCACGTGTGTGATCTCGAGGTGCCGCAACTGACGCAGAAGATGCTCGTTGCCTCTGGCCGCATCGTAGCGCAGAACCGCCTGATGCGGATGGTCCCAGATGTAGTCCCGTTCACAGTAGAACCCCTTGACGATGCCCTGCAGAAGGATCTTCGCGTCTTTCGGTGTGTTGTCGTTGACGAAACGGAACAGCCGATAGTTGGCCTCGGTGCGGGCGAGGAACATCTCCCTTCCTTCGGCATTCGCCGCCACCGACAGGTACGGGCTGGCCAGGGCGTAGGCCCAGACCAGATTGAGACAGACCGTCAACAGGAACCCGCTGAGAAACAGCACGCGGACGGGGCGCCAGGATGATCCGGCCAGGCGGTGGGCGACAAGCCCGCACAGCAGACTGGCCACGGCAAACAGGACCAGTCCGTACCGGGGGTTCATGTGCAGCAGGCGCACCAGGAAGATGTAGTACCCGACACAGAACAGACTCAGGTACAGAACCACGCGTCGGCCCAGCAGCAACAGCACACCTGGCAGCAGTGCGACGAAGTAGACACCGATGGCCTTCTGCCAGCCCGCCGGTTCGAACGTCCAGTACCACGGATTCATCGATCGGGCGTACGTGTGGAACCAGCTGGCAGGCGGAATCATCAGGTGCCACCACGTGCCCGACGTTGATGCCCCGACTCCTGACATGACCGTTGGTTGGGCCCCGAAGGGAAATCCGTGAAACCAGCCGTTGGCCAGCGGCCAGACAGGGTTGCCCGAGTAGTAGAAGGCACGCCCATACCAGGGGCCTAGGAGCAGAAAGGCGATCCCTGTGTAGAGCATGACATCAACCAGCGCGCCACGAATGTCCCGGTCGACGACGAGGCGGCGCCAGGCCAGCACGAGCACCCCGACCACCAGTGTGGCCAGTCCCTGATGCTTGATCCCGGCGGCGAGACCGGCCAGGAGTGCCGCCAGCACCAACGCCCGCCTGTCGGGTGACCGGGCCCAGTTGCCCACCGCCCAGAGAGCGACAAACTGGAAGAAGCAGAGCCCCACGTCGACATACCCCTGGGGGGCAAAGACGACGATCACCGGCATGGAACTGAAGACCGCAGCCGCAAACACGCCGCTCTGCCAGCTCAGGTATCGACGACCGGCGGCAAAGACGGCGGCGCAGACGGCGCAGGCCAGCGACAGATGCAGAACCTGAGCCAGGATCCCGTTGCGCAGCGCCAGGGCGACGGTGTACAGCAGTCCCATGTTGGACGGGTAGAGCGCGCCGGTGATCGTCGGCTCGAAGCCAAGGTGGTGGGCGATCAGGTAGAGGCGGGGCAGTGCCAGCTGATACGCCAGAGGGTCGGTGGCGCCGTGGGGTGGCGCCAGGGCACGCACGAGGTGCAATGCCATGGTCAGGCAGGCGAGACCGCCCAGCCACAGGTAGGGGGAGCGGCGGTCCAGGCGAAGGGTGCGCAGCCCGGCAAGGTACGAGGCGCCCCGCAGCCACAGAAGTCGCCAGCCCGCCAGGCACCACAGGCCGACGACCACGGCGATGAGCGGACGGTAGAGTCCCCCCAGCATCCCCAGAGCGAGGGTCAGCATCATCAGCGTTCCCATGCCCAGAGCGAAGGAGAAAACGGTGGTCTCGGCGCGGTCGCAGCGGGGAGAACCCACGAGGTGGAGGGCGTGATGACCGATCCCAGTGGCGCCACCGATCAAGGCCAGTGCAAGGAGAACCTCGATCACGGAAACACCCCGATGACCTGCCCAGCCAGTTTGAAGATCTGCTGGGACTCGTAGTAGTGGTAGAAGATCGCCAGTGCCCAGAGCGTGAGCACGACCTGGAGGGCTCGTCCGCCATTCGAGGACGACTCCTTCTTCGGCGTTTTCTCAGGCATCTCTTTAGCGTCTCGTCCGGCGGCGCAACCACAACTCGAGCACCATCAGCGCCCAGAGTTGCTGGCTGAGATCCCGGCGGCCCTGCAGGTGGTCATCGATGAGGGTCCGCACGACCTGAGGCTCAAAGTACCCCCTGTCGCGCACGGCGTGCGTCGACAGAAGCTCTTCCATCCAGTCCCGCAGTGGTCCCTGCAGCCAGCCGTTGAGGGGAATCGAGAAGCCCTGTTTGGGCCTGTCAATGATGCTGTCTGGAAGGTACTTCCGGGCGATCCGACGCAGCAGGATCTTGCGCTCACGTAGAGTGACTTTCCATCGACGAGGTACTGCCGCCATGTACTCCACGAGACGGTGGTCGAGGAAAGGCGAACGCACCTCGAGTGAGCAGGCCATACTCGTCCGGTCCATCTTGGCGAGAATGTCATCGGGCAGGTAGGTGGCCTGATCGACCTGCATCAGATCGATGTCCGCTGCCGAATGTGGCCGCCCTCCGTCTTCGAGACACTCGGCAAAGGCTGGCGTATAGAGTCTTGCCTTGTCGGCCTGCAACAGGAAGAAGGCCCAGCTCGATGACGGATCTTCTTCCAGCGCCGCCGAAAACTCGACAAAGCGACGAAAGCGCTTGCGTCGGCTCTGACCGTAGTAGACGCTTGGTTCCCGCAGCATCGGCGCCAGTCGGTCCACCGCCCGGCGAAACGGTGCCGGTGTCCACCGCTGGTATTGCCGGGCCCACAGCCAACCCGTGTAGCGCCGGTACCCGCCGAAAACCTCGTCTCCTCCATCACCGCTCAAAGCCACGGTGACGTCGCGGCGCGTCATGCGCGACAGATGGAAGGCCGGGATCGCCGAGGAGTCGGCGAAGGGCTCGCCGAAATGATCGAGCAGATCCGGCATCAGGTCGCGTACATCGTAGGAAACGGTGAACTCCTCGTGGTGTGTCCCCAACGCCTCGGCTACCTGCCGTGCGTAGTCGAGTTCGTTGAAGGATCCTTCCTCAAAGCCGATGGCGAAGGTGCGCACGTCCCCCTCGGCGCGACACATGTAGGCCGTGATCAGACTCGAGTCGAGTCCGCCGCTGAGGAAAGCACCCAGAGGAACGTCGGAGACAAGTCGGTCATTCACGGCATCGGTCAGCAGGCCATCGACCTCCTCCTCCAGCTGCTCCACTGGCCGAGAGGGCTCCCCCGGTGAGATGGCAGGCACGGACCAGTAGGACTGCACGTCGAAGGAACCATCCTCGTAGACGGCGTGCGCACCTGCCGGCAACTTGCGGACGCTGCGCAGGGCGGTGCGAGGCTGCGGCACGAACAGAAAGCTCAGGTAGGCATCGATGGCCTGCTCATCGATCTCGGCAGGGATCGTCTCATCCTGCAGCACTACGTTCAGTTCGGACCCGAAGGTCAGGCCCTCTTCGTTGAGAGCGTAGAACAGCGGCTTCTTGCCGAGACGATCACGCGCCAGCACCAGTCGGCAACGCCGCCGATCCCAGAGAGCGATGGCGAACATCCCCCGCAGCAGGCTGAAGCAGGCCGTGTCCTGCTCTTCGAACAGGTGCAGGATGACCTCGGTATCAGAAGCGGTGGCGAACCTGTGTCCGCGCTGCTCAAGGTCACTCCGCAATTGACGATAATTGTAGATCTCGCCGTTGAAGACGAGCCAGAGACTGCCGTCCTCGTTCGCCATCGGTTGGTGTCCACCCTCGAGGTCGATAATCTTCAAACGTCGCATGCCGATCCCCGCCGGCGTCTCCACGTGTACGCCCTCGTCATCCGGACCTCGATAGCTCATGGCATCACACATGCGACGCACGAGGGCCTCCGATACTGGACGCTGTCGGTCGGCGTGGACCTTTCCGGCGATGCCGCACATGCCTTATTCCGCGAGAACGCCGTCGTAGATCTGGCGGGTCCGCAGAGCGGTGGCATCCCAGGTGTGGCCGCCACTGTCGATGCGCTGTCTGGCGCTGGCTCCCAGCCGACGACGCAGATCCTCGTCGCTGACCAGTCGGCGCAGAGAACCGGCAAGGGCGTTGCTGTCACCGGGAGGAACCAGCAGGCCGTGCACGCCGTCTTCGACCAGTTCGGGCGTGCCGCCGACAGCGGTAGCTACGACGGGGAGGGCACACGCCTGGGCTTCGAGAACCACGTTCGGGCGGCCCTCCGACAGGCTCGGTAGAACGAGGACGTCGGCAGCGGCCATCCACTTCGGGATCTCCGTTGCCGAGCGCCGGCCGGCAAAGACGACTCGCCCCTCCAACTCACTGCCGGCGAGGCGACTCTCGAGATCGGCCCGGAGTGGACCATCCCCCACCAGGACACAGGTCAGCGGCAGGTCATGCAGCAGTTGCAGCGCATCGAAGAGGTGATCGAGCCCCTTCACCGGGACCAGGAGTCCGACAAAGAGCACCATGACCTCGGCTGCGGGCACGCCGAGCTCCGACCGGGCCATCCCCCTGTCGGCCGGGTGGAATCGCTCGTCGACGCCGTTGCTGACCACATGCAGACGTTGCGGACTCACACCCACAGACCCGATCTGCCGGGCCAGATCCTCACTGACGGCGAGAACCGACGCCATACGCCGGTAGACGAACCGGTTGACCATGGCCCCGAGGCCGCTCTTGGAGAGGTGGAAATCGCTCCCGCGGACGGTGAGGATCACAGGCCGTCGAATCAACAGACTCACCAGATAGCCGACGAGACCGCTGATCGTCCACTGGCAGTGCAGCACCCTCGACCGGCGCGCCATCCCCAATGCCCGCAGCCAGAACGCGACCAGAAAGAACGGTACCTGCAGACGGGCTCCCCAGCTTTCGCGCAGGTTGGTCGGCATGCCACCGCCATAGGCAAGTCGCTGCCAGGACGGCAGAAAATAGCGGAACCGCCGGACGAGGATACCGTCCACTTCCTCCCGTGCGGCGGCACCGCGGTCGTGCGGCGCAAGCACACCGACGCGCAACCCCTGCCTGTGCAGACCACGCGCAAGTTCGAAGACAAAACTGCCGAACAGATCCCCTTTGAAACGGGGAAATCCCGTGGTCAACAGACACACGTCCAGGTCGCGACTCACGGCCTCAGTTGCCGACAACCGAACCACCGGGCCTCTGTGTCCTCATCAGTTTCTTGACAAGATCCTGTTCCCGACGCTCCATCTCCTCGCCGCTATAGGCCCGAATCGCTGCCCGGGAGCGCTCCCCCATTCGGGCCACTGCTCCGGGATCGTTGAGAAACTCGGCGAAGGCCGCGGCAAAACCCCTGGCGCCATCATCGACGATGCGGGCACAGGGTCCGCACACCTCCGGTTCGGACTCCCAGCGCGGGCGGTTGATGACGATGGGGAATCCGAGAGCCATGGCTTCCATGACCGTCATCGAGATCCCCGGCTGCAGGATATTCATGGCAAACACGTGGTGAGTCTGGTAGATCTCTGGCAGTTTGGCATTCGGTACGGCGTCGACAAAAGAAACCCGATCCGCGACGCCGGCATCACGGGCCGTCGCCACCAGGGCCTGCCGCAGTGGGCCGACGCCGATGAGCGTCAGTTCGGCATTGAGTTCTCGCAGAGCCTCGATCAGTGGCCGCTGATCCTTGCCCGAGAACTGTCGGCCCACGTTGATGATTCGCAACCGCTCGCCAGGTTGCAGTCGCGGGCGTAGATCCTGGAAGCGTTCGAGGTGGATCGAATTGTAGATCACCTCCACCTTTCCCCGGTAGCGCGACTTGCGCAGCAGCCGGCCGGCAGCCTCATACTTCGGCACCAGACGATCCGCATTGGCATAGACGTAACGTTCCCAGCCGAGCGCTTTGAGTCCCATCTGGTAGGCGGTGATCTTCCCGTAGCCGTCGCCGTAAGTCCAGAACCGCCGGTAGATGCTGATGTCGTCGTGGATCGAAACGAAACTCGGCACGGCGAGCCGCTGCGCCGCCCACACCGCGTAATACCCCTGCAGGAAGGGTCCGTGACCACGGATGATGTCCGGCGCGACCTGACGCAGCGTGTCCGCTGCTCGTCGTCTCAGCGTCAGAAGATCCTGAGGTCGGGGCTTGCCGATGGGATGAATCTGAAGCCTCCCCCTGCCTGCCATCACCTGGACCCGTTCCGGCTCGATGTCGTCATCGGCAAGGGTCAACACGTGTACCTCGTCGAAGATGTCGCCCGGATTCCAGTACCGTTCCTTCACCTCACCCTTCTCATAGGCCATCCGCAGACTGCCGTCCGCGATGACTCCGTACCTCAGCATGTTCGCGTCACTTGCTCTCTTCCATGTCGTAGAGCATGGCGAACAGCAAAAACTGCAACCCCATCATGATCATCAGGGCACAAACCACCGCACGCGGTCCGCTGACGCCGACGCCGATGTACTGTTGATAGACGAGAAAACCGCCGAAGATGACACCCATGGGCAGGAACAGCAGACCGAAGAGGTAGAAGAAGAAGAGCGGATGGAAGTCGCGGATCAGGTATTTGAGAAACAGTCGCCAGAAAAATCCGCGCACCAGCATGGGCGCAACTTTCATCGCATAGGGAAGACCCTTGATCTGTGACTGCCGCTCCCCCTGCAGGTAGATTGCCCGGCGCGGGATGTCCTTGCAGCGCAGGCCATAGGCGTTGACCCGAACGAGAAAATCCATCGGATAGCCGTAGCCCTTCCAGGCGCTGTCCCAGTCGATCAGGTCGATGGCACGCTTGGAGATGGCCGTGAAGCCGTCGACGACGTCGAAGATCTTGTAGAAGCCGGAGGCCATCTTCGTCATGAAGGAGATGATGGCGTTCGGCAACATGCGGGTCATCGGCATGTCCTCGAGCCCGTCGTCGGGCATCATGAAGCGATTGCCCTTCGTGTAGTCCGCCGTGTCATCGACGATGGGATCCAGCAGCCTCGGAATCTGCTCCATCGGCATCTGGTGATCGCCGCCGGTGACAACACAGATGTCACAGCCTGCCTCGCTGGCCTCCAGATATCCGGAGATGATGCCCTGACCGACCCCCTGATTGGTCTCATGTTCGATGAGAACGATGCGCGGGTCCTTCGCCGCACGTTGCCGAACTACCTGCGCCGTATCATCCGTACTGCAGTCGTTGGCCACGTAGATGACGTCGATGATGTCCGGAATGGAGTCGAGGGTTGGACCGATGAGCCGTTCCTCGTTGTACGCCGGAATAGCGAGTCCGATCTTGTTGTTTCGGTACACGAGTCAGTCTCCCCTAGCGGGCTTCGAGGTCTATGGCGATACCGCCCTGACGCAGCGACTGGGTCCCCGCCTCCAGGATCCTCACGACACGGAGTCCGCTCTCCCCGTCGGTCAGCGGCCGTGCTCCATCGCGTACGCAGTCGACGAAGTGACTGCACTCCCGTTTCAGCGGCTCTGTGAAATCGATCTTCGGAATCAGCAGATCCCCGGCCCGCTGTGTCAGTTGAAACTTGCCGAAGGAGTCGAATTCGCCCAGGGACGCGTACGGTGCACCCTCCGTGGCGATGGGCTCGCGGTCGATGCCCTTGTCGAAGACCTGGATCTTGGCCTCCGTGCTGGCATCGTCATAGACCACCATCTTCCGACTGCCGACGACGGTTGTGCGTCGCACCTTTCCGGGGTCGAGCCAGCTCACGTGTATGTGCACCGCAACACCATCATCAAATTCAAGGTCCAGGTAGACCACATCTTCGACGCCGGACTGCAGATAGGTGTAGCCCCTGGCGCAGACTCGCACCGGCTCCTTCTTCAGCCAGCGAAGGGCGATGGAGATGTCGTGGGGAGCCAGATTCCACAGGGCGTTCACGTCACGCCGGACGACGCCGAGGTTGAGTCGCTGTGAATAGATGTAGTAGATCTGTCCCAGATCGCGGCGGGCGATGAGGTCGTCTACGTACTCGACAGCGGCGTTGTACTCGAAGGTGTGCCCCACCATCAATACCAGATTCTTCTGCGACGCCAGGTCGATCAGCTGCTCGCATTCGGCGGTGCTGCCCGCAAGGGGTTTCTCGACAAAAACCGAACGCCCGGACGCGAGGATGTTGCGGGCCAGTTCGAAGTGAGTATCGGCGGGAGTTGCCACAACGACGGCGTCGATGTCGTTGCGCCCGAGCAGTTCGGGAACGGATTCGATGAGGTCGACTCCCGGATACAGCCTTCCTACTGCCTGCAGTCGTTCGGCGGACCTGTCACAGACGACACGCAACTGCGCCTGGTTGAGTGCGGCGAGATTGCGCACCAGATTCGGGCCCCAGTAACCGAAACCGATAACACCGATGTCTACCATAGCCTCATCCCTTCCACACTAGCGCTTGCGGGCGCTGACGATGATGCCACGCCCCAAGGAGGACTTCGAAAACAACTGGTCGAAACGGAACAGACCCGCCACCGCTTCGACGAGTTGCCGGTTGCCCGCGGCTCTGGTATCGGTGCGCTGGTCACGTTCTCCGGCTGCCATCGACGCCGTCCGCTTCACCCAAGGCCCGAAGAGCAGCTTGTGGTAGACGCGTCCAAGAGGAAATCCCCAGGTCCGTACATCGTGGATGGCAAACCCGGTCTCTTCGAGCAACCCGACCAGTTCCTCGCGTCGGTAG
>PBSR01000179.1 GCA_002726335.1 Gemmatimonadaceae bacterium
CCGCCGTCGCTGTCGGGCACCATGTCGAGTCGCGGCACGTACCCGCCAAAGCCGCTGCGCCCGGAACGCTGGTGACCGAAGGCCAGCAGTCGTTGTGGCGGGTACGGCACCGAGAGGCCGAACCGCAACCGCGCCAGGTCGCGCAGATGGGCGGGCAGACTGAAGTCGACGGCGCTGTCATCGAGGGCGGGTTGGGTGCCGCAGGGAGTGGCGGTGGCAGCGTAGACCTCGAAGGTGCGTCGCAGTAGCGGTACTTCGTCATACATGCCGCGCTGGCGCAACAGCTCGGGGACTTCCCACAGGCCTTCGACCAGGGCCTTGGCGCCATAGATCGGTGTTTCCTTCCACGATCCGTCATCGTAAAACTGCGTGGCCAGCAGTCGATGGAATCTCTCGACACCCTCGGCGACTTCCTCCTCGTCCCCCCACAACAGTCCAGCGGCGACACGGGCCGCTGTTCCCGGACCCGACTTGTTGTCGAGGCGACGGGTCAGACCCTTCACGTCGAGGAAGTACTCCATCAACAGATTCCTCTCGACACGGTCCCCCTCCTCGTCGGAGCAACCGTCGGCCACCAGGTCCCAGGCGTGCATGAGGGCCAGGAACAGCTGACCGTGAGAGGCCTTCTCCCGCGCCAGCCGGGAGCACCCCCACTCAGCATTCGGGTAGTGGCAGGACCCGACCGTGCCGTCGCCGCGGCAGTAGGTGGACTCAAAGGCGGCGCGCCGGAAGGCGGCGGGCATGTCGTTGCAGTGCTCGACGGCGAAGGCCGGTTCGCAGTCGTAGTACTCCTGGCGATAGGTGTAGAGAGGGTATTGTGGGAAGACGTCGGCAAGACGCAGAAACACAGCGCGCACCGCATCCCCCACGTCTGTGTCACCCGTCACAGCCGCCGCCAGCGCCATGGGTTCGAGCTGCCCGAGCAGCCAGTTGAGGGCGCACCGCTCCGCCTCGCCGGACAGCGAGACATGGGTGGGGCCGCCGCCGAAACTGCTGGCCCCGGTGCCGTCCCGCCAGTCGCGCTGCCGCTCTTCGGGCGTCAGGTAGAAGGCGTACGACAGGCCGAGACGCGGCAGTTCGAGGTGGCCCTCTTCCGGGAAGTCGGTGTGAGGGAACCGGGTGTCACAGTACGGGCAGGAAATGGAGTCGGGCTTGGAGACCTGCCAGCGCCAGAAGGGGGCATGGATGGCGGTGTCACTGCGGTCACCGAAACAGGCCGGACAGAAGGAGCCGGCGGCGTTCCAGGGCGCCCGTTCCGGGATGAGAGCCAGCAGACGATCCACCCCCAGGTCGGCCACCTGCCTGGCCAGGACCGGCAGGCCCTCGAGCCATGCCGGGGCGTTGCCAGCAGCCAGAGCACGGCGTGCCCGGTCGATCTCGGTACCGCGGAACAGCAGGCGGGGTTTCTCGCGGTCCCGGCCGAGACGGGGCGTCTTCCACGCCTCCCGAGTCTGGCGGGCCGCACATTCTTCTGGCGTAGGTGATGCGACGACGGGACCACCCGGATCCCAGCCGACCAAGCGGCGGAAGGCTGCCCGGTCCCGCCCCGTCAGGTCGGTGACGCGCTGATCGGCGGTCAGGCCCACGGCAGCCATGGCCGCCGCCACATCGTCCACCTGCGTCACAAATCGAGGACCATGTCGAGGTTGCTGACACCGCCGGCGGCAAAGCCGCCCACGTGGCGGAAGCCGAACTTGCGGTAGAAGTGCTGGGCCCGCGGGTTGTCCTCCCGGACGCCGCCCCACAGCACGATGCGCTTGTGTCCGAGGCGCCTCACAGACGCCGCCACGTGGGGGAACAGGCCGCTGCCGAGACCACGCGATAACCAGGCATCGGCCACGCACGGGGCCAGGGTGCAGCATTGTTCATCGATGAGGGGATGACCATGGTCGATGTAGCGCCGGCGGTCGCCGTCATGAAGGCCGATGTGAAGGAGGAAATAAGCGGCCACATCCTGCGGCAGGGGAGCGTCGATCAGTGCCAGGAAGGGGAGCAGGTTCTCGTAGTTGAGCTCGCCGCACATCTGGCTGGCGTGCTCGGCGTTCAGCGGGTGGGGGGCGTACATGTCACGTACGGCCTGTGACAGGCCGTCGAAGTAGCGGCCCAGAGCCGGGGCGTCGTCGGCCAGCAGTGCCCGGCCCGTGAAGGGTGTGCCGTCGCCGGTGTGCAGTGCCGCTGTCAGCAGCGACGGATCACGCGTGACGTCGGCGAGGGTGAGCGTGTCGTTCACAGGCCGGGATACCAGCGTTGGGCATTGCCGCAGACCACATCGGACAACACATCGTCAGCCAGACCCAGGCCGCGCACGGTTCGATCGCGGATGTCCATGTCACCCTCATGTCCGTACCAGGCCAGCTCCGCCGCGATACGTTCCTGCGTGGCCGGCCCCTTGCGGGCGACCTCGTCGGCGGAGAGCGTTGACCACGGCGTGTCATCGACGAGATCGGTGCCGAAGAGGATGCGGTCGCGGTAGTGCTCGACGAAGGACTTCACCTTGTCGTGGTCCTGCAGGGCCATGTCGAGCAGTCGGGCCGAGGTGTCGACGGCGAAGTTGGGAAACTCATCGAGACGCTGGGCGATGGCGTCGACGTCGTACTCGAGGCTGGCCAGGTGGGCGCCGACGACACGCAGCTGCGGATGGCCGGCGACCATACGGTCGCGGGCGTTGATGATGTCCTCGTGCGAGGGCACGTCATCGCGGCCGTACATGTGCCACTGCGGGCTGCTGGTGTAGTAGCCGTAGTGTGGATCCTCGGGATCGTCGAGGGGCATCCAGCAGGACCGGGGTTCGCCGATGTGGAGCAGCAAGGTCGTGCCCTGCGACTCGAGGTAGTCGTAGATCGGATCGTAGAGAGGATCGTCCACCATCAGGTACTCACCCGACGGCTTGATCACCTCCATGCCGACGTTCTTCCAGATCTTCACACCCACGGCACCAGCGGTCAGATCGCCCTGCAGGCCGGCGATGACACGATCGGCGTAGTCGGCCTCGAGATCACCGTCGGCATCCCAGGTGGGCAGGTCGAAGCCGGCCACCCAGGCGAAGCGATCGGGGTGTTGTTCGGCCAGAGTGCGGAACCTGGCGGCGCGGGCCCGCCACTTCTGCCGGTCCGGTTGCGGCACCGAGATGTTGAGCAGCTTCAGGTCGAGATCGGCCAGCAGCTGCAAGCCGGTCTCGCCGTCGCAGGACAGGTGCAGGTGAGCGTCGATGTGGGCGGCCATGTTGGGGGTCTCCTGGCTTTCTCCGGTGCCGCGGCGTGGGCCTCGGTGCGTACGCCGGTGTGAACGCGGTTCTCTCGGCTTTCTCCGGCGCCGCGGCGTGGGCCTCGGCGCGTACGCCGGAATGTCCGGGGGAGCGGATAACTTGGGGGTTTCGTGTCCGGCTGGCGAGCCCGCTTCGCGGTCTCTGGGGGATCAGGACTGGACGGTTGGACTGGCCGGCGTAATGCGCCTCGGCCCACGCCGCGACACCGGAGAGGCGGGAGTGCCTGCGTCGCTTGGGCAGGAAAAGCAGATTGGGGATCTGGGGGTCTAGTGTCCGGCTGGCGAGCCCGCTTCGCGGTCTCTGGGGGATCAGGGGCGGACGGCTGCACGGCCGGAGTAGTGCGCCCCGGTGTGCAGCTACTCTACTACGATCTCGTCGGTGAAGATCCAGGACGGGCCGCCGGCGCCGATGTGCCAGTCGGGGCAGATCTGTCGGCTGCTGGCGCGTACGCGGATGTGGCGGGCGGAGCGTGGGGTGAATTCTACGGCGAAGCTCTCGGTGAATACTGCGCCCTGATGCTCGTCGGCGCTGGCCTTCACCAGCCCTACTGTCTCCCAGGTCGTGCCATCGTGGGACAGGTCCACTTCCAGCTGTAGCGGCAGCCAGATCCACGAGCCCGTGGACTGCAGGAAGTCCATACGAACTCGGGACACGGTTGCATCCTGGCCGAGGTCGATGACGGCCTCCAGATCTTCGCCTTCCCAGCCGAGCCAGGCGAAGCTGTGGTCGATGGGGCCGTGCAGGCCGTCCACCAGGGTGGCGGCGCCATCCGCCGGGTACTTGGGGCTGAAGGGGATGGTGAAGCGGATGGGGCGGCCTACGGCCAGGTGATCGACGGGGACGCGTTCGAGGACCTGTCGGTAGCGCTGGCCGTATTCGACCGGCGTCGTGTGCCACTCGTGGACGCGCGTGACGCCCTGTTGTTCGGCCAGGGCGACAAAGTCGTCGAGGCGGGTCAGGATTTCTTCGCGTGGTTGCCAGTTTCCGGCGGCATCCCGTTCGAACAGGCCGTCTTCGCCGCTGGCTCTCGTCTTGGCCTGCTCGAGCCAGGCGAAGTGCAATGGCTGTCTCGCCCAGTGTACACGCTGCAGATGGGTCGGCGCGCCGGCCACGGCCTGCTCGGCGTCGTCGAACTGCGCATTGTAGGTCGCCATCAGTTCCGGCGTGAGATAACTCTTCGAGGCGCCGATGGGATTGCCG
Organism: Gemmatimonadaceae bacterium; assembly: GCA_002726335.1. The sequence goes on from PBSR01000179.1 coordinate 4,466, forward strand.
AAGATGCCAAGGCCTGCTCCGGAGGCGGCCAGGGCCTCATGCTGGGTATCGATGTAGCTGCGCAGGTGCGGGGCGGCGGCACCGTAGTATCCGGCGAGGAAGTCGTCGATGAGAGCCTCGACATTCACCTTCGGATTCCACAACAACTTGGCGATGAGGTAGGCGCGCAGTTCAGCCCACTCGCCGCCGATCTCGCGGTTGCCCTGCTGGAAGTGGGCGACGGCGGAGTTGTCGACGAAATACTGAAGATTAGGTTGCAGGACCCGCAGGTTGGGGAAGGGACTGACGAGGTTGGAGAACTGGATGACGTAGTCCCAGATCAGCAAGCGGTCGGTGACCCTGGCCCAATCCTCGAGCTCCGCTCGGAAGGCGGCAGCAGAGGGGTCGCTGGCCACCGGCTGGGACCGGTTCAGCTCGATGGGGGCCAGCACGACGAGGACGTTGTCGGCAGGACGCAGGTGCTTCGGCGCCTTGCGGGAGTACTGATAGGCCAGCGTCGAGATCGTCCTGGTCGGAAACTGCGCCGCGACGCGATTGGTGAAGTCGATGAGAGAGCCGGAATGCGCCTCCTGCTCGGCATCGATGGCGGCGCAGCGGTCGCAGGTGCAGAAGCCGTAGGTGTCGTTCTGGCTCACGGACCAGTACTTCTTGTCCGGCTCGGCTTCGATCCGCTGTCGCAGGTTGGTGACGAGGACATCGAACATGGCCTCGTTCGTCAGGCACAGCTGGCCGTTCGGAATGCGCCGGCCGTCGACCTCGGCAAACCATTCGGGATGAGCCTCGAAGTGTTCGTCGGGTGGTACCAGGCCGGCGAAGGTGTGCACCCACAGTCCCCACTCTTCGACGTGCCGGTCGAGTTTGTGCCACTCCTGGTAGGCCGGGTCCCAGACGCCGCGGTAGAAATCCTCGCGAAACTCGATGGGGGGAATCCAGGTGATGTCGAGCCCGTCGGGGATCTCGAAGCGGTCGACATCCGGCGCGACGAAAGCATCCGCCGCGTAGAACCGAAAGCCCAGATGCTCCTCGAGGAAGGTCGCGGCGCCATACACGGCCCCTTTTTCCGAGCCGCCGATGATGACGAGCCGTCCGGCCACCGTACGCAGAAGGAAGCCGTCCTCGCCCAGCGAATCGACATCGATATCGACTCCGAGCTGACGTGTACGGGAACTGGGACCGATGAGGATTTCGCCATCCAGCGAGGGTGCGTCGACGCCGACGATGGGCAGGTCGGCGCCGAGCAGGCTACCGAGATGTTCGGCGAGCAGCTCGGCGGCACCCGTCTGGGTGGGCGAGGGAGAATCGGGTACGACGATCTGGGTGCGCGAAGCGCGCTCGGGTGTCAGGGTGAACACGGTGGGACCCATGCAGGCGACGAGGGAGAGGGCGACGACGAAAAGAAACGAGCCGACGAGCAGCCAGCGAGGGGGACACACGGAGGATTCTTCGAGCCGCGAAAGGTCAGCGGCCGGTGCTGGCCAGCAGGCGGTGGACCGTGTCCGTGATGGTGTGGCGCAGCAGCAGGCTGAAGGCGAGCCAGTCACCGGCGGAGACATCCGTCCACTCGACCAGATCCATCAGTTCGGGATTCTGCGCCGACAGCGCCTCGGAGTAGGCGACGGGATCTTTTTCCACGGCGTCCTGGGCGACCTCGATGAGGGCATCCAGGGTGGCCTTGCGGTAGCGGCCGGTCTCGACTTCGTCGGGGGTCAGCTCCAACTCGTCATACCCCTGCTCGAACCAGGTGGCGTGCTTGTGGAACAGCGCCGGCAGCGGGTTGGTGAGGGGGAACGCATCAGAGGCCGGGTACAGGTGGACGGAGCGATAGTCCTCCGGGATCGAGATGACCCGGGGGAAGGGGAACATGCCCTTCACGAGCAGGTTGGCCAGCGACACCAGGGCAGCCTCGGGAGCACTGTTCTCATCGATCTGGTGATGGTTGCGGATCGGCTCGATGAGACGGGGGAACACCTCCCAGCTTTCCAGCAGGGCGCCGGAGGTGACCGGGTGCTGCAGATCCCCGACGACGGCGCGTTCGCAATCGAGCAGGCGTGTCTGCCACTTGCTACGCTCGATCTCGTAGAGCACGAGAGGGTAGGTGTCCTGATAGCAGACGGTGTTCATCACCTTGCCCACGTCGTGCAGGATGCCGGCGGTGAACGGATCGAAGGCAGCGTGCGCATCCTTGAACTTCCTGTAGACACCAAAGCGCTTGAGCACATCGAGAATGAAGGGAGGCAGGGACAGCGCCTTGAGCACCTCCTGCTGCCGCGGCGAGGGGGACTCGACATCGAGCTGCAGCAGCTGCGCCATGTAGCCGGTGCTGACGCTGTGGGCGAAGAAATCCTTGGCGACAAAACCGGCCTGGTCCACCTTTTTGACCAGTTCGCTCATGGCGCGGCCCGTCAGGATCTGCCGGGTCTCTTCCATGCCGATCATGGCCAGCGCGTTCGGCAAGGTTTCGATCCGTTGGCGAGCGCCGTAGCGGGCAAGATTGGCGGTGTGCACGATGGTGGCCGTCAGCGGTCCGTCGGGTTGCACGATACGCGAAACAACCGTGTGCGACTTGTCGGCGTCGATGGCGGCGATGGCCTGGCGAGCCACGTGCGGGAAGCCGGGCAGCAGCTCCATGGTCTCCGGGTCGGAGTTGAGCGCCTGGGACGCTTCCTCCCGGGTCAGCAGTTTCTCGGCCGCGGCCAGATCGTCCCCGGTGAAGTTGGCCGCCTTCTCCCGGATGAGGGGGCACAGCTCGTCGTCGAAGAAGCTCTGCCAGAAGTCCCTCGTCTCGGCGTCGTTGGCGGCTGACGAGTAGCCGCGAACGTTGAGGTCGTTGCCGAACTGGCGCAGACGCTCGTAGCGGAACAGCGCCCGTTTCGGGTTGTGGCAGACGACGATGTAACGATCCTGACCCGAGGTGGCCCACAGACGGATCGTGGCTTCGGACAGGCGCGGGAAGTTGGGGCCGAAGATGATGGCACAGGTGGCCGTCGACAGGTCCCAGAGCTTGCGCGGGATGTCGGAGGTGCGGTCGATCATGATCAGCCGTACCTCGGCCGCCAGCTGGGAGTCCTCGATGAGTTTGTTGAGCTGCTTCTGGGCCAGGTAAATGCTGCGGAAATGGCGGTACTCCTCCGCCGTACGCAGCAGGGCCGTGTTCTTCGGGATGGGCTCGCCGAGGATGGCGTAGAATACCTGGCGCCCGGCCTCCTGTGTGGTTGTCTCGGTCACGATTGCTGGAATGTGGGCCTTAGGGCTCACGGATGAATAAGGGGTGCGTTTCATGGGTCTGCCGTCGGCCGGATGGTGTAGTTCCAGTCACCATGAAAGGCATGCCGACAGAGG
>PBSR01000180.1 GCA_002726335.1 Gemmatimonadaceae bacterium
GCTCTTCGTAAATACACTCGGTGGAGAAACTCAAACCCATCTGACGCCAAATTGAAAAAGATCGAAAATCGCAAACTGTCTTTCGTTACACGGCACTAGTTACTGCTTCCGTCGGGCTGCAGGTACCAGGTCTCGGGATAGTAGGGCCACGACCAGCGTGAGTCCCAGCCCCAGTACCCCTGTCGAGGTACGTTCTTCAACTCGTCCTTGACGACGACGGGATGCGGTCCCAGCCCGATGACGCCGATGGACCAGATGTTCTCCGCCTGACTGCGCAGGATTCGTTTGCCCATATCGACCCGCTCCTCCAGGTCATCTGTGCGCCTCAGGATCTGCCACCATTCGATCAGTTGTTTGATCTGTGGCGGTGGTTCTCTGCCCTTCGTGCCACCGGACAGGTACCACCGCGCCCACCGCGAAAACAGCAGGGGCTCCTGCCCCACATGCATCGGTACGTACCAGAAGGGCTCGATGGGAAACAGGATGTCGGCGTTGCGGTCGGCGTGCCAGATGGCCATGTCCATGAGTCCTGCATTGGCGCGTGTACTCTGCAGACCGCCGCTGATCTGCTTGCGGCTGACCTGCACTCCCACTTCCGCCCAGTGCGCCGTGACGAGCTCTACCGTCGGCTGCTTGGGCGTCTCTCCGAGGGTGTATTCGAGGGTGATATTCAGCGGTTTGCCATCGACGCCCTCACGCACACCATCGCCGTCGACATCGGCGAGACCCATCTCGTCCAGCAGTGCACCGGCCCGCCTGGGGTCGAAATCCGCATAGGCCCGGGCGAACTCGGGCTCGAAGTAACGGCTCGATGGCACCACCGTAAGTTGACGTGGCACGGCCTGACCGAAGTAGACGATATCGTTGATCTCGTCCCGGTCGATGGCCAGCGACAGTGCCCGCCGGAATCGTACGTCCTGAAATACGCGCCGCAACCGCTCATCGGGATGGGTGAGATTCATCTGGAACACTACATCCGAGCCATAGGGACGAGGCCAGATGTAGGTGCTGTAGCCGTTGTCCTTCTCGAACCGCTTGAACAGTGGAATGTCCGCCGTCATGAACTGGCGGCCCGAAAAGGTCACCTGCCCCGTTGACGCCTTCGCCGCCTTGATCTCGGCGCTCTCCACCTTCTGCGTCTCGATGTAGTCGATATAGGGCAGCTGGTTGCCCGCCGGATCAACCTTCGGGTAGTAAGGATTGCGCTCGAATCGACTGCGCGTCGACGACTTGTCGATGATCATGAAGGGACTGAGCACGGGCCGGTGGAACACGAGCAGGTCGCGTGTGCTGTTGACCACTTCGAAGTACTTGCGCCAGTCCTCGACGCCGAGCTCTTCAGCCTCCCGCGTGAGTTGTTCAACGTCGGTGAAGTCGGGGTGATAGCGCTTGAGAAAATGGGCCGGCGCCAGGTAGTTGTCGCCGGAGTGGGCCAGCTTTTTCAAGAAGAGCGGTTGCGGCTCAGGAAAGTGGTAACTGAACGAGTAGTCGTGATGAATCTCCAGCGTCGCGCCCTGCAGCATGGGCGTGACCACCGGTGTGATCTGGTTATTGAACTCGATATGGAGCAGGTCGAACTCGAAGTCCTCGGAACTCAGCGGATGGCCGTCCGACCACCTGACGCCCGGCCGCAGGTCGATCGTCAGCGTCCGGCCGCCGTCAGAGAACTCGGCCCCTTTTGCGTAGTTGGGCAGGTTCAGCTGCAGTTGCGGACAGACCCGGAAGGCGCCACCGGGTGGGTTGAGCAGATCCCATCCCCCGTCGAAGACAGAGGCCGTACCACCGTACACACCGATCCCCTCGTATGGCTCCACGACGATCGGATCGTCGGGCAGACGTTGCTCCACCGGGGGCAGGTCTCCGGCAGCGACGGCCGCATCGAGCATCGGTGACTGCTGGAACGTCGACAGACCCGTCTGTGCAGCGGTCCCGGGTGGCTCGAACCAACTGGCCGGCCAGGCGCTGCGCGGAATGTCACCCTCCGTGGTGTCCGCAGCCGCCGTGGCTCCGAGAGCGAAGACCGCATACCAGACAGCGGTTGCCACGACTGTCGGTCGATGGGTACTGCGAAGACGCTCAGTCACTCGGCCGCCGGTGCGGCGAGGGTGAGCAGAATGAGATTGGCACGGCGCAAGCGAGTCCCCCTGGGTTCTGACGTCCTTCTCATGTATGGTAGCTCATCCCTCAGACGCGGGAAACAGACCGTCAGAAACGGTAGAACGAATTGAACAGCGAGGCGCCACCCACGCCGACACACGAACCGAGGATGAGACCGATGAAGAAGGGCCGCACCTTGCGGTAGAGGACGATGCCGCCGTAGCGCAGCAGCGCTCCCTTGACGAGCCAGGCCAGAAAGATGCCGAACCAGTCGATCCGCACCGTGTTGGTCAGTGCGAAGGCCAGCCCCACCGGCTGCAGTGGCCAGCCGACGAAGTTGTGCGTCGCCCAGGAGAGCAATCCGGCCGTGCCGGCGCCGATCACGAGAAAAAGATGACAGGCCCACTGTGGCGGATTCGGGTTGTTCATGGCGTTGACAACCCAGCCCCAGTGCAGCTGGGGTGACATGATGTAATACCACACGTATCCGTGGAGCAGGCCGTGATGATACCCCATCGATACGTAGTAGTAGATCGTCGTCGCCAGCCCGACGAACAGAGCGGCGAAGAGAAACAGGATCAGCGTGCGTGGCCGAATCCGCAGACTCTCGGGCTCACACACCTTTAAAGCGTGGGCCAGCGTACCCATGTGAAACAGCTGGATATCTCCGGCCCACACGTAGCTCAACCCCATAGCCGCCAGTCCGGAATGGCCGAAGGTGGCCGTACCGAACAGGTTGGTGAACACCGGCGCCACGGCATAGGGCGCGCGCAGACGGCTGACGCCGGTCTGTGCCAGAACCCGTGCGGTGCCGAAGAACATCAGCAGGGCGACACAGACGAAGGCCAGACTCCACAGAGCGGGGAGTCCCGTGGCATACAGAAACACCGTCATGAAAGTCAGTCCTCCGATCCCCATGATGGCGCTGGACCGTGGCGACAGCAGATGCGAGTCGGGTGATGGTTCCCCGCTGACCACACGACGCCACTGCTGCTTGAGATACCCCCGTGAGATCCACAGCGATGACAGGGCGATGAACAGCAGGGCGCCCACCTGCTGATGCGCCATCAACACCGACCCCCCTACGTGTGGCTGTGCCGGCAGGGGGGCCATGACCCCCGCCCACCCCAGCAGCCCCTCCTCGAGGGATGCCACGATCTGCAGAAACCAGACGCTGAACAGCACATTGAGATTGATCAGGTAGCTCAGGCCGACGACGAGCAGGTCCGTGTTCAGATTGAAGGTCACGCCGAGATCACGGAGCGGGATCTGGAACGAGGGAATGCCGACGCCGCGGATCGTTTCCAGATCGTAGATGCGTTCGAGCATGCGCAGCGTGGGCAGTGACCAGGCGATGAAGAATCCCGGCCACAGGAGCTTCTCTTTGAGGAAGCTCGAGGCCGGATCCCGCAACGACTCGACCATCAGCGACGGGGTTGTTGCCAGCGGATATACCAGGCGTTCCTCCCGCGACCACTGATGGTGCACGAGACTGATGAGGGACAGGCTGACACAGAAGAAGGCGACGACGAATGCCGCCCAGATCATGCTCGGAAGGATCCAAACCTCCCAGGGGACCCTCTCGCCGGCAGCGGCCCCCTCGAACAGACGCCGCACGAGATCGCGATCCTTGACCAGCAGCCAGTCCGGCAGCAGGTCCCATAACATGCCCTGCCAGTAGTTCTCCGGTGTCGCGTAGTAGATGGCCCCGGCTAGCAGCGGGATGAAGTACCCACCGAAACCCATCGTCGGTATGACCGTGGCAACCATCAGGGCGGCGTAGATCAGAGCCAGCGATGACGGTGCCAGACGCAAGCGAGGCACGATCGTGCCGAGCAGGAGAGCGAAGGCGGTGACGAGAAACAGCAGGAAGATGACGCCCACCGTGTTGAAGTGGTCGGCGAATCCAGAGTACTCGCCCAGAAGGATGTAGCTGCGTACACCGACGAAGTTGAGAAACAGGCTCAGCCCCAGGGCCACGACCAGTGCCGTCAGGGTCTGCACGGTTGGCTCATATTTCAGTGTCTGCGTCGTCCCGCACGGAAAGAAGCCCACGCCGCTGAAATGCCCGCCCAGCGCGGGCCGAAAGTTTTCCCAATCGTTTGCAGATGCGAGAGGATCATATGCGAACCGGGTGGGTCGGTCCAGCAGTGGAACTGTGGGATACTGTGGCCGCGTTTGACGCTCGGCCCGTTCCCACGCCTTTTTCAGGTTCCGTGATCCCGACTATCAAGCCCCCCGTGCGCGTCGCTCTGCTCTTCCTCGTCTACCTGGGCGTACTCCACGGCATCTACCAGCTCGAGCGACGCACGACCAACCGCTATCTCGAACGCCCATTGACCCATGCCGTCACCGTCGCGTCCGGGTACCTGGCGGCAGTGCTGCTGCCTTTTCCTGTCGAGCAACGGGGTGTATCCGTCCTCGCTTCCGAAGGCACGGCGGTCCTCGTCGCCGCCGGCTGCAACGGCGTGGAAGCTCTGTTTCTGATCCTCGCAGGCGTGCTGGCCGTGCCGGCTGCGTGGGCGGTCCGAGGCCGAGCCCTGGCCTGCTACCTGCCGCTGCTCTTCTTCCTGAATCTGCTGCGCGTCGATGGCCTGCTCTACGTGCTGGTCCGTTTCCCCGAGCATATCTCCCTGGCCCATGACCAGATCGCCCAGGGGATCATGGTGGTCGCCGTCTTCCTGCTGTGGTTGCGGTACCTCGGCCGTGTGACGTCAGCTCGATGACGATCGGATTGGCGCTACGCGCCTTCGCCGCCTTCCTCATCTGGAACCTGTTGGCCTGGCCCGTCCTGCCCCCTGTGGGCCGGGGCAGTGTCAGCAGTGACGGAATCCTTGTGGAACCAGGTGACGCCTCACGGTCAGACCCTTGAATTCACATCTGTTGCCCCGACCCTCCGATGGCACTGGACCCCGGCTGACGTCGCTGGATCCCTGGCGCCGGCCCTGCTCACCTGGAACACCGTCCTCTACCTGACGGTGTGGAGCTTCGTGCCGTCACTCCCCCGCTCGGATCGGCTGCGCTGGCTCTGCGTCGCTACGCCCACCCTGGCGTTGTGGCACGTGGCTGACCTGCTGCTCACCGTCGAGAGTCGCCTGCTGACGCTGACCCGCCCGGAAGGATACGACCTGTCCGCCGGCTTCGATCTGTGGTTTCTGTGGGTGAAATTCGCCAACAACCTGAACGTGCTCGGCCTGCGTCAGGTGGTGCCACTGCTGTTGATCGCCGCCCAGTGGCTGCACTGGAGACGCGTAAGAAACGAAGACGCCCCGACCGCAGTGTAGAACGCGATCGAGGCGCGGGAGGAAGACAGTTTATCGGATCGACCCTCAGGTCTTCAGCCGCACCTTGTGATTGCCGCGGCTCTGATCCAGCTCCAGTGACACATACCCCGCCTCGGCAGCCGCTTCCAGCAGGGCATTGAAGTTGCGGAAGCCGTAGCGCTTCTCGTTGAAGCCCGGCTCAACCCGGCGCAGCGTCTGCTTTACCAGCGAGCTCCACAGAGGATCGTAGTCGTCTTCGAGGGAAGCCACGATCTGTACGACTCTGTCGAGGGCCTCCTCCTGCTGCGGCGTCTGCGCCTCTTCCTTCTTGGCTTTCGTCTTCGCCTTGGTCTTCGCCTTCGGCTTGGCCGCCGGCTTCCGGCGCTCCCGCCGTTCTTCCTGTTTCTGCACCAGGTCGTCGTAGAAGATGAACTCGTCACAGCTGTTGATCAGCAGATCCGACGTCGACTTCCGTACGCCGCACCCCAGGACGCGCCGATCGTTCTCCTTCAGTTTGGACGCCAATGGCGAGAAGTCGCTGTCCCCCGTAACCAGAGCAAACGTATCGATGTGGTCCTTGGCGTAGCTCAGGTCGATGGCGTCGACCACCATGCGGATGTCGGCCGAGTTCTTGCCGCTCGCCCGCGTCTGTGGGATGTCGATCAACTCAATCCCGTGAGTATGCAGGTCCCGTACTTCGTTGCGGTACCCACCCCAGTCACAGTAGGCACGCTTGTGCACGATACGGCCCTTCTCGAGAAAGCGCCGCAGAATCACCTCGGGGTTGAATTTCTGCGGCCGCAGGCCGATCGCCAGGTTCTCGAAGTCGATGAACACAGCGATCAGAGATTCGTCAGGCATCAGGTGGTCTCCGTGGGCAGGGTCAGTTCGAAGCGCTCGGCGCACACCGCAATCTTGTCCCACGTCCCCGGTGGAATGGGTATACCGTGAGCGCTGCGGTCTGCCAGTATGCGCTGTTGCGGATCGCCTGGCACCAGCACCTCGTCGACGCCATCCTGCGTCGGCAGCGACTTCTCGGCGCGCACCAGTTCGTCCACCTCCGTCTGCATCGCCTCGACCTCACCGAACATGGACACGTCGACGGCGGCGACAAAGCTGTTCTGGGCGCCGCCCTTCGGCTTGTCTCCGGCGCGGTCTTCCAGGATATGCGGCGCCAGCAGGGCGTTGCCCGCCATCAGGCTGGTGAAACACTCGAACATGAAAGCCAGTCCGTAGCCCTTGTAGTCACCGGCGGGGCGCAGCAGTCGCGCCTGCGCCGGGTCCGTCGTCGGCTTGCCGTCGGCGTCGAGGGCCCAGTCGTCACCGAGGGGGACGCCCTGATCGGCGGCGACCATAACCTTGCCGAAGGCGACGATGCTCGTTGCCATGTCAAAGATCACGGCGCCGCGTTCCTTGGACGGTACGGCGAAGGCGATGGGACTGTTGTGCGTGCCTGCCGCCTTTGCCCCCGGAGGTGCCATGTTCGGTGGATTGCAGACCACGGCAATCCCGGCCAATCCCTGCAGGGCCAGCTTTTCGACGTAGTAGCCCATGGCGCCCTGGTGTGTCGTGTTGCGGATCAGCGCCCAGCCGACGCCGGCAGCGCGGGCCTTCTCGGCCACCCGGTCTACGGCAAAGTTGGTGACCACGGGGCCCATCGCGTGGTCGCCCTCGATGAAGATCGCCCCGGCTCGTTCGGACAACACACGAATCTCGGGGCGCGCATTCATGGAACCCGCATCGAGAGCGTGGCTGTAGGATTCCAGCCTCGTGACCCCGTGAGAATCGACACCGCGAAGATTCGCCCATAGCAACACTTCTGCTTCGATGGCGGCATCCGCCGCTGGCATGCCCAACCCCTCGAAGACCTGCTGTGTGAATCTCTGCAGGTCTGTTGCGTCCACCCGCCGATCTGCCATCAACGAAACTCCTGTCCTGGAATCGATCCTTGCGTCGGGATCGGTGAGGTGGCAAGATAGCGGTTCGCCACATCCTCAGAAAGCGGATCTCTCACGCATGCTGCGCATCGTCGATCAGGGCACCCTCTCGCACGTCTCCGGACGGGGTGCCTACATGCCGTGGATCACACCCCTGGCGGACGGCAGCTTCATCGCCACCCAGCATGTAGGCGCTGAACTCGGCTCCGACGACAACCACATCGTCGTGCTGCGCTCCACTGATGGCCGCTGCTTTGTCGAACAAGGGCGGATCGGTCCGGTAGACGACGGCTTCGCCTACCGCGCCCCGCAGATCAGCGTCGTGGACGACCACCGCCTGGTCCTGGTCTGCACCCGCTTCGAAACCGGGGCCGGGGCGCTCTTCGACCCTGAGTCGGAGGCCCTGCGCCGGCCCGGCATGTGCCTGTTCTGGTCCGACGACGCCGGCGTCAGCTGGAGTGAGCAGCCACAGGTCGTACCCGTCGACCTGCCCCCGGAGCGCTATACCTGGAACAGCGCCGGACAGCTGCTGCAGCTGCGCCCGGATCGCTGGCTGTGGCCCTTGGAGACATGGAAGCCCGAAGGCTTCGAGGGTCCTCCCGATCAGCGTGCGTGGGCGCTGTTCTCCGACGACGGCGGCCTTGGCTGGGGAGAACTGACCGTTGTCGCCGACGACCCCGATGGGGCCGTGCTCTACTGGGACCAGATGAACTGCCGCCTCGACGACGGCCGCCTCTACACCATGATCTGGACCCACCTGTACGGTACGAGTGACGATCTTGTGAACCACTGGGTCCTGTCCGAGGATGAAGGCCGGACCTGGTCGCAGCCTCTGCCGACGAACCTGCGCGGGCAGGTGTGTTCACCGATGCCGTTGGCCGACGGCCGTGTCGCCGCCATCTACAACGACCGCCACGATCCGCAGGGCATCCGCGTCGCCCTGTCCGAAGACCTGACGACCTTCGACACGGCCCACCAGGTTACCGTTTTCGACGCCGGCGCCGAAGCCACCTTCGGCGATCCGGAACATGACAACTTCCTCGCCGAGCACATGCTCATCGCCTTCGGCAAACCAGGGGGACGTCGCCTGGATGACGGCACGCTGCTCACCTGGTTCTGGTGTACATCAGGGGGCGTCACGCACACACGCTGGGTGCGTCTGGAGCTGGCGTGAGCGAGACGCTGCTCCAGTTCGGCGGCGGCGGTTTCCTGCGCGCCTTTGTCGATCTCTTCCTGCACGAGGCCAACTCGGCAGATGACGAATACGGTCGCGCCGTCGTCGTCACCTCCACCGAGAGCCCGCGATCGCGTTGGATCAACGAGCAGAACGGCCGCTACCACGTGGCCATTCGCGGGCTGCGGGATGGCGGGCGCGTCGACGACACCGTCGAGGTGACCGGCGCCCTGTCGCGCAGCCTCGTGGCCGGTGACGATTGGGCGGGTGTTCTCGAGGCGGCCCGGTCTCCGGATCTGCGCTGGGTTACGTCGAACACGACGGAAGCCGGTTTCGCCCTCGATCCCAGGGATCATGCCGGCGTGCGGGCGACGGCCATGGGTGCCGAAACGCCGCAGGCGCCCCGCTCCTTTCCTGCCAAGCTGTTGGCGGTCCTCGCCTACCGCATGCAATCGGGCCTGCCCCCGGTGACGGTCCTGCCCTGCGAGCTGATCGAAGACAACGGGCCCGCACTGCTCGACCTGCTGCGCGCGCAAGCCGACATCTGGGGCCTGCCCGGGGACCTGCTCGACGCCGTGGCCACCTGTCCGGTACCGAGCACACTGGTAGATCGTATCGTCTCCGGTCGACCCGAGGAACACCCCCTGCTCGGGCAGGATCGACTGCTCACCGTGGCCGAGCCCTTCGCCTCCTGGGTAGTGGAACAGCAGCCGGGGCTCGATCTGTTCCCCCATCCGGCCATCGCCATCACCGACGACGTAGGTGATTATTCGCTGCGCAAGGTCCGTATCCTCAACGGGGCCCACACGGCACTGGTCTGCAAGACCCATCTGATGGGGATTGAGACGGTGGGTGATGCTGTCGCCCACCAGGCGGTGGGTCCCTGGTTGCGTCGGGTCCTGGTGGACGAGATCCTGCCCGTTGTCAGCGATCGTGTCGTCGACGGCGAGAGCTTTGCCGAGACCACCCTCGAGCGCTTCGCCAATCCCTACCAGCAGCACCGCCTCGCCGATATCGCCCTGCACCACGAGACCAAGGTGAGCACCCGCCTGCTACCCACCTACCACGAGTACCTGGAGATGTTCGGCAAGCCGCCAACGCTCCTGGGCGAAGTCCTTCAACCTTTCCTGTAATCCGATGAGACTGCCGTGAAAACCCTCGTCCTGACCGAACCGGGCCGCTTCGATCGTACCGATACCGACGCTCCCGGTGAACCCGGCCCGGGGGATGCCCTGCTCCGCATCCACCGTGTGGGGATCTGTGGTACCGACCTGCACGCTTTCCGCGGTCGCCAGCCCTTCTTCGAGTACCCACGCATTCTGGGCCATGAGCTGGGTGCCGAAGTGATCGCCATCGGACCGGGAGTTGATCGTGTGGCGGTCGGTGACAGCGTGGCGGTGGAGCCCTATCTCCACTGCGGCACATGTCTACCCTGCCGTCGTGGCCGACCGAACTGCTGTGAGGCTCTGCAGGTCCTCGGCGTACACACCGATGGCGGCATGCGCGAGTACATCATCCTGCCGGCCGGCAAACTGCACCGTTCCGACCGTCTGGAGCTGGAGCAGCTCGCCCTCGTCGAAACCCTCGGCATCGGTGCCCACGCCGTGGAGCGGGCTCAGCTGGAGGATGGTGAGACGGTCCTCGTCGTCGGCGCCGGCCCCATCGGCCTGGTGACGCTGCAGTTTGCAGTCCTCGCCGGGGCCCGGGTCCACGTGCTGGAGTCCGACGAGAATCGCCGAGCCTTCGCTCGTGATCACTTTGACGTGGCTGGCTGTCTGGCCCCCGGCGACGAGACACCCCGGGCGACCTGCGTGTTTGACGCCACCGGCAGTCGCGCCGCCATGGAGGCTGCCTTCGACCTGCCGGCTCCCAGCGGCCGCCTCGTCTTTGTCGGGTTTCAGCTGGAGCCCGTCTCCTTCGCCAACCCCGACTTTCATCGCCGGGAACTGACGCTGCTCTCGAGCCGCAACAGCACCCCCGCGGAGTTCACCCGGATCATCAGCCTCATGGAAGCGGGTCGTATCGACACAGCACCGTGGATCACCCACCGGGCCAGCTACGATGACGTTGTCGAAACCTTCCCCTCGTGGCTGGAGCCGGAGACAGGAGTGGTCAAGGCGATGTTGGAGCTGACCTGAACGGAGTTCGCCCGTGGTGGTAGGTGAGGATTTCACGGAGCCCGTGGGCAGAACAGGCGTCTGTAGGAGCATGAGCCGCTTCCGGACCCCAAGCCTGCTGGTGCTCCTGTGCACCCTGTCGTGTGGCGATGAATCCTCCTCTCTTCCCACCGGCCCGGCCGACAGCACCTCGGATGCATCCGGCAGTCTGGGGGCTACGCCCCACGGGGACAGCCCCTTCGGCGTCCAGGTCGGCACGCATCCCGGGATGGAGGGTTCGCTCTATTCCGTCGATACCTTCCCCGTCTCACAGATCATCTCCGCCGTTGCGAAGGACGCGATTCCCGCCATCACCGATCCGCCCATGGTGGCAGCCGGGCAGACCGGCTATCTCATGGCCGACGCCGTCGTCTTCGGAGTTGTCATCGATGGCGAAGCGAGGGCTTATCCACATAACGTCGGCTGGTGGCACGAAATCGTAAACGACCAGATCAACGGTCAGGCCTTCAGTGTCACCTTCTGTCCCCTCACCGGCACGGGCATGGTGTACGACGGCGGCGACGCCGACGCAGAGCAGCGCCTGACTCTGGGTGTATCCGGTCTGCTCTACAGTACGAATCTGGTGATGTATGATCGCCGCGACGGGGAGTCGCTGATTCCGCAGATCTTTTCGACCACCGTCAGTGGCCCGCGCAAGGGAGAGACCCTGTCCCTGATGCCCGTGGTGGAAACTACGTGGCAGATGTGGCGACAGCTGTACCCTGAAACCCTCGTCATGGCCCCGGGACCCTACGACACACGCCGGTACCTGGTGTATCCGTACAACAACTACCGGGTGAACCACACCGAGTTTCTGTTTCCTACAGATCCATCTCTGGGGGCCAATCCAAATCCCCATATCAGCAGGTACGGGTTCGAGGAACGAGTGCTGGGCCTGCGTATTGATGGCGTGACACGAGCCTTTGCGTTCGCCGAGATGGGATCGGCGCAGCGGGTCATCAACGATACCGTGAACGGACTGGGCTTCCTCGTCGCCTGGGATCCGGACTCCCGCATGGCCATCCCCTACTCGACGACGGTCGACGGGCGCGACCTCACCTTCCGCCTGGACACCGAAGCGGGTGTCGTTCCCTTCGGCATGCGTGATGAAGAGACTGGCACTCTGTGGGACGTCAAGGGTCAGGCTCTGACGGGAGAGTTGGCCGGTCAGCGGCTGACGCAGCTGCCCGCCCACAACTCCATGTGGTTCGCCTGGGTTTCTTTCTGGCCTGCTACAGAGATCTGGCAGTCGCCGTAGACCTGAAACTCTACCGGATCATCTCCCGCAACGAGGGCAGGCGCTGCATCACTCGCCTCCCGGCGTTTCGGTTTCATCCGTCGGCATCGGGAGTGCGCCCTGCGAGTCGAGCACGAGGCTGCGCCGATACCACCTCGACAGGGTTTCCTGCGCCGGCTTGCGTTGCGGCGTAAAGCCGTCGTCCCCCTCACCCCCGGCACGTTCGTGGTTCGGGAACCACTTCCAGAAGTAGGCGCCCCCCACCCAGGGCCGACTCCAGGCGGCGCGGAAGAACGCTTCGTACAGGGCTTCCTGTGTCTTCAGTCCGTTATGATCGCCGCCACCTTCAGTCTGTCGCTCCCATAACCACGGCTCGACGGCGGCGTTGGTGTTGGTACGGTAGCCGATCTCGGTAAACAGCACGCGGCGATCGCGGCGCTGCGCCACGCCTCCGAGGCGCTCGAGCCACGGCTGCCAACCCTCCATGAGACGGTCCACATCCGCCGTTGGCTCCTCGGCAAGCGGGAAATACGCCTGCACACCGATAAAGTCGACTGCGTCCCAGAAGCGCACATCCTCGAAGTTCGTCCAGTTGGCCGCGTAGACGATCCAGCCGCCGTAGACCTGGCGCACGCGCTCGATGATCTGCCGCCACTCGTGCTCGCGTTCGAGTGTGGCCGACAGTTCGGCGCCGATGCAGAATCCCTCGATGCCGTTGGCCTCGGCCAGACGGGCAAAGTGCACGATGAACCTCTCATACTGGGCGAACCACTCGGCCCAGTCCTGCTCGGACGTCATGGCCAGTTCACCCCGCCAGGTACCGCGACCGGTCCACAGATGGGGCTTCAGCAGTGTGGCAATGCCCCGCTGGCGCGCCAGTGCCGCGGTAATGGCCACACCCCGGTCGCTTTCTCCCCACCCGCCGGACTCGCCATCCGGCGCCTGCAACGTGGGCTTGTGGATATCCCGCTGCCAGCCGAACGGCGTCTGCACGATCCAGTCGACGTGCAGCGGTTCGAGCGAAGCCAGGTGGTCGCGGCCGATCATACGTCCCCCCACCCAGCTCACACCCCGCTGGCGAGACGACGGCGGCAGCGGGTGGTCGTGCGTGTCATGTGGTATGTCGAGGACTGTGGCCGGGCCTGCGGAGAGAGCACTCATGCGGAACAGCGGCCTGTCGACGACGGAGACCGGGGCGGCGGCGCCCTCTTCAGGGATCCTCGCACGAACGGCACGGCGATCGAGGCCGAGACGGGGATCGTCAAGGCTCAGCAGGTACTCTCCCGCCGGCGCCTGCAGTTCGAAGGTTCCGGCGGAGTCGGTGGCCACGACCCAGCGGGCACCCCCTTGGGTTCCCTCAGCCCGCACGGAGGCCGGGGGTGTCCACGCCAGACTGTCACTCCAGAGAGCGCGACCCGAGAGTCGTCGCAACGGCATCGCCTCCTGGACGAGGACCACATCCCCCCGACGGCCAAATCGCGATCCC
>PBSR01000181.1 GCA_002726335.1 Gemmatimonadaceae bacterium
CGCCGCCGCCGCTTCCAGGGCGACGTGGGGCCGTCGTCGGGCCCGGCGCTTGAGGGAATTCACCTCGACTGCTCTGAACACATAGGCGCGCAGGTCCCGGGGTGGTCGATCCGACAGCCTGTGCCACACGGACGTCAGTGTCTCCTGAACGACGTCCTCGGCCTCGTCCCCATCGCGCAGAATGCTGCGGGCCCTGGCCAGGAGCCGTGGGCGGGCGGCGATGACGAACGCCTCGAATGTGTTCCGGGTTTCTGCCATTTGCGGGCTCTACCTGTAAAGATCCGGCAGCGGGGGTTTTCGTCTATTTCTCTGCCCGCCAGAGCCGCCGCATCTCCTCGCTCGTGTCCAGCAGCTCGTCGAGCTTGCCCTGCGCCGCCACACGACCGTCGCGTAGAATGAGAATGTGGTCGGCCCGTCGCAACGCCGGCCGGCGGTGGGAGACGACCAGGCATGTCGATCGACGTCGTGCGAACAACCGCTGCCACAGCATCTGCTCGGTCTCCACGTCGAGAGCGCTCGACAGATCGTCGAACACGAGCAGCTCCGGATCGCGGACAAACATGCGCGCCGCGGCGGCCCGCTGCTGTTGTCCACCGGACAGCTTGACACCCTTCGGACCGATGATGGTATCGAGCCCGGCTTCCAGCTCAACCAGATCGCGCTCCATGACGGCACAGCGGATCGCCCCGTCCAGGTCGAGCTCGGACTCTGGCAACCCCATGAGGATGTTGTCGCACAGCGACTCGCTGAACAGACTGGGAATCTGCGCCGTGAAGGCGCAGCGGGGGGGCACGAGGAATCTGGCGGGGTCCCTGATCAGCTCGCCATTCCAGCATTGCTCGCCCGCCTCCTTCGGCAGCAATCCGAGCAGCACCTTCACCAGCGTGGTCTTGCCGCAGCCGACCCGACCTGTGATCACCGTGAAGGAACCGGCCGGCATTCGCAGGTCGATATCTTCGATGCCCCTGTCCGAGCCCGGGTAGTGGTAGGTCAGTCCCTCGGCGCGGAATTCCAGGAGCCGATCCGCTGATCCCTTCGGCACGAGGGGCACCCGCGGGGCATCACCCTTCTCGTAGATGGGCCCGTGCTCGACCAGCGCCTCAGCCGGTGCCCCGGGCATCAGTTCGGTCATGCGTCTGACGGAAACACCGGTCTGCCGGTAACGGGCAATGGTCTTGCCGACATGTCTGGGCAGATCTGTGACGAAACCGAGGTAGTAGGTGAACAGCGCCAGATCGCCCACGGTAAAACTCTCATGGCGAATCGCCCGCCCCGCCATGATCAGGACGAACCCGGTGGCCAGGTGGCTGGTATTGTCGACCACGGACTGCAGAAAGGACTCAAACATGCCGTCTCGGAGGGCGGCGCGTCCCCGGGCCTGGTTCAGACTTCCGAAGTGGGCGACCACACGGCGCTCGGCACTGGCGACCTTGATCGACTGCACGGCATCAAAGACCTCGCCGAGAAACCCGGTGACGCTGCCCTCGGCCTCCCGGCTCGCTCTGCGGTACCCCTCGATCCGCCGCTGGGCAAAGTGGGCGACCGTGTAGACGGCGACCATCGGGAGGAGGGCGAACAGGGTGATTGGCCAGTTGATCCCGGCCATGATCGTCAACGCAACGGCCGAAGACAGCACGGCTCGTACCACGTTGGCGTAGTCGATGCAGATGCCGTGCAACCCGGGAACGTCACTGCGGAAGCGGCTGATGGCCTCTCCGGGAGAGGAGGGCAGGGCGTCGGCGCCGGGGAGGCTGAGGATGTGGGCGAGCATGTTCTTCTGCAGCAGAGCAGCCGCTGAGAAGTGAAAGGGCATGAGGGAACGTCTCGCCATGTAGAGACTCAGTCCGCGGCCTATTCCGCCGACACAGAGCATGGTGAGGATCCCGAGAAGGCCGACCCGGACGACCGCCGCGCCAGAGAGCAGGTCGAAGAACTCGCGCAAGGCCAGTCCCGGCACCTGCACACCGAGGGAGTACACGATCATGCCCGCTATATTGAGCAGGTAGAGCCCGGGCCGATAGCGGATGACGGCGAGAATCGCCCACCAGGTCCTCACTTGAGCACTCCTTCCAGCCCCGTCTTCAGCAGCCCTGCAAAGCGTGACGACGGATCCGACGCCAGCGCCGCCCGTGACCCCCATTCCTCGACGCGCCCATCCTCCAGGATCAGAATGTCGTCGACCCGCTGCACTGTTGTCAGGCGGTGGGCGATCACAATCCCGGTAAGGCCGCGCAACAGACGGTCCACGGCGTGCTCAATCCGCGCCTCGGTGGCTGGATCCAGACGCGACGACGCTTCGTCGAGGATGACCAGCCCGGGATCGGCCAGGAAGGCTCGCGCCAACGTCAGCAATTGAGCCTGACCCGCGGACAGCCCGCCGCCATCGCCCTCGAGCCTCGTGTCCAGACCTGCGGGAAGGCCGTCGAACCAGGCACCCATGCCCACGTCCCGGATCACGTCCATGATGGTTGAATCGGGGTGTGTCGGGTCGAAGAGTGTCAGGCTGTCGCGCACGGTGCCGCTCAACAGTTGCGCGTTCTGGGAGACCACGCTGATCCGGCTCCGCAGGGCCTCCGGCTCCAGGCGAGTCAGCTCAACTCCGCCCAGTCGCACGAAGCCCTGCTGCGGATCATACAGTCGTGACAACAGACGTGTGATCGTCGTCTTGCCGCTGCCCGTGCGTCCCAGCAATCCGAGGACGCGTCCCGCCTGGACGTCGAAGGACAGATCCTCGAGAACGGGATCCTCGCCATAGGCGAAGCAGACACCGCTCAGCTGCAAGGTCAGGGATCCGCCTGGCAGGGAGGTCGGGTCGGCGGTGCGGATCACCGATCGTTCCTGCAGTAACTCGGTTACGCGGCCCAGGCTCGCACCGGCCTGCTCGAATTCCTCCATCTGTTGCGTCAGCTGTGTCAGTGGTCGATGCAGCAGGTCCAGGTAGTAGACCAGCATCGCCACGGTACCCAGGGTTACGCCGGCCTCACCGAACAGGTAGTAGCCTGCCGCCACGACGAGGACCTGACCAATGGCGTAGGACCCCATGAGGATGAGGCCGAAGCGCATGTTGACGAGACTGGCCTTCTGCTCTCGCGCCAGTCGCTGGCCGGTGAAGTGATACAGGCGTCGCATCACATGGGGCACGGCACCGAGGGCGCGTATGTCGACGGTGCCGGAGAGACGTTCCGCGAGAAAGCCGAAAAGATCTGCCGCCGCTGCCCGGGCCGAGAGCCAGTAGGGCAAGGCCACCTGCTGCTGACGCGACAGGGCCAACAATGTCAGCGCCGCGTAGACTGCCATGATGACACCGAGACGCCAATCCTCGACCGTGAAGACGATGAGCGTGCCAGTCAGCATCGTCAGGTTGCCGATGGCCAGGAGCACGAACCGGGAGAGGAAGCTGGCCAGGCCTGCCACATCGCCGTCGATGCGCTCGATCATCTGGCCCGGGGTGTGCTCGTTGTGGAAGGACATGTCGAGGCACAGGCAGTGGAGGGTCAGATCCTCGCGCAGCTCATTCGTCGCCTGCCAGGCCAGCCGCCGGCCGGCGTATGTGGACGACAGGTCGAGGATCTGTCGCGCCAGGGCCACGCCGACGAACACCAGAGCAATGACGAGCAATTCTTCCAGCGGTACGCTGGTGTCACCGGCGCCATCGATGAAGCGACGCATGATTTGCGGGCTCACCAGCTGCAGGCCAACAGCGCAGAACAGCAATACGGCAAGGGCTCCCACCCAGCCCAGGCGTGGACGCAGGTATCGGGCAAGCAGAGCCCAGTACCGGCCCAGTGGAATGCGGCAACGGAGTGTCATGATGACACATACGATATTGTTAATACATGATTTAGGTAGAATTTGACGCGCCGAGGAGACGGGACTATCATTTGGTCAGAGGGGATACCTCAACAGAAAGAAGCCCCCGGACCTCATCGGTCCGGGGGCTTCTCTCGTTCTGGAAAGGTCGTTGCCTCTATCTCATCAGAGAGTTATTCTCCACATATGGAGGTGTATATGGAGCTTTCAAAGAAGACGACGATTCTGTTTCCTCCCGATCTCCACACCCGGCTGGCACGCCTGGCGACCCTTCGCGGAACCAGTCTCGGTGATCTCGTCCGCCGGGCGTGCGAGCGCGAGTACGGGCTGGCCTCCCGAGACGACCGGCTGGCAGCCGTCAGGTCGCTCGCGTCTCACGATCTTCCGGTGGGCACGGCCGAGGAGATGGCCCGCGAGTCGGTGCCTGAGCCTGAGGATCTGATGCCGTGATTCTGGTGGATGCCAATGTCCTCATGTACGCGGCGGGGGCCCAACACGCTCACAAACAGCCGAGCGTACGTCTGCTCGAGTGTATTGCCGATGGCACCATTGAGGCTGCCCTCGACGCCGAAGTCCTGCGGGAGGTGCTCCACCGCTACCGCGCCATCGACCGCTGGGTTGATGGAGCCCAGGTGTATGATGACGCCAGACGGATATTCGGGATCGTCCTGCCGATTACCGCGGACATCGCGGATGATGCCAGACTGCTGCTGGATCAACACCAGGGCATCAGCGCGCGAGACGCTCTGCACGCCGCCGTAGCATTGAGGCACGAGCTGGCTGCTCTATGCAGCTACGACCTGGGCTTCGACTCGATCGCGGCAGTCCACAGAGTAACGCCCGTGGAACTGCTGGACGGTTGATCTGGCAGTGCAGTTCGGTGACGACCGCCTCGTCCCTGGTGAGATCCAGCCTGCGGTGGTTCATGTTCCCATCTTCATCGAAACGAAGTACGGCTCGAAACCGAGGCGCTCCCAGAACAGCTGCCCACCGGGGTTCGTGGCCAGCACGTCGAGGCATATGGAGCAGTTGGCCGGGAAGCGGGCGGCTTTCAGGGCTTCGAAGGCGGCTGTCCCAAACCCGTCCCGGCGAACCTCATGCTCGATGTAGAACTGACGCAGGTAGACGACCTGCCGATCCGGGTAGTAGACGTCAGCCTGGATCCGGTGCACGGAATAGCCGATGGCGGTCTCTTCACGCTGGAACAGGCTGATCTGCCAATCTGAGTCGAGCCACTCCGTGAACCGCTGCTCATACTCGGCCGGCGTGAAGGGATTGCGGCTGCCCTGATCCTCGACGAGACGCTGGTTCATCGTGGCGAGAAGAGGGATGTCGGCTATCGCCCCCGGGCGCAAGCTGACCGACGCCCTGGCTGGCGGTTCTGCCGGCGGGTCCAGCAACCAATCGAACGTCGCCTCCGCCTGCCCTGGAATCGGCGGTGGGGCGCCTTCGAAGGTCAGACCCAGCACTTCGCCCTGTCGCCACGGACCTCCGGCGGAGGCCAGGATGCGTTCGGTCAACTCCTCGGACACGCTGAGCTTCGTCAGCAGGCTTCGCTCGGCGAAGAAACTCCCGATCAGCGCCGCAGTGCCTGGATCCTCCTTGCGTACGTGCTCGAGGGCCTGCCGCTCACCTCGATAGTCAAGACCTCTGATCCTCATGTAGGTCTGCAGCAGCCAGCCGATGTTGACCGACAGGAGCATCTCGCAGAAGAGGGGATCTTCAGTCAGCTTGCCGCGGACCTTGTCGAGGACGTGTTGCTGGTAGAAGCGATCGGGAGAGGTCTCGTTCGTCGCCGGGTCGGTGGGCTCCGAGCGCCAGGTCTCCCGAGCCGTCTTGAGCAGACCAGACAGGCTGCCACGGCGATCGAACAGCACCTTGCCCTCGACGAGGGCAGGATCGATGGACGTGGGCGCCTCGCGGCGGGAGAAGTCGCCCGCTGTACGGATGTTGAGGTCAACGGGAAGGTCACCCCAGTGGAAGTGGATGCTCTCCAGGGGTGTCGGTCGATGGGTGACGACGGCGACGAGATCCAGATCGCCGCCCGGCGTGTCATCGCCCGGACGGCGGCGACCGTAACAGATCAACCCGATGACGAATGGGTTGGCGGTGAGTCTGCCGATGAGGTCTGTGGACGAAAGAGCCATGTGTGGTCTCCGGGCGGTGACATCGCCTGAATCAGGGGATCCATCGTAGACAATGGCAAGTCAACGACTCAAGGACGCCGGTTTCCACAGCTTGTGAACTGTGAGAACCTGGTATTGAAGTGCCCGACCGCGGGCCAGCAGCTTGCTCCGGTGCGACACCTGCTGTTGAATAGCGGTAACGACTCCTCCAAACGGGCGCTCTCCATTGACCGAAGCATCCATCGATCCTCGATTGCTCGACGACGCCGTCGAGCGTATCACCAGGTGCGCTCAGCCGACTCGGATCGTCCTCTTCGGGTCGGCCGTCAGGGGCAACATGTCACCCGACAGCGATCTGGACTTCCTTGTCGTGGTTCCTGATGGCACACATCGAAGAGAGACGGCTCGACGCATCTACCGGGCCCTCTTCGACCTCGGGCATCCCAAGGACGTGGTTGTCGTGACCGAATCGGATGTGGCCCTGTACGCCGATGATCCGTCTCTCATCCTTCGACCGGCACTACGGGACGGGAAGGAACTCTACCGTGCCGCCTGAACGTGATGCCCCTGGATCGGCGGGTGACTGGCTGGATCGAGCTCGCAGTGATCTCGCACTTGCACGTGCTCCTCTGCCCGAGGGTGCGATCTATGAGGATCTCTGCTATCACGCCCAGCAGGCGGCGGAGAAGGCTCTCAAGGCGATCTATCGGTACCGAGAGAGTGAGTTCAGATACACCCATGACATCGGCGAGCTGATCAATGGCCTTCCACTGGACGGGAAGGTCGTACCGGCGTCCGTGTTCGACGCAATCGAACTGACGGAGTTTGCGACCCTGACCCGTTACCCCGGCGTCGCAGAGCCGACCACGGAGACGGAGTATGAGCGCGCAATCGCCGCAGCGATGGCCGTCGTCGCCTGGGCGGACGAACTGACCGGCTATTGAGCCTCTCCTGCTTCACTCCCTCACCCATTCACGGCTTCAAACATGGCCACCACGTTCTCCGGCGGAACATCGGCCATGATGTTGTGCACCTGCTGGAAGACGAAGCCGCCTCCCGGGCTCATGGTGTCCACCAGCTGTCGAACGTGATCGGCCACCTGCTGCGGCGTGCCGTTGGGTAACACGTTGCGCGTGTCGCAGCCGCCGCCCCAGAAGCAGAGGCGGTCGCCGTAGCCCTGCTTCAGTAGCTCTGGTTCCATGCCGGCGCAGGTGATCTGCACCGGATTCGTCGTGTCCAGGCCGGCGTCGATCAGATCATCGAGGAGGGGCTCGATGCCGCCGCAGCTGTGCAGCATGACCTTGACGTCGGCCAGTTCTCTGGCGCGGTTCCACAGTTTGCGGTGGTAGGGTTTGCAGAGCTCGCGGTACATGTCGGGGGAGATGAGGGGGCCGTTCTGGCCACCCAGGTCGTCACCGAAGAGGATGACGTCGATGTACGGTCCCACGGCGCCGAGCCACTTTTCCAGATTCGCCAGGTGCAGGTCGCAGAGCTTCTCCACCAGCCGGTGCGTGGCATCCGGATACAGCGCCATGTTGGCCAGGTGGTTGTCGATGCGGTAGAGGAACTGGGGGATTTCGAAGATGTTGCCGCCGAAGAGGCCGATGACGGCCCGATCGGTGGAGGCGCGCAGGCGACGCGCGCCGTCGGCCAACTCGGCGAGACCGGCTTCGTCCAGGGCCATATGTGCCCCGGGGTGAGCGGTGGCCGTCCACATGGTCTCGCCCAGGCGGTCCTCGAGGTCGGCAAGGCTGTCGGCCTCGAGAGGACGGTCGATGAGGGGGAAGTGGCACTGCTCGAAGTAGAGGCAGCCGTCCTTCTGCACGCCCAGCTCCAGACTGTCCTCACCCAGCAGATACCAGGCATCGCTCCGTCTCTCCACGTCAACGTACCCGGGGATCTTGCAGGGCACGCCGTTGGGCAGGACCCAGTCTTTCCACGACTCGTCATCGGTGAGGAAGCTGCGTCCCAGCTCCACGGTGTCGACGTTGAGGGCGTCCATCACGTCGGGTTCGACAATGGCCAGCTGCTGTACTACGTCGTACACGTAGATGTCGCCCGTGCTGATCCCCAGTGCCTCCTTGAGACCGGCGTAGGCCATGGCCATGACGCCCGAGGAACGGTGGCCGCCGAAGTCGATGGGCACGCGGTCGGGCTCGCGGTGTTCGATGGCATCCAGGACGCGCTCGCGGGGTGTCATCTCATACTCTCCGTTGGCGAGAAGTCGGGCAGACCGAAGAAGCTGCGGTGGGCATTGATCACGGCCACATAGTTGGCCAGCGGCACGCTGGCGGTGATGGCGTTGCTGGCGCAGAGAATATGACCGCCTTCTCCTGAGCCCGCCTCCAGGCAGTCGACCACGTGTTGTCGCACCTGCTCCGGCGTGCCGAAGCTGAGGGTGTTGCCGCAGTCGAGGTTGCCGAAGAAGGTGATGCGTTCGCCGTACTCACGTTTCAGGCGTCGCAGATCCATGCCGGCGTGCATGTCGATCTCAAGATAGGCGTCCACCTCGCACTCCACGAGGAAGTCGTCGATGACCGGCCACAGGTCGCCATCGCTGGCGTTGACGGCGCGGGCGCCGGCGGCGTGAATGCGCCGTGTCAGCTGCCGGATCTCCGGCACGATGAAGTGCCGGTACATGACCGGCGAGATCATGGGGCGCTGACCGGAGAAGTCACCGCCCACGCCATAGAGGTCGACGCCCAGGTCGAGGTATCGCTCAACGCGGCCCAGGCACCGACGCGTGGCCAGACGGAAGTGCTCGGCTGCCACTTCGGGGGCCAGCATCATGGTCTGCATCAGGTCGGTGTCCGTCCACACCCCGTGGCCGTATGCCGGTGCCAGGACGGGCAGGTCGAGGTCTCGTCGTGCCATCTCCTCCCGGAGGGCCGCGTACACCAGAAAGGGTTCGTCCCCCGGCGGCAGCTCCTGAGCGGCCTGGTGGTTGCGCTGCCGCATCACCTCGACCGGATCGGACGACGGGGGCAGGACAGGGCCGGACTCCTCGTTAGCCCTGAGAGGAGGGGGATTGGGCACCACGTACAGGAGGTCGTGCCCCAGCAGCATGGCCAGATCCAGCTGATCGACGGCACGCTGGTGCACCGCTCGTTCCCAGCCCATTTCAAATACGGCCTGCTCCCAACCGGCACCCACGGCGTAGGGCCGGCCCAGGAGTTGATCGGCCAGGGGAGACAGGAGTACGTACTCGAAGACCGGAGTGCGGTCCGGGGTTCGGTGGGCAAAGGCGGCCTCGACCCGTTCTCTACTGGTCATGGGACAATCCCACGGACTGGAACAAGCGCGATGGCGGGTCGTTCACTGGTGACCTCGAGGTCGATGGTGGACGACTCTCACGAAGACATGTCTCGGAGGCAGCGTCAAGTTGCCCTATCGGCGCTGGTCGATTGGCCTGGAATCAGCGATGTTCCAAGCTTCTGCGATTCGCTAGCGCAACACAGACAGGAGCTGGTGCATGAATACGACCGCCTGGCGGCCCCGATTGACGCTGACCGACAGCAGCGCCATCGAGCAACTGCATCGATCGGCGGTGGAAATACTGGCCTCGACGGGTTTGAACGTACACCACGAACCGATGCGAGAGCGGTTGGCTGCCAACGGCGCCGCCATGGGTGACGGACCGCGCGTCAACCTTCGGGAAGAGATGGTCGAGAAGGCGCTGGCCACGGCGAGTCGTGAGGTGACGATCCACGATCGCAGCGGCAGCCCGGCTCTGTCGCTGGCCCCGCACCAGATTTATTTCGGCACCGGGTCGGATCTGCTCTACACTTGAGACACAGGGACCGAGCAGCGACGCGGCGCTGTGCTGGAGGATGTGTCCCGGTCCGCCCGGCTGTGTGACGCCCTGCCCGAGATCGACTTCCTCATGTCCTTTGCCACCCCCGTCGGCGTGGCCCCCGAAGATGTCGAACCACAGCAGTACTATTCCATGGTGAGCAACTCGACGAAGCCGGTGATCATGACCGTGTGCTCCGGACTGTCCGCCTTCGAGCGCTTGCACGACATGGCCTGTGTCGTGGCCGGGGGAGAGGAAGCGTTCCGGGCGCAGCCGAACTATATCATGTACGGGCAGTTCGTCTCGCCCCTGCAGCACGACCGGGGGGCAATCGAGCGGCTCGTGTTCAGCGCCGATCACGAGATTCCCCTGATCTACGTGCCGACCATCATGCCGGGAGTCAGCGGTCCGGTGACCCTGGCCGGGTCGCTGGCACTGGCCATCGCCGAGAGTCTCGCCGGGCTGGTCATGCACCAGCTGCAGAGACCGGGGGCGCCGTTCATCTTCGGTGCCTGCGTGGGGGCGATGGACCTGCGCACGGCGCTGTTTCCCTACGGCGGCCCCGAGTGGCGGCTGAACGACCTGGTCATGGCCGAGATGTCTCGCCACTACGGTCTGCCCGTCTTCGGTACCGGCGGCGCCACGGACAGCAAGACCGTCGATGCCCAGGCTGGTGCCGAGGCCGGCACGAGTCTGCTCGCAGCGGCGCTGGCGGGCACGAACCTGATACACGATGTGGGGTATCTGGAATCGGGGCTGACGGGGAGCCTGGAGAGCATCGTTCTGGGGGCGGACATGATCCGCTGGACGCGGCAGTATGTCGCCGGGCTGGAGGTCACTCCTGAGGCGCTGGCCCTCGGAACGACAGCCGAGGTCGGACCTGGCGGCCACTTCCTGGATCACCCCCACACGCTGCAACACTTCCGTGACGATCTGCTGCCGCCGTACGTGCTGGACCGCGATATCTACGACAACTGGCGCGCCAACGGCAGCCGCGAGTTCGCGACACGCGCCCGGGATCTGGCGGGGGAGCTGCTGAGCAGCCACCGGGTGGCGCCATTGGACGAGGCGGTGGACGCGCGGTTACGGGAGATGGTGGGGATGGGAGGCGGAACCTGACTTGTGTCGACATGGGGTTTGGCGCAATCGTAACGGAGTCAGTGGCGGCCGACAACCCGCATCCGGAGTCTGAGAGATGAGTCAGCACTTCTGCACATTCGAACACGTCGTCATCGACGGGTCGAATCCGCGCGATCCACACTGCAAGGCGGTGGCGGACCTGGACGGAGATGGTGAGCCGGATGTGGCGGCAGCGAGCGCCAGGGAGGGTGGGCTCTACTGGTACCGCGGTCAGGAATGGACAAAGTGCAAGATCGCCGACGGGTCGTTCACCACCGACATGACAATCGCTGACATGAACGGCGACGGCTTCGGGGACATCGTCATTCCGAGCCACGAGGGGTTGATGATCTACCGCAACCCGTGCGGTGCCGGCAAGGACCCTTCTGCAGACACCTGGGAG
The DNA here is from genome assembly GCA_002726335.1 of Gemmatimonadaceae bacterium. The sequence continues at coordinate 11,252 of PBSR01000181.1, forward strand.
GCCATCAACATCAGCGACGAGGGGGCGAAGATGCACAACGTCGAGGCCGTCGATCTCAACGGCGACGGCCGACTCGATCTGGTGACCCGTCACCAGTCGGGATTCAACCACCTGATGGGAAACCGCATCTACCTGTGGTTCCAACGTTCGGCGTCGGAATGGTCGATGCGGACCTTTGAGTGCCCTCACGGCGAGGGGCTGGCGGTGGCTGATATCGACGGCGACGGTTTTGCCGACGTCGTGATCGGCGGCCGGTGGTACCGCAATCCAGATGGCGACCCCGACGGAACCTGGCAGGAATGCCGCTACATGCCCGAGGAGCATTTCGACACGTGCTGGACCCAGGGAGACGTGATGGTGCAGGCTGGGGACGTGGACGGCGACGGTCGACTCGAAATCGTACTCACCCCGTCGGAGGGTGCCGGTCGCCTGGCCTGGTATGCGGCGCCGGATGACCCCACGCAGCCCGAATGGGTCGAACAC
>PBSR01000182.1 GCA_002726335.1 Gemmatimonadaceae bacterium
CGACGAATTCTTCCGCTACTTCAACTGGCAGCAGTTCAGCGACGAGGAGTGGCTGTTGTGCCCGCCGGTCGTCGCCCTGGGAGGGGACGGAGCCATGTACGACATCGGCTTCCAGAATCTCTCGCGGTTGATGATGTCGGGCAAACCGATCAAGGTCGTCGTCGTCGACACCCAGGTCTACTCCAACACCGGTGGTCAGGCCTGCACCTCCGGCTTCCTCGGCCAGGTGTCGGATATGGCTCAGTACGGCCAGGCACAACAGGGCAAGCAGGAGATCCGCAAGGAGATGGGCCTCATCGGCATGGCCCATCGTACGACCTACATCCTGCAGAGCTCCATGGCCTACCCGAGCCACATGATTGAGGGTTTCGTCAACGGTCTGATGGCGCGGCGGCCGGCACTGTTCACCCTCTACACTTCGTGTCAGCCCGAACACGGCATCGCCGACGACGCCGGCAACCGACAGGCGAAGATGGCCGTCGAGTCGCGGGCCTTCCCGTTGTTCAAGTTCGATCCGGACGGAGGCCAGACACCGGTGGAGTGTCTCGACCTGTCGATGAACCCGGCCATGGACGACGACTGGCCGATGTACGAGTTAAAATACCAGGAAGACGGACGCGACAAGACCATGGAAGTGCCCATGACTTTCGTCGACTTCGCCGTCACCGAGGGCCGCTTCCGCAAGCACTTTCGGGTCGCCCCGCCGGATACCTGGAACGACAACATGGTGCCGCTCCACGAGTACCTGCAGTTGGACGCTGACGATCGTGACGGGCAGCTGCCGTTCATCTGGGCGGTGGACCGCAAGAGTCGGTTGAGCCGCGTCCTGGTGGCGGAACCAATGGTACGTTCGGCGCAGGACCGCCTCGACTTCTGGGCCGTGCTCAAGTCGCTGGCTGGAATGGACCCCAACGTTGAGTCCACGGGCGACGTCGAGACCCGGGTCCGCGCCGAGGTCATGCAGAATCTTACCAGCAACCTGATGCAGTTGATGAGCGGCGGCGGTGACCTGTCGGCCTTGCCGGCGCAGCCGGTCAGCGGCGGGGCGCTACCGGCGCCTTCCGGCAATGGCACCGGTGGGGACTACATGGCGCCGTGGATCGATACACCAGAATGCACGGCGTGTGATGAATGCACGAATCTGAACGGCAAGATGTTCGCCTACAACGACGAGAAGAAGGCATACATCCAGGACCCGGCGGGAGGTCCCTACACGGATCTCGTCAAGGCGGCGGAGAAGTGCACGGCCCAGGTGATCCACCCCGGGTTGCCCGCCGACCGTTCGTTCAAGGATTCGGACAAGTGGGTGAAGCGCGGCGAGAAGCACAACTGACGATGGGCCGGCGGACGCAATGGGGGTACCGGTGACGACGGCTGCCCTCGAGATCAGATCCTTCGCTCACGGTGTGCATCCACCGGAGCACAAGGAGGACACCAGGGAGTTGGCGATCCGTCAGTTCCCCTTTGCCCCGGTTATGGTCATGCTGCTGTCCCAGCATCTGGGTGCGCCGACGAAGCCGACGGTGCGTGAGGGTCAGGAGGTGGCGCGAGGCCAGAAGATCGGCGAACCCGATGGCTTCATGTCCGTCGCCATGCACGCGCCGGCGTCGGGCGTCATCGAACGCATCGACCAGGCGCCCAACAGTGCCGGCAAGATGGTTCCAGCCGTCTTCCTGCGTCCCTTCCCCGGGTCGGGCCAGGAGGTCATTGAAGGCCAGCCCTGCGATGCTGACACGGCCACCCGCGAGGAGATCATCACCGCCATCCAGCAAGCCGGCGTCGTCGGCCTCGGAGGCGCCGCCTTCCCCACCCATGTGAAACTCAGCGTCAAGGAACCGCGCCACGCCGACACGCTGCTGATCAACGGCGTCGAGTGCGAACCCTACCTGACCACCGACCACCGGGTCATGCTGGAACAGGTTGACGACATCATCCGCGGGGTGCGCTACACCCTCAAAGCCTCCGGTGCCGATCGGGCCATCATCGCCGTCGAAGCCAACAAGCCCGACGCCATCGAAGTCCTTCGCGCCAACCTTCCCGCTGACCTGCCTCTCGAGGTGCGGGTGCTCAAGGTCAAGTACCCCCAGGGCGCTGAGAAGATCCTCATCAAGGCGCTGCTCGATCGCGAAGTGCCGTCGGGGGGATTGCCGATCGACGTCAACGTGGTCAGTCAGAACGTGGCCACCACTGCCGAGATTGGCCGGCTGTTGCCCCTCGGGCGCGGCATTATGGAACGGGTGATCACCATTACGGGGCCCGGCGTCGAGCGTCCCGGTAACTACCTCATCCCCATCGGCACGCCCCTGCGCTTCGCCCTCGATGAAGTGGGTCTCAGGAAAGAGGCGACCCGAGTCTTGCTCGGCGGCCCGATGATGGGACAGGCCGCAGCCAGCCTTGACGTGCCCATCACCAAGGGCACCAGCGGCCTGCTGGTGTTCACCGAGAAAGAGATCGTCGGCACCGGCGAGAGCGAGTATCCCTGTATCCGCTGTGGCCACTGCCTCGATGCCTGTCCCATGTTCCTCAACCCATCGCGACTGGGCCTGCTGGCACGCAATCGCCAGTATGAAGACATGGCGGCCGAGCACAACCTCATGGACTGCTTCGATTGCGGCTGTTGCTCATTCGTCTGCCCGTCTCACATTCCGCTGGTGCAGTATTTCCGTGTCGCCAAGTCGATTCTGCGCGAGAGGCAGGCTGCCTCGTGAGTGAGATGCACACTCTCGAGATCCACACGTCGCCGCATCTACATTCCGGCGACAGCACGGACGTCATCCTGCGCAACGTTGTGCTCGCTGCATTGCCTGCCGCTGCCTTTGCCGTCTACGCCCATGGACTCAGCGCCCTGCTGCTGCTGAGCGTCGCCACGGCCAGTTGCGTGCTCACCGAGCACTTGCTGTGCCGGCTGAACCACCGGGCCAGCACGGTGGGCGACTGGTCAGCGGCGGTGACCGGAATCCTGCTGGGACTGACCTTGCCGCCGGGCTTGCCGCTCTGGATGGCCGCCGCGGGTGGCGGCATCGCCATCGGCCTCGGCAAGCTGCTGTTCGGCGGACTCGGTTTCAACAGCTTCAACCCCGCCCTCGTGGGTCGGGCGGTGCTGCAGGGCGCCTTTCCCGTGGCCATGACGACGTGGAATACCCCCTTTGCTGCCGACCGCTTCAGCTCCGTGCCCTCGTCGACGATGACCTGGCCCTTCCTGCAGCCCGAGTATGACTCAGTCACCGGCGCCACGCCGCTGGCGGCGCTCAAGTTCGAGTCCCAGGGCACACCGACGGCAGACCTCGCGTTCGGTTTTGTCAGCGGCTCCACGGGAGAAGCCTCGGCGGCGCTCATCCTGCTCGGTGGCGTGTATCTGGCCGCCCGCAACATGCTCAACTGGCGAATTCCGGCAGCCATCTTCGCCACCGTCGCCGCTCTGAGCGGACTGTTCCACGCCGTCGATCCGCAACGCTTTGCCGGCCCTGAGTTCATGCTCCTTGCCGGGGGTCTCTGCCTCGGTGCCGTGTTCATGGCCACAGATATGGTGACGGCGCCCCTGACGCACAGGGGGGTCGTCGTCTACGGCGTTCTCATCGGCACCCTGGTGACCGTGATCCGCTACTGGGGCGGTCTGCCCGAGGGCGTGCAGTACTCGATCCTGCTGGGCAACGCCTGCGTCCCCCTCATAGACCGTGCTCTTCAGCCCCGTGCCTACGGCCGGCGTCAGCGTGAGGCCAGCGCCTCGTGACACAGACCGTCGACATCGAGCCGGCCCCCGCGCTGCCCAACAGTTGGCACATGATCCGCACTCTCGGCGGCGTGGGTATCCTCTGTTCACTGCTGATCGTGCTCACCTTCCAGTGGACGCTGCCGATCATCGAGAAGAACAAGGCCGAGGCGCTGGAACGGGCCATCTACAACGTGCTGCCCGGCGCCACCGAACGCGCCACCTTCCGCATCTTGGAGGATGCCACCATCACCCGCTTCGACGAGAAACCCACCGGCGGCGAGCGGCTGGTCTACGCCGGCTATGACGCCCGGCGACAGTTCGTGGGCATCGCCATCGAGGCAGCCGGACAGGGGTTCCAGGACGTGATCCGTCTCATCTACGGCTATTCGCCGCAGCGCCAGCAGGTGATCGGCATGGAGGTGCTCGAGAGCAGGGAGACCCCCGGCCTGGGGGACAAGATCATCAAGGACGACGACTTCGTCGCCAACTTCGCCGCTCTCGATGTCGCCCTCGACGCCGCGGGCACGACCCTGCGGAACGCTGTCGTCGCCGTGAAGAACGGCAAGAAGACGGCCGCCTGGGAGATCGACGGCATCACCGGCGCCACGATATCCTCGGTCGCCGTGGCAGAGATCATCGACGCCAGCACACGTTCGTTGCTGCCGACCCTGCGGGGTCCTTCCGGATCACGTCACTTCTGGGAGAGGGAACCATGACCACCCTGCCCGCAGCGGAGCCGGCCGGCCTGGACACCGACACCTTCCTGAAGGGGCTGTGGCGGGAGAATCCCGTCTTCGTGCAGGTCCTCGGCATGTGCCCCGTGCTGGCCGTGAGCAACACCGCCATGAACGGGCTGGCCATGGGCCTGGCGGCGACCTTCGTCCTCGTCATGTCCAGTACTCTGGTGTCACTGCTGCGCAACGTCATCCCGAAACAGGTGCGCATCGCCACCTTCATCCTCATCATCGCCACCTTCGTCACCATCGTCGACTTCCTCATCCAGGCGATCAGCCTTGATGTGCACAAGGCGCTGGGCGCTTTCATTGCCCTCATCGTCGTCAACTGCATCATCCTCGGCCGGGCGGAAGCCTTCGCCTCGAAGAACTCTCTCGTACGCTCTGTCCTCGATGCTGCCGGTATGGGACTCGGCTTCACCTTTGCGCTGCTGTGTCTGGGCGTCGTGCGCGAGGTTCTCGGCAGCGGTACGCTGTTCGATATACCCCTGTTCGGCGACAGCTTTCAGACGTGGTCGATCACGCTGCTGCCAGGCGGCGGCTTCTTCACTCTCGGTCTGTGGTTGCTGCTCTTCGCCGGCTGGAGCCAGCGCCGGCAGCGCCGGCAGGCGCGACAGGAGGCGTGAACGAGATGGACTTCGGCAGCCTCGGCGGCATCTTCATCAACGCCTGTCTGATCAACAATTTCGTCCTCGCCTACTTCCTCGGCATCTGTCCCTTCCTCGGTGTCTCCGGCAAGTATGCCACGGCGTCACGCATGGGCGGAGCTGTGACCTTCGTCATGCTCATCAGCTCGATCTGCGCCTACGGCATTCACGCGTTGCTGGTGGCTATCGATGCCGAGTTCCTGCAGCTGATCTCTTTCATCGTCGTCATCGCTTCGACGGTGCAGACGGTGGAGATGTTCATCAAGAAGTTCAGCCCCTCCCTGTTCCGCTCCCTCGGCATTTTCCTGCCCCTGATCACGACGAACTGCGCCATTCTCGGCCTGGCCCTGTTTCAGACGAACAAGGGCTACGTTTTTTTCGAGTGCCTCGTCTACGCTCTGGGCGCCGGCGCCGGTTTCACCCTGGCCATCGTCATCATGGCGGGCCTGCGCGAGCAGCTCGACCTGGCCAGCGTGCCCGGCATCGTGCGCGGTACGGCGCTGTCGCTGATGCTGGCCGGCATCCTGTCGCTGGCCTTCACCGGCTTTGCCGGCCTTGGAGGATAAGGACAGGTGTTGGACCTGACCCCGTACGCCATCGCCGTCGGCGGCGTGACCTGCCTGCTCGCAGTCTGGCTGCTGGTGCAGCGCCTCTGGGCCCGTGTGTTCGCCGTTGACGATTGTGACGTTCTCGCAGTACGCAACCGCTGTAGCCGTTGCACCGAGGCAACCTGTGCCGTCCGTAGCGACCATTGATCCCGTCAGGAGTCTGACCCCATGCGCCTGGAAGACTACGAAGCTGAGCAACGATATACCGCCATCGTGACGGCCAGTTCGCTGATCACGCCACAGGGCGCCGACGAAGAGATCCGCAATATCGCCCTCGAGATCAACGCCAACGGCCTGGGTTTCGACGTGGGCCAGAGCCTCGGCGTCGTCGTGCCCGGCCCCCACGAGTTCGGGCACGCTGAGCACGTCCGTCTGTACACCGTGGCCAACGCCGGCAGCAACGGCGACGCCGCCAGCGTCGACATCTGCGTCAAGCGCTGCTCCTACATCGATGAGTTCAGCGGCGAGCGGCACAAGGGCATCGCTTCCAATTACCTCTGTGACCGCCAGGTGGGTGACCAGATCACAGTCAGCGGGCCTTTTGGTCTGCCCTTCGCCGTGCCGGAGGAGAAAACCGCCGATCTGCTGATGATCGGGTTGGGAACGGGTATCGCTCCCTTTCGTGCGTTTGTCCGCCATCTGTACGAGACTCTCGGCGGCTGGGAGGGCCGGGTACGGCTGTTCTACGGCGCCCGCTCCGGATTGGAGATGGCCTATATGAACGACCAGCAGGATGACTTCGTGAACTACTACGACGAGGCCACCTTCAAGGCCTTCACCGCCGTGAGCCCCCGGCCGCATATGGACGATCCGGTGCCCCTCGACGAGGCCCTGGCGGAGAACACGAAGGAGGTATGGGAGATGGTGCTGAAGCCCGATACCCAGGTGTACGTAGCGGGTCTGGAACGTATGGTTCCGCAGCTCGATGGCGCCTTCGCGCAGATGGCCGGCTCCGAAGACCGCTGGCGGCGGCGCAAGGCCGAGCTGGTAGCCGGCGAGCGCTGGACCGAGCTCATCTACTGATCGTGCCGGCACTGAGATAACTGTGGACTGGGCCCAGCTGCATCGAGACGTCGTCTTCGGCCATGCCGGGGGCCAGATCATCTGGCAGCCACGGATCCTGGCCTGGTTCACGGACCGCGCCTTCGACGGCACGCCTCTGCCGGAACGGTATGCGGGGATGGATCCGTACGACGTCTACCGCGACCTGGGGTGCTCCGCCCGTCTCTACGAGTACAACAGCTGCTTTCGCCGCATCGAGGACGAGCGGGTACATGTCTCGCGGTTCGAAACGGACGGCGTTACCGAGACGACCATCGACACGCCGGTGGGTCGACAGGTCTGCGTCACCCGCCGTACACCTACCAGCTGGCACGCCATCACCGACAAACGGGAGGTCTGCAGCCGGGAGGAGCTGCGTGTCGCCGCCTGGCGCGAGGCCCATGCCGAGTGGGCGTGGGATGGGGACCGCTTCGCCGAGCTGCAGTCTCAGGTGGGGGACCTTGGCGCGCCCACCATGTTCATGCCGCGCATGAATGTGCAGAGCCTCTACATCGAGAAGATGGGAGTCGAGGCCGCCATCTTCGCCCTCTACGACTGGCCGCAGGACGCTGAGGCCTACTTCTCCTCTCTGGAGGAGAGCCACGATCGCCTCATCGACGTCATCATCAACTCGCCGGTGGACATCATCAACTTCGGCGAGAACGTGCATGCCGGAACCCTCTCCCCCGAGCTCTTTCAGCGCTACCATCTGCCCGCCTGTCAGCACCGCTGCGAACGCCTGCGGGGCGCCGGCAAGTTCACCACATCCCACTGGGACGGCGATACGGGACCCCTGTTGCCCTATGCCAGGGACACCGGCCTCGACGCCATCGAGGCGATCACACCTGCCCCCCAGGGTGATGTCACCCTCGAGCAGGCGCGGGAGGCGCTGGGCGATGAGATGTACCTGATGGACGGGATCCCTGCCGTCTACTTCGACGACACCTTCTCCGAGCAGGTCCTGGAAGACTGCGCCCGGCGAGTGATCGAGCTCTTCGCCCCGCGTCTGGTGCTGGGCATCTCCGATGAGATCTCCTCCACGGGCGACCTCGAGCGCGTACGCCTCGTGGGACGAATTGTCGACGAATACAACAGAAAGCACTTGACGGATACCCGGCACTGCCGGTAAATGCCCCTATGCGATTCTCGATCTGCCTCCTCGCACTCCTGCTGGTTTCCGCCCCGGCGACGGCCGTCACCATCGACGGCCGCGCCACCGGGTCGGCCTACGCTTATGAGGGCGGCCTCACCGACTCCACGGCCAGCACCTTCGTGCGCAGCCATGGGGCGATCCGCCTGCAGGCAGCGGATCTGGGGCATCGAGGGCTGTCGCTGAGCACCTATCTGCGGGGCACGACGGATCTGTCAGAAGCTGCCGACGATGACCCGGCGGTGCGCGTCTACAACCTGTACCTGCGCTACAAGGACCGGTATGCCGAGATCCGCGCCGGCCGTCAGCGGGTGTCGGCCGGTGTCGGCTACGGCACCATCGATGGTGCCCGGATCGACCTGAAACGGTACGACGTGGGACTGACACTCTTCGGCGGCGCCCAGATACCGGTGAACGGTCACGGTCTGGGGGCGCTGTCGAACGCCTATCTGTGGGGCCTGCGGCTGCGGAGCAATCGCCTCGCCGGCGTCAAGGTCGCCGTCAGCTATGCCGACCGCGATACGCGATCCCATCCAGTACGGCGTGGCGGGACGTTTCTCCGGCTTTCTGGGTCAACCTGAGGCCATCCGGCGCCAGCTGATCGGAGCCGAGGCGAGTCGACGTTTCGGCCTGCACTCGCTGCGGGCACGCCTCGACTATGACCTGCAGGATGAAACCGTACGCCGGGGTGAGTTGTCGGGCCGCATCGGTCTGTCCGCCGACGTGGCCGTACAGGCAGGCTGGCGACATCGTGAGCCGTCGGTCTATCGGGGCTCGATCTTCAGCGTGTTCCCCAGCCAGGGCTACAACGAATGGTCCCTGAGAGCGCACTACAGGCTCTCGAGTGACATCGCGCTGTCCGCCCATGCCGCCACCTTGATCTACGATGACGACAGCACGCAACGTCTCGGACTCAGCGCCTCTTTCGGTCGACATCTGACCATCGGCTACCGCCGGTACCAGGGATATGCCGGGGGCAGCGACGGCCTGTCGGGCTCGCTGCTCTATTCCCTGGGACGCACGCTGACGCTGCGCGGCGACCTCGACCTGTCCTCCTTCGAGCGCTTTGAAGCGGAGGATTCTGACGGCCTCGTAACCGCCGTCGCCGGACTTTCCTGGCGGCTTGGCCGCAGGTCTCGGGCAGGTTGTCGGCGTGAATGTCCGACAGCGGATCCGAAGACGGCAGGATGTTGTGTACACCATGGCAGCTGGCGCAGTTGGCCACCACCGTGGAACCGGCGCGGTCCGCCAGACCGTGGTAGCTGTCCTCGTAGGAGGCCTGCCGCTGGGATGACAGACCATAGCGCTTGACGATACGCTCCGACTCGTGACACCAGCTGCATGTCGTTTTCGAGACACGCGACGGTGACACGGTAGAGGCGGGATCGTCGGGTCCACGGATCTCGTGCTCTCCGTGGCAGTCGGCACAGTCCGGGGCGTCCATCTGTCCCGCCGCCAGAGACCGTCCGTGAATGCTGGCTTCAAAGAGCTGCTGGATCGTGCCATGGCACCTGCCGCAGGTCGCCGGCAGGCGCTGATCGTGGATCGCTGAACGCGGATCATTGGCCCGGTAGAGGGCGTGGTATTCGTGACAGTCGGTGCAGGTGGCTCCCTCCTCTTCCCCGAGCAGGGCCTCATAGTGGACGCTCTTCTCATAGGCAGCCAACGGCGAGGTCCGTGACAGGGGTCGGCGTTCATTGAATGCGGGACTGGCGTGGCAGACGGCGCAGGTGAGTGGGACTCTGGTACGATGCGCCGGAGACTCCGGGTCGTCGACATAGCGCACGTCGTGACCGCCGTGGCAGTCGACACATCCGGGTACGTCATCGACGCCGCGAGCCCTGGCCTGTCCATGCAGAGATCCCGTCAGGGCCTCGGCGGCCTCCTCGTGACAGTCAGCGCAGGCTGAGGGGTCCAGGCGCTCGTCGTGGTCCGGCGTTGCCGAGATGTGGCACTCGACGCAGTCCCAGCCCTCGTGGACGGAGCCGTTGCCGGTCTCCGGGTCCACGTATACTGATGTACCCGTCCGCCAGTCCCCCTCGCGGACCAGATCCGGGTCGTCATGGCATTCGAGACACTCCTCGTCGTCGGCAGCGAAGGCGCCGCCGACAACCAGGCACCCCAGAACCAGGATCCTCCACGTCCTCACGATTCCCATCCCCTCGGACTCTTCCTCGCCTACGGTCCGGCAAGTGATGGGCAGACTGCAAGCTCTGTGCCAGTGTGTGATGGGCCGAGCTGGACAGGCAGAACCGGTCCAGGTGAGACATGTGGGCCTCAATCCTGACACGGGACGGCCGCTGGGTCCGATGGAATCTGTTCAGGGCCCTGGGGGTGGTACCTTGGCCTGCCCCCAGCTGGCGGCGCGCACCGCCGTCGGCGATGCTGGCGAGGCCCAGATCTTCAGATCGTCGATCCACATCGATTGCGGGTGCGGCACACCCGGGCCGTAGTGTGGTCCCATCAGAAACTGATTGAACTTCATACCGGGATGCATTGAGGTGCGCAGCACCGCATCCTGCACGTCGATGATCAGCTCGCCGTCGAACCACATCTGCAGCTTGCCATCGCGTCGCGTCACACCATCACCCACGCTGTTGAGTCGGAAGCGGGCGTGAATCTGGTGCCAGTTGCGCTGATCGTGCAGACCGGCTTCGGCGCGCAGGTAGACCCGGCCCGACTCCCAGACCTTGCCGTTGACCCAGTTGTCGCCGGATCGGTAGCAATCGCCCTCGCCATGGCCATCGGCGTCCCCGTTGCATCCGGCGATGGCGCGGGCCTCTGTCTCCGCCGTCAGATCCGCCTCGACATGCGACGTATCGACGTTGCGTCCATCCTGCAGGGCCAACCGGGGCACGCCGTTGACGACTTCTGCGTATGTCGTGAGATGGGTGTAGGCAGGCCCCACATACTCCCAATCGACGTCGGTGAGAAGGCTGAACATGTGCGGGTGGTAGGGACGACCCGTCCACAGCCAGTTGTCGCTGACCCGCAGGAAGAAGGACATAGTCACGTCCTCGAGGGGCGGCAGATGCAGTCGGGCGCTGCCACCCGAAGGGCCGGTGGCCCCGGCGTGGGGCCAGTGCCAGAGGTTGACCCGGTCGCCGTGGGGCGCGTCGGAGTCCTCGACAATCTCCATGTGCGGGCCGTCGTACCAGCCGCGCGACGCCCACGCCGTGTCTTCGAAGGACTCGTGGAACAGAAGCTCCCCTACCTCGGGCGGGGCGGCGGCCAGCTTCGCCGCCAGAGACACGATCGCAACCGTGGCGGCGCCGATGTTCACGTGCTCAGTTCGTAGCGTCCACGATCCATGACGAACGTCAGCTCCTCTCCCGCCAGGTGTCGCCGTACGTTGTCCAGGCAGATGTGGTGCATAGGCTCGAAGGCATCGTCGCTGACGTAGTCCTTCGGGAAGGGCTGAGAGAGACTGTGCGCCGTGAGCACGAGATTGGGCCAGCGTCGTGCCGGATGTTCGGCGGGCAGTTTCTCGGGAGGCACGAGCACATCGAGACCGGCCCGCAGCCTGCCGCTTTCCAGTTCAGCGAAGAGCGCCTCCTGGTCGACGATTGCCCCACGTGCCGTGTTGATCAGGATGCCGCCGTCCGGCAGCGTTGCCAGCAGATCCGCCGTGACCGATCCGGCCGTCTCATCCGTCCAGCCGGCGTGGATGGCCACCGCCTGGGCCCCGTCGAACAGTGCCTCCAGTGACTCCACACGCTCACAGTCGGCGGGAATATCAGGAGCGAAGGGATCGAAGATGCGGATCCGCGGCTTGAAGGGACGGACCATATCGACGAAGGTGCGGCCGATCATGCCGTAGCCATAGATCCCCAGGGACAGATTCCACAACATGCTGGAACGGAAGCCCTGTTCAGGGGGGCGCCAGTGGCCTTCCTCGACGTGGTCGATGCGCTCACGCAGCCCCTTCAGACTGGCGAGCAGCAGCAGCATGGCGCCCTCGGCGACGGCTCTCGCCTGCGCATCACCCCAGTAGGTCACCGGGATGGCCGACTCGATCAGCTCGACGGGGATGTACTGCCCCATGGCGCCGGTGAGATGGCAGATGTAGCGGAGTCTGCCCGGATTGGCGGCCAGCGACACTGGCGTAGATCGCGCGCCCCAGCTCGTGATCAGCACCTCACATTCGCGGATCCGGGTGGCGGCCTCCTCATCTGACATCCTGTCGCTGTGCTCGACGATCTCGAGATCACCGAGTTCGCGCAGGCGCTTGACGAAGGGCCGGGTCCAGGCACGGGGCTCAGCCGTCCCGGCAGCCAGATGAAGCAGCTTCTTCATCTCTCGCGTCAGGCCTTTTCCGGGATATCGTCGCCATCCGGCCGCGGATTCTGCGGCCAGTGCCCCTCTGTGCGATCACTGCCGCGACAGATGATGGCGTTGCGGTTCCAGCCCTTATGGGCACGCACATCCGGGGGCACGAAGCGCATCGTCAAGCCGCAACGGCGTCGGTCGCTCCGGTTCGGCTCGGAACCGTGCAGCAGCAGATCGGAGTGCAATGAGATCTGGCCCGCTTTCATGACCAAGGGCACGGGCGGATCGCCGAATCGTTCAGGGTCCGGCACGGTCTGCCCGAGGACGTTCTTCTCCGCGACGTCACTGTGTTCGAAGGCGATCTGCTCGTACAGGTGGGAACGGGGTACCACCGTCATGGCGCCATTGTCCACGTCGGCATCGTCGATGGCAAGCCATACCGTCACGGTCTTGCTCGGTGTCAGCGGCCAGTAAGAGGCATCCTGGTGGCAGCTGACACGCCGCTCATCGCCGGCCATCTTGCAGAAGAAGTGCGCCCCCCAGCAGATCAGGTCCTGGCCGAGCAGATCCTGCACGTAGTCGAGAATGCGTGGTTCGACGATCATGTCGTACATGCCACGGCAGCGCAGTTGCCAGCCGTTGATGGAATAGGCATCCCAGCCGGCGGCACTGGCCGAGGCCATCAGCTGATCGAAGTATTCGCGATTGGCAGCCGCCTCCCCGGCGGTGTAGACGTCGAGAGGGAAGACATAGCCGAGGTCGTTGTATTGCTGCACCTGCCCGGCGGTCAGAGTTGCTGGCGCGGGATTGTCGACGGGAAAGAAGCGCAGGTCCCGCGGCACGTCCGGCAGAGCGTCGGAGATCGGTGGCATGGCATCAATCAACGAGCCGGACGAGCCGCTGACAACCGTTTGCCTGTCACCGGCATGCCGCCGACATTTGCGGCACGATGAACACGAAACTGACACACACACAGATCACGACCTACCGGGACAACGGCTTTCTCCTCCTCCCCGATTTTCTTTCGAGTGAGGAGCTTGCCACGTGGCGCCTCGCCATCGAGTCGGCCATGGAGGCTCGCGGTGATGCCGTCCTGCCCCGTCCGGACGATCCCATGTTGGGGGCCAGCCGCACGGTACTGTATCAGCGGATCAACCTGTGGATGGATCACCCTGACGTGCGCCGCCTGATACTGAACGAAGAGATCGGCCGCATGGCGGCCGAGCTGGAGGGTGTCGAAGGTATCCGCGTCTGGCATGACCAGGCGCTGTACAAGGATCCGTGGGCCAACCCCACCTCCTGGCACCAGGACAACACCAAGTGGTCCTTCTCGGCAGAGCACGCCATCACCATCTGGCTCGCCCTCGACGAGGTGGATGCCCGAAATGGCTGCATGTTCTTTCTGCCGGGTACGCACCGCCGCCGGCTGGAGACCGACTTTCCCACCGGGGCCCCCATGAACGCCGTTTTCTCCGAGTATCCGGAACTGGCCGCCATCGACCCTGTGGCTGCCGAGCTGCCGGCCGGTGGCTGCTCTTTCCACAATGGTCTGACCGTCCATGCCGCCGCCGCCAACATGTCCCGAACCCCCCGGCGCGCCATGACCTGTGCCTTCATGCCGGATGGCGCCACCTTCAACGGCAAGCAGAACGTGCTCCCCGATCGCCTCGTCGAGAAGCTGCAGGTCGGTGACGTCCTCGACGACGGCGAGCAGAACCCACTCGTCTGGCACCAGTCGGGAAGCCTTGCTTGAGCGACTGGCTCCCCCTCGAGACAGCAGACGACGTCAGTTCCATCGCTGCCCGGCGAGACCCGTTGGCCGCCCTGGCCGCTGCCGAGATTCCCGCCGTCATCCTGCGCGGCGCGTATCCGGCAGCCGATTGTGCCGGCCTCGTCGACAGGTTCATCGAACACGACCTGATGCGCGACCCGCGGACACCGCCGGCGGCGGACGCCCGCACCCGGACCGACATCGGCACCAGCCTCGGCAACCTCGGCGCCGACCCGGCGGGCTTCTTCTCCCATGCTGCCGGGACGGAAGCCCTGTTCAGCCACCTGTTCGACAACCACACCAACCCCGTCGACTGCATCTACGACAGCCTGCAGGCTCTGGCCGGCGACAAGCGGGTCGTCACCGCCCACGAGCCCGACGGTCGGCGGTATGGGCCGGCCATCTTTCGTGTGCACTACGACGGCCACGCCTACAAGCCTCACATCGACCACGTCGTGTTGCGCGAGAAGCGCTTCGACTACGCCGTATCCCGGTACTCCAACCAGTTCGCCGGGGTGCTGTGTATCCAGAACGCCGCCTCCCGCTCGACAACCCAGGGCATCCTGCACCACTGCCTCTGGACCGAGGAAGTGCAACCGCACCTGGCGGACGGCACCTTTGCCGAATACGCATCCCACCAGGGAATCGACCAATGCCGGGTCGAGCTGAAACCAGGCGATCTCTACTTCTTCAACACCCGGCTCATCCACGAAGTACCCGCCGTCCTCGGCGACAACCCCAGGATCGTGCTGGCCGTCTTCATCGGCTACGAGCCGGCCGATCCCGAGGTGTCTGTCTGGTCCTGAAAACCTTGCCCAATCCCGATCACGCGCCTATTATAAATGGTTAAAGAAGAACCAAACCGAACCAGGAGCCCCACCCGGTATGTCCATCAATTTCAGTGTTGAGCTTTCCGACGACGAGCCCTTCGAGCGCGCCCTGCGGCGCTTCTCGTCCAAGACCAAGCGCACCGGCCTGATGCGCGACATCAAGCGCAAGCGCTTCTACACCAAGCCGTCCGTGCAGAAGAAGCTCGACCTGCAGAAGAGCATCCGTCGGCGCAAGAAGGCCGAGCGCATCGCTCACCTGGCCGAGATGGGCCTGGACCGCCGCGGGCGCAAGCGCCGGTAGGCACCAAAGACAGAACAAAAGAAACGCGGTGCCGGGTTCTCCCGGCACCGCGTTTCTCGTTCTACCAACGGCAAGATTCGGCGAAGCCGAAGCGAGCACCCCCACATCGGTGCATTCTCCCCCCTCCCGCAATGGTCCGGCGCAGCCGGGCCGAGCCCCCTCCCAGTGCAAGATTCGGCGAAGCCGAAGCGCGCACTCAGCTCTCCTCCATACCACCGGTCGGTTGGCGTGGCTCGGGCGCGGTGGCGGCCGGGGGGCGAGGACGCATTGCGCCGGTCACGACTTCGCCAGACTCAGGTTCCCCAGAGACCGAAGGGCTCGCCAGCCGAACCGGCCCACCTCTCAGCCGAACCAGGCCCACCCCGAGTCAACAGGCGTACGCGCCGCAGCCCCCCGGCCGCCACCGCGCC
>PBSR01000183.1 GCA_002726335.1 Gemmatimonadaceae bacterium
GAGTACGGCGAGCTGTTGGACAGCGCCCGCCAGCAGGGCCTGCGATTCTGCTGGCCCCGGGTTTCACGCGATGAGGCGCAGGCAACTCTCTCGGAGCCCGACGCCCACGGCCCCGTGGACCGGCCCGTCCTGGGCGTAGCTGGCACCAGTGCCTCTCAGGGAAAGTTCACACTGCAACTGGCCCTGCGGCGACGTTTCATTCAGATGGGATACAGAGTCGGGCAGATCGGGACGGAGCACCACGCGGCACTGTTCGGCATGGACTTCGCGTTTCCCATGGGGCATGGCTCCACAGTGGATCTGGCAGTCGATCGCTATCCGGAGTTCGTCGATCGCGTCATGAGGAGAATCAACGCCGAAGATCAGCCGGATCTTCTCCTCGTCGGCGCACAGTCCGGTACGGTGCCCTTCGATCTCAATGACCATCGCACGATGACGTTGCCGACACTGGCTTTCCTGCTGGGCGCCAGGCCGGATGCGGTGATCCTGGTGGTGAATGACATCGATCCGGAGGACTACATCGAGGACACCATCGCCGGGCTGCGCGCGGTGGTTCACGCCGAGGTGATCGCCCTGGCCGTCAGTGACCGGGGCAAGCAGCTGAATCAGAGGCACGGTCGATCATGGATGACGCAGCGCCAAGATGCCCCGGCTGAACTCCAAGCTACGCTCCAACGACTTCAGGAGCGCTTCGGCCTTCCCGTCGTGCAGATCACGAGTGAAGCCGGCATCATCCGAGTCTCCGATACCGTGGTCGCACACTTCTCAAGAAGCCAGGAGGCGGCACAATGTCAGAGGAAGAGCGCGTAATTGAGCGTGTGCGCGAGTTGGTCGTCACGTCGCTGCAGCTGCCTGTCGAAGCCGCGCAGATCGATGTGGACGAGCCGCTCTTCGGCGGGGACGCCACCGTCGACTCCATGGGGTCACTGGAGATCGTGGCAGCCATCGAAAGGGAATATGGGTTCCAGGTTCCGGACGATGATCTGAGGGTGGAACTGTTCGACTCGGTGCGCACTCTCTCAGCGTACGTACTCAGTCGCCGGGAGCCAGTCGCCGAGACCGGCAGCTGAGTCAAGGCTCGATCACGACCTTCATCGAACCTTCGGTGCCCGTCACGTCGATCCCTTTGGCGGTGTCGGCCAAGCTCATGCGGTGGGTGATAAACTTGTCCAGCGGCGCCCTCGTGTTCTTCAAGAAGGACAGGGCCGTCTTGAACTGCATGGCGGGGTAGGCCCACATGCCCCGGATGTCGAGATCCTTGAAGCAGACGACGTTGGGATGGATCTCGACACCGCCGGGATCGGTGAAGTGGCCAACTTCAACGACGATGCCGCCTCGGCGCACAAAGTCGAGAGATTCCTTGAAGACGATGGGCACACCCGCCGTCTCGATGACGATATCGGGACCGACGCCGTGGGTCATCTTTTTCACGGCCTCCAGCCGTTCGTCCAGCGAGCCCGACGCACCGATCGTCTCGTGGGCACCCATCTGTCTGGCCAGCTGCAGCCGCGACTCCGACAGGTCACTGGCGATGATGAGATCCGTTCCCACGTGAGCCAGGGTGGCGACGACGAGCTGGCCGATGGGACCGGCCCCGAGAACCAGGACGGACTTGTCCATGCCCAGCCCTTCGGCGATGTGGGGGATACCGGGCGCCAGGGCCCGCTCGACGGCCCGCGTCGCCACGGCGGCCGGCTCGGTGAGCACGGCGATCTCGCTCGACAGACCATCGGGGACCTTGAAGATCCAGGAGCGTTTCGTCAGATGCATGTACTCGGAGAAGCCGCCCCGTGGTGCGGGTGCCGCTTCACTGGAGACGAAGCCGTGTACGTAGCGGTTGGCGCACAGAGTCGGGCGCTGCGGCATGTGCAGGCAGTACCAGCATTTGCCGCAGACGGTGGAGCTCGGTGTCGTCGTGATGCGGTCGCCAACAGCGACTGGGCCACCGACGATGGCCATCTCGTCGGTCGCCTTCGGGCCCATCTCCTCGATGGTTCCGATCAGTTCATGGCCGGCGATGATGGGGAACTGCAGAGCCATGTGGCCGGCAAACATGTGCTTGTCCGAGCCACAGATTCCTGTGCGTTCCACCTTCAGAAGGATTTCGTCGTCGCCGATCTCAGGCCTGGGAAAGTCGTGAAGTTCGATCGTCCCCGGCTCGGTCATGACGGCGGCCTGGATGGTGCTCATCGGTAGGTCTCCTGTTATCTGACTTTGCCGCGCGCGGCGATGGGCCAGACGGCCTCCAGCCGGTCGTCGCGTACGGCGTAGATCTGGTCGTGCAGGTTCATCGTTGTGCAGCCGTGCCCCGGGATGAACTCGATGAGGTCGCCGGGCTGCAGATGACAATCACCACCGACGGTGCGTAGACGACCGTGCTCCTCGGAGAGCGCGTGGCATTCCAGAAATCGCAGGCCCTCAGGGTCCCAGCCGACTTCGATTCCCTCACGGGAGGGCAGCCTCACGAGAGGGAAGCCGTGTTCGGGTGTCAGTGTCTTCAGGCCGGCGTCTGTGATGGCCTGGTCGGGTGTGGGACGGCTGGTCACGGTGGTCAGTACTGTCAGGGCGTTGCGGAAGCCCAGGTCGAGTTGACCATAGGCGGCATCCATCAGCGCGTAGGAACCGGCCTGCACTTCGGTGACGGCGTCGCACGCGGTGGAGATATAGTAGTCCCCGGTAGCCGAGGTGGAGACGATGTCGACGGACAGTCCGGAGGAGCGGACATTGGTCACGGCAGTAGAGAGTCGCTCCAGGCATTCACGGGCACCGGACTCTCGCTCGCTGGCATCCGGCAGATCGACGACATGTCCCTGATATCCCATGATGCCGGCGAAGTGCAGGTTTGTCGCATTCTCCACCGCGCGGCACAGATCGACAGCCTCCTCTGATTCGGCCAGTACGCCACATCGGTTGTGGCCGATGTTGACTTCCACAAGAAGTCGCGGTCTGACGCCGGCGGATCCGGCAGCCGAGTCGAGGTCGGCCAGGTTGTCGGGATGGTCGACCGCCGCCATGATGTTGCATCGGCGTGCCAGTTCCATGAGACGGGGAATCTTGAACCGGCCCACGACCTGGTTGGCGATGAGGATATCGTCAATGCCGGCATTGGCCATGACCTCCGCCTCCCCGAGCTTGGCACAGGTGACGCCAATGGCGCCGGCCTGCAACTGCAGATGGGCGATGGCCGGCGTCTTGTGGGACTTGGTGTGAGGACGCAGATGCTTGCCGGCCTGCGCAAAATGTGTGGCCAGCATGTTGATGTTGTACTCGAGGTCATCGAGATCGACGAGAAGTACCGGCGTGTCGATCTCGTCGACGGGCATGCCGATGTGTTCGGAGGGCATCACGTGGTCGTCGTCCGCTACCAGTCGAGCAGGTCGCCCTGGGCGTCAAACTGCATGTCCGCCGCGGGTGCCGTCACCGACAGATCCTGCCGGCCCTCCATCTCCTTCTCGTAGGCTTCGGAGACGAGCAGCTCACCCAGGTGCAGCGTGTCGCGGACCCGCAGGACTCTGGCATTTTCGGGTTCGACGAAACCGACGGTCCGCAATGCCTGTTCCAGGCACTCTCTGTCCGTGGCAAAGTGCACGGGGATGGCAGCCCCCGAAGGCGCATTCCCCGTCATGCAGTTGATGACGGTGGCTTCCACGTTCATGCCGTCGACGATGCGCTTGTGGCAATACTCGGCCATGCCGATACCGGCGGCGTTGCCGTGGGTCTCCGGGGTCAGACCCCGCACCAGGACGCGGGTCACCTTGGGGAACTCCTTCTCCGCCGCGGCGTGGTCGTTGAACTTGCGGCCGATGACATTGGTGTCCATGCCGGAGCCGGAGATGTTCTTGCCCATGGCGTCGATGACGAGCAGATCGACGCGATCGAAGGGCAGCCGCGGCATCCATTTCTTGGCCAACACGAGCAGCTCCTTCTCACGCTCGGCGAACTTCTCAGGCGGCACGGCGTCGAGCATGGCCGTCTGGTCGTACTGATTCTCGACGATGGCCAGACCGAAGAGCACGCCACACTTGTCGATCACCTGCTGGGCCACCCCGCGGATGATCCGATCAAAGGAGTACTGGACGATAGCCTGGTGGTAGAGAGCGGCGCCCTTATGCTTGCCCAGGCCAATGAGCATCATCTTGTGCAGGCCGCTCTCGATTTCGCCGACAAATCCGGTGTGTGGCTTGATCCGTCCCGAGACGACGACGTGGTCGGCTTCACTGGCGTACTTGTCGAAGTAGACCGGCACCTCGCCCTCGACGGTGCCGACCTGCACGACCTCCATGGTGGAGCGGATCGGACAGCCGACGAAGTCTTCGGTTACACCGTAGCTCTCGATGATCTCCTGCTGGCCTTCGGCGGTACCGCCGCCGTGGCTGCCCATGGCGGGTACGATGAACGGCTTGGCACCGAGGTCTTTCAGCGCCTCGACGATTCCTTTGGTGATGACGGCGATATTGTTGATGCCGCGGCTGCCGACGGTGACGGCGACGCTGTCGCCTTTCTTCACTTTGCCCGACAGATCCAGCCCCTCGATCTGGGACTTCACCGCAGCGGGGATGTCGTCGACCTGGGGTGCCTCGAAGTGCTGCGACACCTTCATCATACGCGGGAAAGCCATAGACATCTCACTCCTTAGATTGCGGTGCGGAACAGCGTTTTCATATCGTCCAGTGTCGTCTGGCGCGGGTTCACCCGGACGTTGCCGCTCTGCATGGCGGCCTTCGACAGGGCGGCGACACCGCTCACCTTGACGCCCGCCTCGCGCAACTGGCCCGGGATGCCGAGGTCGTCGTTCAGTTGCCGGACCTGCTCGACGGCGAGACAGGCGGCGTCGTAGTCGCTGAGACCATCCGTGTCTTCACCCAGGGCCTGGGCGATATCGCCGAACTTGGCGAGGCGCGCCTGCAGATTGAAGTCCATGACGTGTGGCAGCAGGATGGCGTTGGCTATGCCGTGATGCACACCAAACTGGGCGCCTACCGGGTGGGACATGGCGTGCACGTTGCCGAGGCGGGTCTGGGAGAAGGCCATGCCCGCCATACAGCTGGCCAGCAGCATTTGCTCCGTGGCCTCGAGTTCATAGTCGTTGGCGCAGGCCGTGCGCAGGTGTTGGCCGATGAGTTCGATGGCCCCGAGGGCGATGCTCTCCGTCAGCGGTGTCGCCATCAGATTGGTGTAGGACTCGATGGCATGGGTCAGCGCGTCCATGCCCGTGGGGCCACCCACCGCCACCGGCAGTGCGACACAGAGTTCGGGGTCGAGAACTGCCACCTGTGGTGCGATCTTCCAGCTGATTACCGGGTCCTTGTTCTGGGTCTTCGGGTTGGTCAACACCGCAAAGGGTGTGACCTCGCTGCCTGTACCATAGGTAGTGGCGGCGCAGACCAGGGGTGGGATGTCGCCGGTGATCTTCGCCGGCGCCCCGAGATACTGGTCGATGCGACCCCCATGACTGACGAGGACACCGATCATCTTGGCCACGTCCATGGGGGAGCCGCCGCCGAGACCGAGGATGGCATCACACCCCGCCTGCGCGTAGGCCCTGGCGCCGGCGGTGACGTTGCGGGCGACGGGGTTACCGACCACGTCGGTGAACAGGGCGTACGGGATCTGCGCGTCGTCGAAGACGGCCGTTGCCTGGTCGACGATGCCGGCGTCGGCCAGACCCTTGTCGGCGACGACGAGAACCCGGCTCCCTTCGGGGAACAGGTCGGGAAGGCGGGAGATGGATCCGGCCCCGTGGACGACACGGGTGGTCAGGCGGAAATCGGCGATGGTCTGGAAGGGCATGGCGTCGAGCTGGTTACGTGTCTGAGAAGAGAGGAAAGTAGAAGGGGGCGAACAGAGCGGCAAGGAGTTGTCCGGATACCCTCGTCGCGAGTCAGTAGTAGGTGATGAGCCGACGAAACCGACTCTACCTGCCGATTCTCCTGTCGATGGCCCTCCACCTGCTGCTCCTCTGGCTCTTCCGCGACTGGGGAGAGGAGCGGATCCGTGCCGCGCTGCGCCCGGCGACGCTGCCCTCGGTTCCATCTGCGTCTCCCCGTTTCCAGCCCCAACGGCAGCCGGTCCTATCACAGGCCACGATGGAGATGATCCGTCGCTCGACGGATGCCGACGACCTGGCTTCCCCCGCCTTGCCCGGTCTCGAGGATCCACTGCGCTACGTGCGCCGCTGGCACCGGTCAGGCCGGCCCTGCCCGATGCCGACGTGTCGACCGCGGGTGACAGCGCCGAAGGTGGATTGTCGCCGGAGTCCTTCGCCAACCGGATGACCGAGTTGCAGCGCTGGCGCCTCCACTCCCTGCCCCTGGCGGACACGACATCAGAGGCCGCGGCGAGCCGCCGTCGGGCCGAGGACATCGTCGACCGGGCCATCGAAGCCATGGGCGGGCTCGACCGCCTGCTGGCCGTGCGGGACATGTCGGTGTCAGTGGAAACCTGGAACAGCCGCAGCTATGTATGGGCCCCCGGTCCGACGCGCTACTACCGGCGGGGCACCGGTTTTCGCGAGGATCTGCAGCGAGGCATTTCGCAAGGCACGGATGGCCGCCTCAACTGGCGTATCCGCTACGGCGTCCTGCGACCGCCGCCTGATCTGAGACAGCAGGCGGAGCGCTGGGATTTCCTGTCACGCTTCCGAGGTGACGGCATCGTGGTTGACTACGTGGGTACACGCCTGATCCGGCGGGAGCGCCGCGAGGTGATCCGTGTTCTCGATGTGAAGTACGGGGACGAGTACCTGGCCTGGTTCGATCCCGACTCCGGCCTGCTCGTTGGCCAGGGCGAGGGGAGACGTCACGTGTCCTATCTGGAGTACCAGAAGGTGGCGGGTGTGCTCGTGCCACGACTGATCGGCTCCGAGGCGGGGATCCCCCGGGAACGCTGGACGGTGTCGATCGACCAGGGACTGTCGGCGGATCTCTTCGCCGTACCGCCGGAGCGATCGTGGGAGCCGGAGCACATGAGCCGGATCGTGAACGAACATGTGGCGCGCGTCAGCGAGCCAGTGCGGGTACGGTGGAAGGCCTTCTACCAGGCGCCGCAGCCGATGGCGCCGGACACACCCAACGCCATCCTCGCAACGGCTGAGACGACGGACCTGGTCGAGGCCTACACCAGGCGTAAGCTGGAGTCTGCCGGTGTCCTCGCTCGGGAAGGCCCATGGCACCTCGAGGCGTACATCGATCGATACTATCAGACCATCCCGCCGCCTTCTCCGCCATGGCGGCAGGTGGAGATCGTCGTCATCCTCTGGAAGGAAGGCGACACGCAAGCGCGGTGGTCGGACCGATTCGTCCGTCGCTGGCCGGTGACGAGGCGGCCGGCTGTGGATGATGTGATGGCTGATGCGTGGACATCAGAAATCCTGACGCGGCTGGCCCGTGGCTGGCCGCAGGCCCTCAAACTTCAGTCCGGGGCCGACTCGAGCCGATCCAGCAGCTCATCCAGCCGGTAGATCACATCGCCTTCGGGGGGGCGGTCTCGATCGTGTTCCAGGTGGATGTAGCGCACCCCGGCGGCGGCGCTGGCGTCGCGGTCGTAGCGACCGTCGCCGACGAAGACCGCCTCCTCACGTGAGATGGCGAACTTCTCGAGAGCCAGCAGCAGCAGATCGGGCGCCGGCTTCAGCGGCGCATCCTCACGACTGAGCAGCAGGTCGAAGCGCAGCCCGAAGGTGGTCACCACGTGCTCCATCGCCTCACGGTGGTTGTTGGTGATCAGTGCGAGCCGCCAGGGCTGCGCTTCGAGCTCGGCGAACAACTCGATCAGCCCATCATTCGCTACAGCGTCACGCACCGACGCCATCTCGATGTCGCGCACGATGTCGTCGGCCTGTCGGGCCTCCTCTTCGGACAGCGAGTAGATGTGCTCCATGATACCGACGCCTTCGGGCACCCTGACGCGGGCACGGAGATCTTTCCAGTCGATGTTGGGCACGGTTAACGTGCCGTCCATATCGAACAGGACGCCCCTGATGTTATTGGGCACGTAAGTCATTGTGAAATATATAGTTAGGGTTTTCGGTTTGCGCGTCATCCCTCAAACACCCCTCAATCTCCGATAGAATTTCGAAAAAGAGAGCGCGGATGGGGAGTGTTGATGATATGGAATAGGTGAAAGCGCGGCGATCCCGAACCTGCCGGCGTGCCTGGTTCGGCCGCAGATCGAAGCCGCTATAACCGTTCGCGCCGCCCCTCCCAGGGCAGTACCATTCTGCGCAATGCAAACAACCCTCACACGTTGTCCAGACGCCTGTATGACTTCGTTCCGAGCCGTGCCTGTAGTCATACTCCTGCTGAGTTTCTCGACCCTCCTACGGCCTGTGTGCGCCCAGATCCGTCAGGGCAAAGATGTGACGGCACTCGCCAGCATCTCGTTTTGGATGGCACCAGAGCACAAGACGGTGTTCGAGGCTGCTTACGAATCAAGGCTGTTACCCATCCTCCGCAGACATGGCCTTCGTCAAGAGACTCGCCAACAAGGAAGAGTGGTCGTGGACAGTGTGTTCAGTCGGCTCTTCGTCATGGCGTCAATCTCTGAGATTCGCGAGGCACGAACCGCTCTCCTCGTGGACACTGAGTATCTCCACGAGTTGGAGGAGATTGGTCTGGAGCTTAGCCCAGATCCCGAACCATTTGGGGGGGGCTGAGGGTATACAGCGCCGCCGCTGGTTCAGGAGAAAGCGTGGCCATTCGGCTTGGGCCAGCCGGGGAGCCAGTCTCAGTGCACGTAACAGCCGAGATTCTTGGCAACACGGGTAAGGTCAACGGAGTAGAGGCTGGACAAGGCGTAAGGTTGCCTTTAGGAGCCGGTAGTGTCCACTTCTCAGAGAAGCATCAAGCACAGTTCCCACAGGGGGGGCCATTACCAAGGTTGATAATGGTGCAACAGAAGGCAGTATCACATCTGATAACGGGACCGTTATCACATTCGTAAACTGCTCCAGCGGAATCCGAGGAAACCCAAATCATGCGAGAGAACTTGAACCACACCCGCGTTGAGGCTCCCCAGGAGGCTCTTCCCAGTCAGGCCGCCGTCGTCCCTCCCACCGATGGCGAATACCAGAGCCAGGCCGGCCATTCGGTCAAGGTTGCCCGCCGTCCGGTTCCCGACAGCAGAGAGGGCTCCATCGAGATCGCCGTGATCTACGGGCGGGGCGGTTCCGGGCGGGAGTTCTATTGCCTGGAGCATCACACGACCATCAAGGCCAGACTGAGTGAGGTGTTCGAACTCTTTCTCAATGACACCAGTCCACTCGGGGAGCCCTATCGTATCGCCAGCCAACGTCAGAAGCGGGTATTTGGCAGGATTCGCTCGGGGGACGAGCCCCGATCTCCGCTGCCCCCGACCCTACACCCGTTCCTGCTCCTCGACCCCCAACACGCCGAAGGAATCTGCCGCTCCTCGTCCACAGGAGCGACTGCATGACTGAAGAAGATGATACCATGACCGCTGAAGATGACATCCATGATCTCCCAGAGATCATCACGGCCCTGGGTGAGCCGGACGCGGTGATCACGGAGGCTGGTCTGGCTCATCTGTTCGGTCGATGTGCTGTCAGCGTGAAACGGGCCGTCGAACGCGGCGAGCTGCCGCCCCCTGTGCGCCTGTTCGGCCAGAACACCTGGACCGTGGGCGTCATCGTGGCCCATCTTGAGCGGCGACTGGAAGAGGCAGCCAAAGAACGGGAGCAGGTGAAGAAGAAGGTCCTGGCGCTCGGCACCTGACTCCTTCGACATCACTGGCCTTTCAAGGAAGGCCCAGATTTCGACCGCAGAAAGAGTGACAAGCACATGGCAGGAACACGGAAAAAGCCCAGCCGGGGTGGCAAATACCAGGGCTGGTTCATCAACGCCTCGGGGAAGCAGCAGTTCTTCACCGGCGCACGAAGCAAAGCAGAGACGCTGCGCATGGCGAAGAGGCTGGAGGATGAGCATCGTCAGGTCCGCCTCGGGTATCGACCAGCACGGAGTTCTGCCGACAAGCACAAGGCCCGGCCTGTAGAGGAGGTCTGTGCCGAGTACATGGCCTGGGGAGAGTCGCAGGGCGGCCGAGGCGGCAGGCCGTGGGGAGCTACGCACGTTCGGATGCGGCGATCTCATCTAGCGTGGTGGCAGGAACGTCTTGGGCTTGAGTCCCTGGCCGACCTGGAGGGCATCCTCCCTCGGGTTGAGGGAGCATTGCGCGACCTCCAGTCGAAAGGCCGCGCTGGCAAGACCGTCGCAAACTATGCCGAAGCCATGGCAGCATTCTGTGACTGGTGCGAAGACCGAGGTTATCTCGCCCTGGATCCGCTGAAAGCACTCGCCGCCTTTGATACAACACCGGTCACTCGCCGACGCGCACTGAGCGGCGACGAAATAGGTCGCCTGCTGACATCGTGTGCCCCGCACCGCAGGCTCTTGCTCGAAACTGCCTTCTTATCAGGCCTGAGAGTCAACGAACTCCGCAGCCTGACGATTGATGACGTAGACCAGGAGGAATGTGGCCTCCGTCTTCAAGCACGATGGACCAAGAACCGCCAGGACGGCTTCCAGCCGCTTCCCAGATCACTCGTAGACCGCCTGTTTCAGTCGGCCCAGTCGGGTGAGCCAGCGAAGTGCTACGCCCGATCATACGCCCGTAGCGGTGCCAAGATGGCGGCACCAGATGCTCCACTGCTCTACGTGCCCACACATGCACCGTCCCGCCTGGATCGCCAACTCGAATTCGACGCAGCTGCCTGAGTTGCACCTCGCCCTGAGCGCCGGCTGCAGAGGATGGGGCTGGGCCCGAAGCCAAGCGCCTGGATCCAACGCAGGCGCGGCGGCCTTCTGACCCACCAGAAAACGGC
>PBSR01000184.1 GCA_002726335.1 Gemmatimonadaceae bacterium
AATCACCATATGTCACCATGGTACCACGACTTACGAAAAAGTACAACCTTCAATTCTTAACAGAGCACTAGTCAGTTAAAGGGCCCCGCGCCAAGGTCCATGACATGGGAGACGAGGGAAGGCCAGTGAGCATTCCGCGCCCGGCAACAGCGGCCGGCAGATTCTATCCGGACGATCCTGTCAGTCTTGTCGCCTTCGTCGACGAGTATCTGGCTTCTGCCCAGGCCGTCGACTGCCCTCCACCGAAAGCTCTCATCGTCCCCCACGCCGGGTTTCTCTACTCCGGAGCCGTCGCCGGCTCGGGTTATTCCTGTCTTCACGGTCGGACCATCACTCGTGTCGTCATGTTCGGGCCGGCACACCGCTGGCCTGTGTCCGGTCTGGCGCTGCCGGCGTGTGACTCCTTCGTCACGCCCCTGGGGACGGTCCCCATCGATACCGAGGCCGTCGAGCAGGCTCTGCTCCTCGAAGCGGTCGAGGTCGTTGGATCGGCACACACACAGGAGCATGCCATCGAAGTGCAGCTTCCCTTTTTGCAGCAGCGGTTGCCCGAGGGGTTCCACCTGGTGCCGTTCGTCGTCGGGCGGGCGACTCCGCAGCAGGTCGAAGAGGTGATGGATGAGCTGTGGGGTGGGGAGGAGACGCTGCTCGTCATCAGCTCCGATCTGAGTCACTTCCACGAGTACGACATGGCCCGGCAACTCGATGCGGCCACGTCCGCGGCCATCGAGGCCCTGGCGCCCGAGGACGTGCACGAATCGGCAGCCTGTGGCCGCGTGTCCATCCAGGCGATACTGGCTATCGCCGCCCGGCGCGGGCTCACGGCACGAACCGTGGACCAGCGCAACTCCGGTGACACCGCCGGCGGGCGCACCGAGGTCGTGGGGTACGGTGCCTATGTCATCGGCTGAGCCCGAACGGCGCCTGTCCGACGATCAGCGCCGCGTCCTGCTGCGGACCGCACGTGAATCGATCGAGGCAGGACTCCACAACGGCGAGCCGCTGGCGGTGGAAGCGGCCGACCATACCGGAGAGCTGGTGGAAACCCGGTCCTGCTTCGTCACCCTGCGCAAGGCCGACGGCGGCCTGCGGGGCTGCATCGGCAGTCCGCAGCCGGTCCGGCCGCTGGTGGTCGATGTGGCGCACAACGCCTGGGCGGCGGCTTTCCATGATCCGCGCTTCGAGCCGTTGTGCCAGGACGAGTTCCCGGGTCTGCACATGCACATCTCCGTCCTCGGTCCGCTGGAGCCGCTGCCCGCCCGGTCGGAGGAGGATCTGCTCGAGCGCGTCCGCCCCGGGATCGATGGACTCCACGTGCAGGAGGGAGTCCGCCGGGGTACGCTGTTGCCTGCCGTCTGGGAGACGCTGCCCGACGCGCGGCGATTCGTCTTCGAGCTGCGCCGCAAGGCCGGGCTCCCTGGCGATTACTGGTCGGACACGCTGTCGTTCCATCGCTACACGGCGGAATCCTTCGACTGAAGACCCGCAGGTGAGATATGTGGGTCGGGTTATATTTGGACTGGACCTTTCACCTTGCCGCAGGAGTTCATCAGAAGATGCACCGAGCAATTCGCCGGATGGCTTTTTTCGTGCTGGCAGCGCAGGCTGTTGCCATGGCCGACGTGTCGTACGTGGAGGAGGTGGTTAATTCCGGCGTGGGATCGAAGAAGCGGGGGGCTCGGCGCACGGTGCACGAGATCCACATCAAGGGGGCCCGTCAGCGGGTCTCGACGGATATCGAAACCTCCAAAGAGATGACGCGGGTGCTGCAGAAGCAGGGGACCACGCTGCAGGGAACCGGGATCCTGCTGCTCGACCAGGGCCGCCTGTATGATATCGACCGCTCCACCGGGACCTATCAGAAGCAGCCCTTGCCGGCGACGAAGCCGGCCACCAGCGCCGCCGCCAGAAAGAAAGCCGGGGAGGACGCCAACCGGGAAATCACCGTGCGCACGAGGGTCCTGCCGGACACGATGCGGATCGTCGGCGTGCTCTGCCATCGCGTGGCGGCGGAGATGACGGCCCGGCACTTCAAGCCCGGGACGAAGAGGGTGCAGCGGGTCAACCGCTATCTCTACCAAGCGTGGATGGCGGATGGTTTTCCCGGGTATCGCGAGATCGTCTCTTTCCGGGGACTGCGTGAACGGCGGACATCGCTGGCGCCGCTCATCCGGGGCGGTCTCGAGCAGCTGGCTGACGCGGTGGAAGATCCCGAGCGGCTGGAGACCGAACTGGCAGCGCTGAAGGGATTCCCGCTGCAGTCGGAGCTGAAGGTCTTCGCGAAGGTCGGCAAGAAGAAAGAACGCCAGCTGTTGCGGCTCTCCCGGCGCGTGCTGAGTCTGTCCCACCAGTCTCTGCCCGATACACTCTTCCGCCCGTCGCGGGAGCTCAAGCCCGTCCCGTGACACCTCGGACCATCGCTTGGCGATCCGCCCTCACCGCGATACTGATCGGGCTGCTGGTGCTGGCCCTGACGCCGGCGGGAGTCTGGCTCGCCGGTGTCGTGGCCACCTCGGTGGCAGCCGATCACGGGTGGGAGCTCGACATCGGCGACCACGGCGGCACCCTCGTCTTTGCCGCAGATCTGCAGTCGGTGCACCTGCGCCTGCCAGAGAAGGGAATCGAAGTCGACATCGCACGGGTGTCGCTGGCGCCCTGGTCGTGGCAGGTCGACCTGCAGCAACCGAACATCCGCTGGAGCCGTACGGACTCAGAGGCAGCCGCAGCAGGGGGCGCGCGTGACACGCTGAGACTGCCCCTGGAAAACCTGCCTGCCGTCGAGGTGATGGACGGGGCCTTCGTGCTGGGCGCCCGTGGTGACTCTCTACAGTTGGACCTCAAGGCCATCGACGCCAGTCTCACACCGGACCATGGCGAGGCCACCCTCGATCTATCTCTGGGCGAGTGGACGGTCAGCGCCGGTGACGACACGATCACGGGAGAGGCGCGCTCGAGCTGGCGCCTGCAGGCCACCGCCATCGATCTGCAGGAGGCTTTCGTCCGTGTCGCCACCGCGGCGATGCATGGTACGGTGCGGGGACAGGCGAGTCTCGACCTGACGCCGGGCCTCGATCTATCCGCGGCGTTCACCGGGGAAGGTGCGGCATCCGATCTCGAGGACCTGTGGCTCGATCTCAGCGTTGATGGAGCGCTGGCGCCATTAACCCTGCGGGGCAGCGTGGCTGGCGCCGCAACACATACAACGGCAGGCCCGCTGGCTCTGCAGGCTGCAGGCGGCGTAGTCTCGGCGGCGGTGAGTGTCGATTCCTTCGATGTCGAGATTGCCGGGGGAAGGGTCAGCGGACAGGCGCTGTGGCGAGCGGACAGCGGCATCAACGCCCGCGGCAGAATCACCGGCGTGGGGCTGCAGTCCTTCACGTCGAAAGCGTTGCGCGGTACGGTGGACGGGCATGTGCAGCTGCGTGGTTCGCCCGACAACCCTGACATCGAAGCTGACCTGCAGTCGCAGGCCATCGCCGGCATTGCCGCTGATCCTGTCGACCTTGCCCTTCATCTCGACCTGCAGGACGAAAGGCTGGCGTTTCAGGCGGTCAGTGAGCACATCGGCCGCCTCGACGGCTCGGGACATTTTGCCCTGGCTCCCGTCGGCTATGCTCTCGACCTGACGGGAAACCTGGACGCCGAGGCCTGGCTCGGTCTTAGCTGGCCTCTGGTGGTACAAGGCAGCTTGCGGGCTGACACGCTGGAAGCGACGCTGACGGCACCGGACCTGCCCTTTGGTGAACGCCCCCCGGGACCGGTGCGGATCGACGGATCGCTGACGGCGTGGCGGTTTCTGGATCTGCAGCTGGGTGTCGATGAAGATCAGGTGCTGGCGCACACCCGTCTGGATCTGGCCACCGCCCACCTGGACACGCTCAACGGTACGACTCGGGGTCTCCCCCTGGCCGACCTGTCACCATGGGTGAGTGGGCAGCTGCAAGGTCGGATTGCCGCACGGGGTGCACTGAAAGGCGGAACGAAGGCAGGGCTGTCGGTGCGCGTCGATGACTTCGGTGTGGCGGGCTGGAACATTGGGCCCACGACCCTGGTGGCGCGGCTCGACGCCGGCAAGGCATCGATCGTAGCAGGGGCGGAGGGGCTGGAGATTCACGCCGAGGTGGACACAGGCGGCACGGCGCGCTTCGTAGCCGA
This sequence comes from Gemmatimonadaceae bacterium, assembly GCA_002726335.1. Next base: position 4,156 of record PBSR01000184.1, read on the forward strand.
TCTGCGCAACGTCACCGCACACCGCGCGACTTTCGGTGATTCGATCGTCGCCACCGGGCAGATTCACGGTGCGGCGACCTGGCGACGTTGGACCGAAGGAGAGCTGTCCGTCGAAGTGGACAGCGCTCACGCCGTGCTGTCCGGCTGGTCACTCGGCCTGCCCGATGGCGTGGACGGAGAGTACGCGGACGGTCACATACGCTGGCGGCCCACCGAAGTGCACACGCCCCTGGGGCGGCTGCAGCTGCGCGGCGATCTGACGGCGGACTCACTGCTGCTGGCGGCAACCATCGATTCAGTGGACCTGTCCGGTCTCGAGCAGGTCCGTGCCCGGGGAGAGGTGAGTCTCCATGTCGGGGGCAGCCTCGACGATCCACAGGCCCGACTCGACGTCGGCCTGCGATCCGTTGAGTTGAGTGGCCGGCCTCTAGGGGACCTGACCGCTTCCCTCGACCTGCGTGACAGCCTGCGTGGATCCCTGCAGATAAGCACCGCTGGCAGCGATCAGGCGGGGATGGCCCTGACGCTCTCGTCCCCGAGAGACGACTTCATTCCCCGCGGTCGTCCCATCGGAAACGAGGAGGCCCACATCCGGCTCACGACGCAGGATCTGGATGCATCGACGCTGGCCACGTACGCCTTCGGCGATTCCACGGCCCTGACGGCGAGTCTGTCCGCCGATCTGCGGTTGCCGGCGTGTCAGCTGCTTCAGGGGATCCGGTGGCGGGACCTGACAGGATACGTGGAGCTGCAGGAGCTGACATTACACCGTGACCGGGTGCGCCTGCGCCTGGCCGAACCGTCGCGGGCGCAGCTGTCCCGGGATCAGGCGGAACTCAAGGGCTTCGACCTGCCGGTGGAGGTGTTCCAGCGTGACACCGACGCCTTCGAGGCAGCAGGGTCGGTCCACATCAACGGTCGACTCGTCGGTGACGGGGGCGGCCTGCGGGTCCGCGTCGAGGATCTCGACCTGCTCGTCCTGGAAAAAGCCATCCCGGGCCGTGTGTCGCTGCCGACGGGGGAGCTGTCGCTGCAGGCAAACCTGACGGGGACCTTCGAGGCACTGGCTCTCGATGCCAGCGCGCGGGTGGCACTCGATCTGCTCGGTGAGGTGTCGGCCCGTGCCTTCGGCCGCCCCCGGGCGTGGAACGGCAGCGTCACGTGGGTGACCCCCGTGGAGGACAGCCTGCTGGTGACGGCCACGGCCCCGGCGATCAACATCTGGCCGAAGTGGGACGAGCTGACCATGCGCGCGCGCTCCGAGGGCATCGAGCTGCTGCCCCTGCTGGACCAGGTGCCACAGCTCGAGACGCTGATCGGTACGGTGCGACTGGATGTGACGGCGGATTCGCTGTCGACGAACCCCCGGTTCGCCGGCCAGGTGGAGGTGGAAGACCTGCAGCTGGCCCTGCTCGATGTGAAACCGGGGTATAGCTTCCCTGCCGGACGTATCGAGTTTGGTGCCGAGGAGGGTGCCAGGGCCCATGCGGAGCTGTCCGGTTTCACCGGTCGGACGATGAACGGCGACGGAACGCTGCAACTGTCGGGTTTCTTCGACCTGCTGCCCGAAGGGGGCACCGACTACCGGCTCGCGCTCAGTGGTCAGGATATCCCCTATGCGTACGAGGACGTGTTCGAGGCCCCCGATATCGATATGGAGCTGGTCCTGCGCCCGGAGGAGCGAGGGCCGCTGCTGGAAGGTGATGTGACACTCAGCCTGCCCAAGGCCGACGTGCAACTCGTGGATCTGACGGCGCCTCCCGTGCCGCCGCCGCCGACCGTGCCGAACGTGTGGCTGGAGAACACACACCTGAATGTGTATGTCGATATCGACGGATTGGAGAGCCGCAGCGAGCTGTCCAACATCACTCTCGAGGGTCAGGCCCGGGTGTACGGCACCTTCTACCAGCCGCGGTTCCAGGGAGAGCTGGAGATCGTCGACGGCCAGGTCATCATCCTCAACCGTGCTTTCGATTTCACCCGGGGTCGGATCATCCTCGACCGGCTCGTGCCCACCTACTCCATTCTCGATCTGATGTACGACCCGATCCTGCTCGACCCGGAGCTGGACCTGGAGGCGACGGTGACGGTGCAGCCCCATGACCCCAACGAGCCGGAGGCGGAGGTGACGATGGTCCTGGACGGTCCGGCGAGCACGGCGGCGCCACGCCTGACGTCACCGGGACTCGGTGATGGCGAAGTGCTGAACCTGCTCGCCTTCGGGCAGACGACACGGGACAGCGGGACGGGGTACGGAGATGCCCTGGCCACCGCGGCCGGTCAGCTGCTGCTGGCCCGGCGTGTGCAGCGAGTCGGTCTCGACGAATTCCTCCTGATGCCCTCGGGGACGACCCTGGGTACGGCCGGCGAGAGCTCCGTGCGGGTGGGCAAGTTTCTCAGCTGGCCGGTGCCCATGTGGGTGCGCTATGAAGCGCGGACACGGGAAGCGGGGAACGGCCAGTTCGAGGTCGAATACCACATCCTGCCGTGGATGACGATCGATGCGAGCGCCTACTCCGAGTATCAGCTGTATGGCCTCGGCGTCGGCCTGAAGCGGGAGTTCTGATGGGGCAGATACTGGTGGTGCTCGTACTCCTGGCAGCTCCCGCTCTGGCGGCGAACCGCACGGTGGACCTGCGCGATCTCGACCGGCAGAAGGTTGCCGAGATCAGCTTTCAACATCTGGCGGAGAAGCCGATCACGAATCGGCAGCTGCGGGCCGCCATGCGCATCCGAGTGGAGGAACGCTTCGCCCGGCGCTTCTTCCGGGCGGACATGTCGACCATCGAGAATCTCTATCGCAGCCACGGCTACATGGATGTGGATATCGTGCGCCGTGTCCTCGAGCTCGACAGCAGAGACCGAGTGCACATTACGCTGAAGATCGACAGCGGCCGTCAGTGGCTGGTGGCGCGAGCGGAACTTGATTTCACCGGCCAGGACAGCCTTCTGGTGACGATCCTGCGCCGCCGACTGCGTGTGCGTGCGGGGGAGGTGTTCGGTTACGGTGATGTGGTGGCCGACGAACGCGAGCTGCTCGCATGGCTCAACAGCGAGGGGTTTGCCCACGCCGAAGTGCGCAACCAGGTGCAACTGGACTCGCGGCGGCAACAGGCGACGGTGACGTACTCGGTGACGACAGGTCGACGCATGTTCTTCGGACCGGTGACGATCGAACAGACCGATCTGCACACGAAGCGGTCGCTCATCGAACGCCAGTTCACCTTCAGAGAAGGGCAGCTCTACGATCCGGAGCAGATTCGGGGGACGCGGAACGGGCTGTCGCGCACGGGGTTGTTCCGCTCGGTGACGCTGACCACGCCCGTGGTGGCGGCGGGGGACAGCGTACAGCCCGTGATCCTGCGCCTGCAGGAGCGCAAGTTCATCCAGCTGCGCAGCCGTCTGTTCGTCAACAACAACGAGCCAGGAGTGTCGGGTCGCGTGCTGCACGCCAACTTCCTCGGGCGCGGCAATCGCATCGGCACCGATGCCAGCCTCGGGCAGCCGTTGCAGGGCCTGACGTTGTTCATGACCGAGCGCAACCTGCTGGGTTCGACGATGGACCTGACCGTGTCGGCGGGGGTGACGGACGAGTGGGGGGACACGCGGGTGTTTGCCGACCCGGGGGATCCGACGCAGTTCGACCTGCTGACGGGCAATCTGTCGGTGGCCAACGAGCTGAACCTGCTGTTCGGTCCTGAAGAGGCGGCGGCTCTGCTGTCGTCGGCGGTCTACGACTATCCGTCCGTCGAGCGGCTGTGGAAACTGAACGCCGTGGCCAGTCGCCGCTGGGAGCTGACGGGAGACCTGGTGTACGCGGCGAACCTGACGATGAACTGGACCCAGTCCCGTAATCGCCCCATCGGTGGACGAGTGATCAAACTGGAGGTGGAGGGAGAGGGGGATGCAGCGTCCGGGGAGGAACCGGCTGGTGATGGCGACGACGGCGGCTTCGGTGATGATCCTTTCGATGACGAAGGGGCGTTTCCGGACAGCCCCTTCGATGACGATGGCTCGCGGGGGGCCGGTCGAGCAGCCCAGTCGGATGGGACCTTCCCCTATGACCCGGCTGAGGACAGCGATGTGGGACAGATCCCCATCGACGACGTCTGGGTCGGGTTGCTGACGAACGAGGCCCGGGCGTTGAACTTCCAGCTCGACTTCCAGCGTGATACCCGGGACAACCAGATCGCGCCGAGGCGGGGAACCTTCGTGCGCGCTGCCGGACTCTACGCCATCGAGTTCGGTCGCGGCCGCAACCGGGTGTTCGACGGTGACGTGGAAGCCCGCAACTATCTGCGCATCGGCAGCAACATCGTCTGGGCCAACGCGCTACGGGGGGTGATGACGGGCACGCTGCGGCGCGAGTCCGATCTGCCCCAGGCCTACTGGAAGGAGTTCGGCGGCGAGGGCTCGGTGCGCGGCGTGGAGCGCAACGCCATCAAGGCCGTGGGTGGCGGCCGAGGCGGCGTCGTGCTGCGCAGCGAACTGCGCTTCAGCGCGGGGTCGGCGGGCCTGGTCCTGTTCTGGGACCGAGCGGGAGTGTGGCGGCGTGTGCGCAGGGCCCGCTGGGCAGACATGACGAACGGCTTCGGCGGGGGACTGCGCTGGGACCTGGGGATCCCGGTGCGACTCGACCTGGGCTGGAGCCGGCAGCGGGATCCGGGGGAGCGGAGCCGACCGGAGCTGTACGTGTCGATTGGCCAGGCGTTCTAGAGCTTTGACTTTGTTTCTGGCGCCGGGTACATTGGCAACAGCTACGAAATCAATCGATCTGTGGGGGCGACCTGGCTTCGACGGGGAGAGAGAATTCGAGAGCGCGTGCCGAGGTCCCCGACAACCTCGTTAAGCCTCGGGAAAACCATCAAACGCCGACGATAACTCGTACGCGTTGGCCGCCTAAAGCAATTTAGGTAGCCCGTTGGCGTCCGTGGGGCCTGTAACGCGGACGCCGACGCCATCTACAGCAGGCTAGCCGATTGTCCTTGTTCGGGGTCAGCCGGCGAAATCCTTAGGACTGGTCCGATCCGGATCCTGTCAGTCGGAGCTGGTGAGGACGAGAAAGCCGTAGCATAGACTGACTACGCACGTAGTGGTCTCGTAGGACCTGTTCTCGGACGCGGGTTCGATTCCCGCCGCCTCCACCATTTTTTCAGAGCGCAACTCCCTGTAGGTATTGGGGGTTGCGCTTTCTTGTTCTGCGCCGACGGCAAGGCGGTACATGCTGGGTACATACTTTTCCTGAGTTTCGACTGCTTTTGCCACCTGCTCCACTGCGTCGGATAGATTCTCCTTTCTGGTTCGCCCATAAACATTCATCGTCATCTCCGGCGTCGAGTGCCGGGCAAGAGCTTGTGCCTCCTTGACGGTGACCCCACTCTCCAGCACCAGGTTGATGTAGGCGACCCGTGCTGCATGGAAGTCGATCTTGCCTCCAGGGGCGTTCTTGGGGATACCAGCGGCCTCAAGATCAAGGGCCAAGTCCCGCGACGGATGTGTGGGCACGTAGAGCAGGGGGGCCTTCGGCGCTGTCAGCTTAGCGCCCCTGCGGGCGTATGTACGGGCATAGCACCTTGCCGGTTCGCCAGCCTGGGCATGTTGAAGCAGACGATCTACAAGCGATCTGGGCAGAGGCTGAAACCCTTCCTGGCGGTTTTTCGTCCACTGTGCCTGTAGACGGAGCCCACACTCTTCCATGTCTACATCATCGATCGTCAGACTACGGAGCTCGTTAACACGCAGTCCTGACAGGAAGGCGGTTTCCAGCAGGAGCCTGCGATGCGGGGCGCAGGATGCCAGCAGCCGGCCTATCTCTTCTCCGCTCAGTGCACGTCGGCGAGTGATCGGGGTC
>PBSR01000185.1 GCA_002726335.1 Gemmatimonadaceae bacterium
CCCTATCGTTGGGCGGCCAGGCTCCCGCGACCGCAGTGCTGTTGCATAGCACGGTGCCCAGCTAAATGCCGTTCGCTACAGGAGTTCTACCATGATTCGTCTGATCTTGTCGCTCGTATTCCTCTTCGTCATTGCGTTTGGCTCCGACGTCACCCACGCACAAAATACCCAGACCCTGCGGGGGTATGTAAGTGCTGTGGACGACTTTAACGGCACCATCACGTTGTCTTCAGACCCGATCCGCTTGAGTCCAACGGCAGAACTGTTCGAGAGTCAATGCGGTAGCCAGGCCCGGGCAGTTGATCGCGACTGGTTGGAAAATGAGCTCGCAAGTTATGACGTTCATCTTGCGGTTAAGGTTCACTACACGCGGGATGGCAAACCTCAAGCCTACGAGGTATACGCACATCCGTGTGATATCCAAGACCAGGTAATTTGGGGCAACCTTGTAGAAATAAAAGACTTAGATGATGGAAGCGTCGGTCTTGTAATGTCTGGGAATTCCCTGTCTGTGGCGTTTGACGCGCCGATCTACAGGGGACCTGATTTCGAGGAGATCTGGCTTGAGGACATCCAGCCGGGCGAATTCGTAGAAATGGTCAGGCGCTGGGACGAGTGGGGCGAGGCCATTATCCAGGTCCATGTCGATCCGCCCGAGCCAGAGTTGGCATGGCCATCAGAAGAGCTTCTCATCGGCGCGGACAGCAACTTTCGATTCGACCACTTCTCGGTGCGCTGGACAGGGCAGGTGGAACCAAAATTTTCCCCGGAGCAGGAAGATTGGACGTTCATTGTCGACGTTGACGACGGCGTCAGGCTGTGGGTAGACGGCGAATTGATCATCGACGAGTGGTACCCTCAAATGAACGAACACTCAGGCGTGAAATCCGGTCTAAACACCCCGGGAAAATACGATATCGTGCTGGAGTACTTCGAAGAGCAGGGCGGCGAAACGATACGCCTCTTTTGGGAGAGCCCGAGCCAGCCTCGTCAACTCATACCCGCGGACCGTCTCTTCGCGCCTTCGGGCGGACAGGGCCTGCTCGGCGAGTTCTACCCCAACATGGAGCTTGAAGGCAATCGTCAAGGGAACGCGGCCTTCGAGCGCGTCGACCCCCAGATCAACTGGAAGACGGACAGGAGTGATGAATCGTGGGTTTGGGAGGGGTTGGTATCTGTAGATCCCGTTTCACTCGAGGCCCGAGAAGTGCGAAACCTGGCCTTCACTGAGGACACCTTTTTCTACGATGCCGACGGCTTTCCCCTGGAAGCCAAGGACCTCCTGTCCGGGGACCGAATCGTCGTTCAGGCTACGTGGCGCCCCAACAGTAACATCCCAGAGGCTTTCGAAATCCAGATAAACGACCCCAATATGGGGTTTGACTGGCCCGAGCAAACAGATCCGGATGTCTGGATAACGGAATTCATCTTTGTGCGAGTCGACGGCAGCGACGAAATGGTCGTAATGGATCGCTGGGGGAGGACCCTGGCGATTGATGCCCTGATCGTCGACGATGAGACCGGGGACGAGGTACCGGTTGAGGCCTTGGACGGCTATCGCGGGACCTACGCCCGGATGAATATAAAAAGGCTCCCTCAGCAAGCGGACGGGAGTTGGGCTCCCGACATCGTTGTTGAGTTGACCCTCAACGCTTCCGTTCAATACGAAGAGCAGGATCAGCCCACAGAATTTTACGATGAATGGGTAGGTTCCGGCGTGGTAATCAGGACCGAGGCGAGAGGCAACCATAGTTCCCCTGCGGTCATCATGGAGGGACTCACGCTAGAGATGATGTCCCAGACCGAGATCCGCGACGAGGACGGTTTCTATATCTCCCTCGACGAGTTGCGCGAGGGAACGGAGATCCTGGTGGATCCCCTGGCCAGTTTGGACATGACCCGCGTCTTCGTCCGCTCGATCCAGGTCGATCCGTTCCGCAATGGACACTTTGAGATTCAACGCCCCCAGTTCACTACCTGGGTTGGTGCTATCCGGGACAACACGATCATAACCGAAGGCAACTATTACAACCTTTTTCAGGAGGCGATTCTGACGGACGGCTCAACGGGTGAGGAGCTGGAGCTTTCTGATCTGCAGGCAGGCGACCTCATAAGCTTCCGTGCACAGAACACCAACCGCGGTGGGTACTTTTCCGAGGTCGAACGCAATCCGACCAACATTGTGGGCTCGACTCAGCACGCCAACCGGCACGAGGGCGTAGTCTATGCCATCGACTTCGAAACCGGCTCCATCAGCTTTGAGGGCCCCAGGTTTCGCATAGTGCGTCAAACCAGGATCCAAGATGAGTTCGGCGACGACATTGAGGTCGACGATATTCCTCCTGGCACGCAAATCATCATTAATGGCTCCCCTTCCGCGGCGGGCGGCCCACCCGTAGCCAGGTCGATAGAGATTCCCGACTGGTCAAAGCACTACGATTGGGGCCAGGGCATGTGGCAAGCGTATTTTAACGGTGTCGAAGGCGACGAGCTCATCACCACGGAAGAACCGGTATACTTGGCAGTGGGTGCCGAGATTCTCCGCGGGTCCGGGGCGCCCGGCAACCTCAGTGACATCCGGCTGAGAGAGAGCCCAGTGACTCTCTACATCGCGTACCCTGCAAATGGAGTCTACAACCCCTTCGGCGGGGTGGCCACGCGGCTGATCATTGATCCACAGGAAGGCGGCGACACTGCCATGTTCCGACCGGTGGAAACCGGCGAAGTGAAGGGTGTCGTCAGCATGGTAGAATCCGACCGCCTGACCCTTGAGGGGCCGCTCGTGATCCTGGAAAGCAGAAGCACGATCCAGAGCATGGAAGGCGATGATATGCCAGCTGGAGATCTGCAAGAGGGGGATATCCTGCTCATCAGGTTCTTCTCGGCACCCGACGGACTGCGGGCTACGCGGGTCCGGGTGGTCGATCCAGAAAATGTGCCGCAGGGCCGGTCAGATGTGATCGTTTCCCCGTTCCTGGGCCTTGTCGACGAAGATACGCCCAACCCGAAGATGCTGCTGGCGGGTCCGAGCTTCACAGTGCTCGACGGGGCCGACCTGCGCGACGCGGAGAACGAGCCTATCGAACTGGAGCAGATCATACCGGGAATCGAGGTTCGGATCACCGCAAAGCCCGGGCCCGATGGCGCTGTGGCTTCTCGTATCAAGGTCGCCGGGGTTTTTTCCGGCGGCGCGCTTTTCGGAGGTGGAGGACTTAGTATCACCTCGACTTTTCCGGAGAAAGACGAGACGCTGGTGCCGACCAGCACGGTGGTCGAGATCACCTTCAACGAACAGGTGTTCAGTCTGTTCGAAGACGAAAGTTTCGACTACGGTCTCTTTCCCGAGTCCTTGGAATTCAGCGATTTGGACGTGACCCGCGACGGGAAGACCATCCTCGCCGACGTCGAACTGGAAGAAGACACCGTCTACCAGCTCTACGTGGCTTCCGAACGCTTCGGTCTCTTCACCCTCACCTTCACCACGGGCGAAGAAATGCCCGAGGGTGGTATCGAGGGACGCATGGACCTCGCCTCAGAGATCCCCTTCGACGCCATCCGCCCGGGCGAATCAGGTGTTTTTCTGGTAGGGGCCGACGATGAGGAGATGGAAGAGGAGTCCATCGTGCGCGGTGCGCCCTTAGAGCGAAACGGTTCCTATCGCTTCGAAAATGTCGAGCCCGGAGAGTACCTGGTCTTCGCCAGCGTTGTGGTCGAATTTGATGTTGACGAGGTCTTGGAACTCGTCGGCTTCTTCGACGAGGACGGCGACGGAGAACCGGATCCGATCCGCGTCGGTAGCCGCCGGATAAACCAGATCGACCTGATGATCGTGCCACCGGAGCCGATGGAAGTGCTGGAAAGTATTCCCGCCAAAGGCGATGTGAGTGTAGACCTGGAGACCACGATCGCCATAGAGTTCAGCGATATCCTGCGCATCGATCTGTTCGGCAACCCCGCGGTCAATGCCCACTTGTTGCCACCGCCGGTGGCGGGCAGTCTCTCGCCGGAGAATCTGGTCCTGGGCGATGACGGGTACACCGTATACGCCGACGTCGAATTGGAACGCAATACCACCTACAGCTTGCTGGTGCGCGGTGCCGAGACGGAGGATGGACTGGGCATCGACGAGCCTTCGGTTACCGTATTCACCACCAGTTCGAGACTGCCGACGGGAACCGTAGAGGGCCGTTTGGCGCTCCCGAAGGAGTTGAAAGGACGGGGGTTTATACAGCCTCCGGTGCAGTTGGCGTTGGTGCCGTTCCGTGACTTCGACCCGTTGGATCCCGACGTGGAAAATCTGGCGGTGGCCTCCACCCTGAGCCAAGACGGCAGCTACACGTTTGAGCATGTTACGTCCGCTCGTTACGTAGTCGTGGCCAAAGTCGGAGTCTATATGCCGCCCAATCTCAATCTGCCCAATCGCCTGGCGTCTGATTTCAACGTCCTCGAAGACCAGGGCCGCTTCGGCGGGAGTGCTCCTAACCACTACGTCGAGAGGAACTTCTTTGGGTATTCGGTAGACGCCAAGGGCGATCCACGCCCTGACGTGCGCACCGGTAGCGACGACGTGGACATACTGCTTCGCCCGGAGGACGTGCGCCGCGTGGCCTTGCGCGTGGTGTCGGTCGACCCGGCGCCGGAGGAGTTGGAAGAAGTATCCGAGGTCTTTGACCTCACACTCGAATTCAGCGAGCCCCTGGTGGTAAGCAGCAATTTCATCGAATTGGAGGCTGCGATCCGACCCGAACCGCTGTCCGGGCCGATCATGGACAACGTCGAGGTAGAAGACGGTGGTCGGGTCATCGTCTTCCGCGATATCGAACTTGACCCCAGCGAGGCCTCTCGCTTCTCGGTGGGTTCTGCCCGCAGCACCTCCGGACACGGGTTGCAAGAAACCTTCAAGCTGGTGATAGGCACCGCCGCCGAGGACGTGGTTCAAGGCGACGTGCAGGGCACCCTCGAGCTTACGGGCGGCGAGATCAGTACCGCGATGATTTTCCTCTATGACCCAGCAGACGATAAACTCAAGCCGCTGGCCGGCGTCTTGGTCGAATCCGACGGCAGCTTTCTCATCGCGGGCGTGTTCGGCGGCGCGTATTCGGCCTATGCCGAGATCAAGACCGTATCCGGCGATGACCTGTTCTTGCTCCTGGATCAGGACGAGGATGGACAACCAGACGTGTTCGACGTGAACGCGGACAGTAGTGAAGCCATTGGATTCCGAATCGAGATCGAGGAAGAGCAGGAGGTACCTGCCGGCGATGTGGTGCAGCTCTCCTTTGAAGAGACCTTGGACCTGGACGACGAGGTCGCGGTGGCGGAATTCAGCGCCACTTTTAAATTGGAGCTAGCCAGAATGTTGGGCATCGACCTAGACCGCATCGTCATCGTTGACCTGGTCGAGGGCAGCGTGATCGTCCATTTCATCATCAACGAAGACAGTGCGGACGAGGAAGCCATGACTTCAGCGGTGGCGGTGGAAAACCTGGCGCTGTTGGTAGAGCAGGCACCCGCGTCACTAGCTAGTATCGGCACGGTCGTCGAGATGACAACCGTCGCCGCTGAAGATCTCAGTCCAGTAGCCGTCAGCCTCAATGCTGGCGCAACGATAACGCTGGATCTCGACATAAATGACGGCGACCAGAGCCTCGCAACACTGGAAGTTCCGGCCGGAGAAACCGTGCAGTTGGCCGTATACGGCAGTGATTTGGTCAACGTGACGGGCCTTTCGGTCATAGTCAGGTTTGACACCACACAGGCCGCCTTTATCAAGGCTACGGATGCCGGCGGCGAGGAGGGCAACATTCTGCGCTCCCAACCCGGTGCTACTGCTCTGTTCCTGCCGGCGAGCTTGAGCAACGACGGAGTTGAGTTCGGCGGGGCGATTCTGAGCCCGAACGAAAACACGGCCGGCACCGGCGAGGGGCTTCTCGGCATATTTACCTTTTCCATGCTGGAGGGCTACGGCGGCGCCAATTTTACGGTGGATCAGGTTCTCCTCGTTGGGTTGGGGGCCGTACAGGACACGCTCTTCACATCACACAGTGCGCTGGTAACGCCACCGCTGAATCTCATGTCGCAGGAAAAAGGATTGTTTTCCTTCGACTTCAATTCAAATTCTGGAGACCAGTCGCTGTTCCACCTGGGCGGGGTTGATGGGGGGGAGGAAATCAATGTCGAAGTCTATATCAACGACGTAACCGAACTCATTAATTACTCAATTATGATCAGTTACGATCCTCAACAACTGCAGTTTGTCTCGGTTTTAGAGAGCAGTTCCCTATTCCTAGGGCAGAACGGGGGCTTGGCCATTTGGATGCCCCCACTTTTGACAGAGAATACCGTCGAGTTCGGCAGTGCGATTCTAGGACCGAGCGCCGCGGTAATGGTTGATGGTTCGGGCCACATCGGCACGCTGTCTTTCTTCCCCACGGAAGCTTTTGAAGAGACCGATCTACTTGTCAAGGAGATATCGACCAAGCAGTTTGGCAGTGACCAGGTCAAGGTTAGCTCAGCCATATTCGCTCGCATGACTACTCGGACTATCGCCAGTTCGAGTTCGCCCACGGCCGACTTCGACGGCGACGGTGTGGTGGACTTTAAGGACTTCTTTATGTTCGCCGACGCGTTCGGCGCTGACGTTGTGGATCTGGACTACGACCTGGACGGTGACGGGAATGTCGGCTTGGGCGACTTCTTTGTGTTCGCCGATGCCTACGGCTCCTCGGCCAAGCGGATTATCGGACCAGACCTACTGGCCCTTGAGGGCCGCCTGGAACTGGACGCCGAGTCGACCGATGTCGGAGTGAGACTCGATCTGAGCACCCAGGCGCTCATGCTCAGAGGCTACGCCGCGGTAGTCGAGTACGATCCTGAGGCCTTTCTCCTGGTCGAGGTGACAGACGCACAGAGCGTCCTGCGCGGCGCAGAGGATCCGTCCTTGTTGCTGCAGGAAGAAGCCGAAGGCCAGGTACTCTTGGTCGGAAGTAGCACCGGCGGACAAAAAGCCGCTGCAGGGCTTCTGGCCCGGCTGCACTTCGAGCCTGTGAATCCGCAAGCCGAGGGGCTGTTCCGCATCCGTGAGGCGTTCGGACGTGACGCGGAGGGAAAGCTCGGCCAGTTGCTGGAGTTGGGACAGGTCAACGCCCGCTTTGGGCCCGGGGCTTTCGCGCTCCAGCCCAACTTTCCCAATCCCTTCAACCCCTCGACGACCATCCGCTACCAGCTAGCGGGGGACGGACCGGTGCGGTTGGAGGTTTTCGATATTCTTGGCCAGAAGGTGCGGACACTCGTTGCCGATCTGCAGACGGCCGGTTTCCACCGGGTGGTCTGGGACAGCCGCGACGATGCGCAGCGGCAAGTTGCGGCCGGGGTTTATTTTTCTCGTCTGCAGGCCGGGGAGTTTACTCAGGTTCGCAAGTTGCTATTGCTCAAATAGTGGGCGAATTGTCCATTTGAAAATAGGCGTCTTCCCCTGCGGAAGCCGCCTATTTTCGCGCTGGTGATAGATAGAGCCAGTGCGGTGGGTGCGGTCGTGCAAGCAGATCGCCCGGGGGTGGCTCCTGCCCAAGACTTCGGCGAGTCTTCGCCTGTTGCAGGTATTGCGCGACGAGGCGCATCGCTTCGCGCTCAAAAACCACCGCGAGCAACGCGCCAAGAGCACGCTCACTTCTGCGCTCGACGATATCCCCGGCATCGGACCCAAAAAGCGCAACGACTTATTAGTCGCCTTCGGCTCGGCCAAACGCATCGCCGCAACACCGGCCGCAGAAAGCGCTGCTCCCGACGACTCAGCAGCTCAGAATAACCACAACGACAATCCAGGTGACGAAGCTAAGCATGGCCCGACCCAAATCCATCGACGAATCACCACTCCCCGAAACCTTGGCCACCCCCTTCGCGCGTTTCCTCAAAGCGATGGAGATAGACAAGGGCCTATCGATCATAATCGTTGAAGAAGGGCCGAATACAGGTGGCGTCGGGGCGGAGATGCAGCAGGGATATCGGAACGCTTCGGTGACCGGATCCGGTCGTCGATTCGACGAGTTGCGTCGGCGGATGTACCGGTGCCCTTTACGCCGGTGCTGGAGAACGCCTACATCCCGGATGTGCCACGAATCACGGCAACAGCCCTCGAGATGGTCAGGGGCTGACGAAGGCAGCACACCTGTCGGCGATGCGCTGCAGTTTCGGATCGTCCTGCAGCCATCGCTCGTTGACGCTGGTCGGATCGGCGTAGTCGTTGCCTGCGTGATCCACGCCGCGGGCGAGATAGATCTGCTGGCCGCCGGCAGGCGATGACTTGACCGTGGTCGGCATGTAGCGCATCTGATAACCGCAACGTCGCGTCTTTCCGTTGGTCGCGTTGGAACCGTGAATCAGATAAGCGTCGTGCAGGCTGCAGTGATTGGGTTCGAGGACGCAGTCGATCGCCGTTGATTCGTCGAGCAGGTCTCGCCGCACGGTCTGCGTCAGCAGGACATCACTGACGTCGTCGACTTCCTCATGGACGCGGTCCCGCTCACGATGTGACCCCGGGATCACCCGCATGCAGCCGTTCTCTGTTGTCGATGGATCGATTGCGAGCCACACAGTGGCCACCTCATCGGGTGCGGGAGAATGGTGAGAAGGCAGCGGCGCAACTGGTCCATCTCGCCGAACAGCGGGATTCGGTTGAGATCTGCCGCGCCGTGTGTGCCGTTCTGGAGCGCTGTGGTGCCGTCGGCTTCACCACGCTCGCGAGAATGCTCTCGAGCAGGAGCCAGGACGTCTGTGAGCAAGCTCTGGTCACACTCATGTACAACTTCGATGTCGCACTGCCCACGTTGGAAGACTCTGTCCGTGAATCGGATGGGGATGAACGACACTTCATTGAGCGGCTCATCGACGCGGGAAGACGACTGCAACAGTCAGAAGTCCTCTGCTGGACGATGCGCCCGGCGACGCTGGCGCGGGTTGTTGCCCTTGGCGACAAGCCCGCGTCCGCCCGGTTGGGCAAGGAACTGATATCCGCGGGCAAACGCGACGCCTACCATGCCTCACGTGGTCTCGTCTATGTGGGCCAGGCGGCGGTTGCCGAGCTGCTGGAGCCACTCCAAAGCCCGGAGCCACTCGTCCGTCGCCGCGCTTGCGAAGCCCTGCGCGATCTGGCGGCACCCGAATCCCGCCCGGCGTTGCGGGCAGCCCTGCAGGACACGGACGTCGGCGTGCGGATCAACGCCACCCGTGCGCTCGGCCGGATCGGCCATGCCGGAGACCTTGAACTGCTACGATCCCGACCTGGCGACAAATCACGGGCCGTGCGACGTGCGGTTCGAGAGGCCCTGGACAGGTGACATTGAGGACATCTACGACGACGAGTCGTAGCTTGAGGTGTGCAAACGACCGGCGTTGACTTGCCAACAGGACATGATTCGCGGCGCGGTCGTGGTGAATGAACGAACCCCTCCAGAGAAGGAATGAGAGTGACTGACAGGTCTGCAATGCTCCTGCCTGATGACTTCGATGACGAAGTCAACCTGCCCGGGCGCGTGGAGAACGGGAACACTTTCCACGCGACGATTCCGGGTATGCAGCTGGCTGTGCAACTGATCGAACACGGGACCCCGGTGGATCTCGAACGGGCTGAGCGCGTGCTGGATGCAGTGTTCGAATCTCAGGAGCGCCGTGAGGGAGCGCCGCACTTCGGCAATTTCACCTGGGAGCGGGAAGATCCCGTGGTGGAAGATCTCAATGCCGTGCATTTCACCGTCATGCCCCTGATCCGCGTGCTGCTGCAACAAGGTGACGCCGTGCCCGAGAGCCTGCGCGCCAAGGGGCTGCATGGAATCCGGTTGGGGCTGCAGGCCATCGCCCGAATCGATGTGCACCTGCGCTATACGACCATTGCCGCCGCCGACATCTTCGACACCTGCATCGGTGGGGAACTGCTGGCCGACGAGGCGATCCTGGCTCGCGGCCGGGACAAGCTGCGCGCCTGGCTGGCATTCACCGATCAGTCTGGCACGTTCTATGAGTACAACTGTCCAGGTTATACGGGCATGTCCATCGAGCGACTGGCAGAACTGGCGGATCTGACTGGCGATGAGGAGACCCGCGTTCTGGCGACCTTGTTTGCCGCACGCATGGGGCTGAGTGCTCTGCTGCACGCGCACCCGGCAACGGGGCGCTGGGCCGGCCCTTTCAGCCGGGCCTACCAGTTCCAGATATCCTGCGCCGGGCCTGCAGAGATCAGTCAGATGCAACACTGGCTCGACAGCGGCACACTGCCGACGTGGCTGTCAGGAGCACTGCGCGACAAGCCTCTGCCGATAACAGTCCAGGAGACTTCAGACGCCGCCGGCCAGCAGATGATGTCGACCTACCTCTGCGATGCTTTCGCCATGGGAGTTGCCAGCAAGGATCTGACCAGCCAGGCCAATCGCTTTGTCGAGGGGGAGTCCAGCGTCTTCATCACCCACGCCAAGTGCGGTGACGATGTTTCAGTGCTGGTGAGCAAGTACATCCTCGACGAGAAGTGGCTGGGCGACTTTCGTACCACGCCGTCTCGCTCCAACACCCAGCTGCAGCCTGACGAAGGCCGGTTCTACGGTGTGCAGGACGGCACGAAGATGATTGGGCTCTACGCACCCAGGGTCATCGGTGCACGTCAGCCCTGTTCGGGTCTGAAGCTTGCCCTGATATGGCAGAGACGGGACCTGGTGGATGAGATCTGGGTCGATGACCGCAGGATCGAGTCCCTGCCCGCGGACGTGGCTGAAGGCTCTACCATCGTCGTGGGCAGTGGGGAGGCCTGGGTGGCGGTACGGCCCCTGGCGCGTACACATCTGAGTCACCTGCCGCCGCTACGTCTGGTGGAGCACCAGGGCAGCCTGGCCCTGGAAGTCTACAACTACGAAGGTGTGGCCAAGACGTTCTGGGAACTGGGCTGGCCCGGCTCCTTCTATCAGGGCCAGCCTCAGTGCGGCTTCTACGCGGAAGTGGCCGAGCGCTCTGCCTGGGCAGACGGCGCCGTCTTTGCCGCGGCCATCGCGGGGGGCGTGATCGAGGATCACATGCAGGATCGTTTCACCTACGAAGGCGATGAGCAGACCTGCCTGTGGTCCGTCTCCTACGCGCGGGAGGGGAGTGAGGTCGGTCTCGAGGTGGATCTGATGCAGTGGCAGCTGCAGCGTCGCTGGAACCACGATGGCGAACTGGGCCTCCCCATGCTGGAGTCTTCTGTGGCTCGCCAGACACGCACAGGGGAGGTCAGTGTGGGAGAAGCGAAACTGTCCTGCGGACCGGCAGCGGCCTGGCTCTACGCTCACCCGGAAGGGGAGCGTTGGGCCGCCGCCTATCACGGGCCGCAGGCGGCACCCCTGACTCTGGATCTGCCGCGGGGAAAGATCGAGATCGAAGCCCTCAGCGCGGGTCTGGTCGTGTGGGATCGGGGGGAGGTGACCATCACGTCACTGGGGATGAAGGGCACTCCGATGGTCACGGGCGGGACAGAGGTAAGGATTCGGTGAACAGGATTGCCGGCAGGCTCAGTACGTCGCCCGGCCCCCGCTCACGTCGAAGCAGGCCCCAGTGGCGAAGGTGGACTCGTCCGACACGAGAAACAGGATGGTAGCGGCCACCTCTTCGGGCTGTCCCAGACGCCCCATGGGAATCCTGGAAGTGAGGAACTCGACCCGCTCGGGTTCCATGCCCTGCAGCAGGGGCGAATCGATCAATGCCGGGGCGACACAGTTGACCCGGATGCCGTGTTCGAGCATCTCCCTGGCCAGTGTCTTGGTGAAGCAGATGACGCCCGCCTTCGATACGGAGTAGGGCGCCATGTTGGCGTTGCCCTCTTTGCCGGAGATGGACGCCATCGAGACGATGACGCCTGACTTTTTCGGGACCATGTGACGCACGGCGGCGCGGGAGCACAGGTAGGTGCCCTTCAGGTTGATGTCGAGGACGCGATCCCAGTCTTCGACCTGCAGATCGTGTACGGCCGTGTCGCTGCCGACGATACCGGCATTGTTGACCAGGATGTCCACGCCGCCGGTATCCTCGATCACTTGAGCAAAGGCTCGATCCACCTGTTCTTCCCGGGACACGTCCGCCGTCACAGCCAGGGCGCCGGTGCCGATCTCGGCGGCGGCCCGGGCGCCGCCCGCCTCGTCGATATCGACAATCGCGACACGGGCCCCCTCATCTGCAAGACGCCGGGCGATGGCGTTGCCGATGCCCTGGGCCGCGCCGGTGACCACGGCGACTCGATCCTGTAGTGGCAGCATGGTGACAATCCTAAACAGGGACGCCACATGGCACCAGACAGCGTAGGACCGGGCAGGGGAGAGAGGGCGGCGGATTTCGTGCTGCCCCTCAAACCGAACGGTCAGAAGACGAGGTTCTACGCCAGGGCAGGAGGTACACCGTCTCTGCTCGTCTTCTTCGGTAGTGGTCCACAAGGATCGGTACAGCACCTGCTTGAGGAGATGGGTGGGATCGGCGACCTGGCCGTCTTTGGCGTGAACTCTGGGGCGGAAGCCGCCGCCGTGACCTTCCCCCTGCAGATGTTCCGAGACGAGAAGAGCGCCGTGTCCTCGGCGTACGGACTGGGAGAGTTGCAGGAGGGTGTGGTTCTGGTTCTGGATGCCAACCTGCGAGTACTGGGATCGGTCAGACCTGCAGATGGCGAGACCGCCGTGCAGGAGTTGCAGTCGCTGCTGGGAGAGGCGCGGAAAGAGGTCGAAGCGCTCGAAATTGGCATCCAGGCACCCGTACTGCTGATCCCGCATGTGCTGGATCGAGAGGTCTGTGAATTCCTGACACAGGTCTGGCACAACGAGGGGAATCAGGAGACCGGTGTGGAGCAATCGCGAGGGACAGAGAGGGCAGAGACTATCGACCACGGCAACAAGAGCCGCAGCGACCACATCGTGATGGACGAGAAGCTGATAGGGATGCTGTCGGCCACCATCGGCAGACGGGTGATGCCGGAGATCCAGCGCGCCTTCGCCTATACGGCTACGCGCTTCGAGGGATTCAAGATCGCGTGTTACGATTCAGCGTCGGGTGGCTTCTTCAACGCCCACCGGGACAACCTGAGTCCGGCAACGGTCCATCGCCGGTTTGCCCTCTCGCTGAGTCTGAACGAAGGCTATGAGGGTGGCTTCCTGCGGTTCCCGGAATTCGGACCACATCTGTATCGACCGGAGCCGGGATGTGCGGTGGTCTTCTCCTGTTCCCACCTCCACGAGGTCACGCCGGTGACCGGCGGGAGGCGATTCGTACTTCTGTCCTTTCTGTTTGGCGAAGAACGGACCCGGGACAAGGCCTGAGGAACAACTCCCGGGTTACGGTCCGGGAAACAACTCCGACAGCGTGCCGATGCGATAGCCGCGGCGTTGGAGTTCAGGGAGTGCATCGCCTAATACAGCCGCGGTCCTCTCGCCACGTGACCGACGATCGTGGAGGATGATGATGCCTCCCGGGTGGGCGGCCCAGAGGATGAAGCGACGGGCGAAACCGGCGGATCGGATGGCCGGATCAAACGGATATACCGATCCAAGAGCGCATCGGTACCCATACGCCGAAAGTGTGTCGAGCATGCTCTCGTTGAACTTCCCGGCTCCCGGGCGGAACCACTCCGGCTGGACATACTGAGACAGGATCTGATGAGACTCGCGCAGGTCCGCAGAGAACCGGTCGGGAGACATGCGGTTGCTGCGTTCGTCGCGCGTCTGATGGTTGCCGAGCTCATGACCTTCCTGCAGCATCTGCCGCAGAAGGTGCTCGTTGCCCGGGATCTGTTCGGTGATGATGAAGAAGGTGGCGTGCACCTGGTGCTGACGCAGGACCTCGAGAATCAATGGGGTCGTCGCCGAGTCCGGGCTGTCGTCGATGGTGATGGCGAGAACGCTGTCCCCGGTGTCGGCGAAGTACACCACCTCGGGGTGACGTCTGGCGAAATGCCTGGCGAGCCACACCAGCTTCCCCTGACAGGGCCGGGGGAGGATCAGCAGGGCCAGCAACAGGGCGAGGCCACAGCGTCCCACGACACACTCCTTCCAGCAACGGTGCGATCACATAGATCCCGTCGCCACGAGGCACCGCCAGGGCCTTTTCGCTAATTTCCACGATCGGGCGGTCGGGAACAAGCCAACGAGGTCGCCACCGCAGTGCTCTCGTATCCCGGTAGCCCATGGATCCGCAATCCCCGCAACACAGCCGTCTCGTCAACGCCTCCCCCGTGTTCTACGGCTGGATCATCCTTGCTGTGGGCGCCATCGGCGGGGTCATGACAAGTCCCGGTCAGACCTACGCCTTCTCCGCCTTTCTCGATCATTTCATTATCGATCTGGGCCTCAGCCGATCTCTCGTGAGCACGCTCTACACGGCGGGTACACTGGCGGCCAGCTTCGTCCTGCCTTTCGTCGGCCGCCGTTTCGACCGGCACGGTGCCCGCATCACGATCACACTCTTCAGTCTGTTGCTGGGGCTGGCCTGCATCTACATGAGCTTCGTACGCAACGCGGTCATGCTCGGTGTCGGCTTCTTCCTGCTGCGCCAGCTGGGCCAAGGGAGCCTGTCCCTGGTGAGCAAGAACGTGATCAATCTCTGGTGGGTGCGACGTCGAGGCCGGATGATGGGACTCACAGGGGTGATCGGCGCCCTGCTCGGCGGGCTGTTCCCCTATCTCATCAACAGCCTGATCCCCGTCTACGGCTGGCGCTGGACGTACGTCATCCTCGGCGTCATGGTGATCGGTGTGATGGTCCCGGTGGGCTGGATCTTCACCCGGGATCGCCCTGAAGATCATGGCTTGCTGCCGGATGGTGGGACCGCGACCGAGGCGGAGGGCGAGGAGGAGCCACTGGAGACCAACTGGACCCTGGCACAGGTCCTGCGTTGCCCCGCCTTCTGGGTCACTGCCGTCGGCATGGCGTCGATGAGTATGCTCAACACCGGCCTGTTCTTCCACATCTTCAGCGTCTTCGAAGACGCCGGGCTGTCGTCGACCGTGGCCGCCTCCGTCTTCGTGCCGATCGCCACCACGGGCGCCGTCATGCAGCTGATCGCCGGACTGCTCGTGGGTCGGGTGCACTTGCGCGTGCTGCTGGCCTTGGCGCTGATTCTGGAGGCCCTGGTCCTGGTTGTGGCCACCCGGCTTACTTCAGAGCCCATGGCTTACGCCTTCGGTGTGGTCTGGGGGATTCAGGGCGGCATCGAGATTCTGGTGATGGGAGTGATCTTCGCCAACTACTTCGGCAGACTACATCTGGGGGCTATCGCCGGCTTTGCTTCGACCTTGCTGGTGGCCGCTTCGGCGCTGGGACCGATGCCGATCGGCGTCGCCCGCGATCTGCTGGGTGGTTACCAGACCGTACTGAGCGCCTCCGCAACCGTACCGCTGGCGCTGGGTGTGGCGTGCCTGCTGTTCGGCAAACCACCAGCGGCACCACCGACCGACGACAAACCCATGGAGAGAACCGATGTCGGAGATGGTTGAGCAACACTTCGCGGCGTTGAAGCCAGCGGTCGATTTCTGTTCGTTGCGCCTGGTGTCACGGCAGGACGAGGCCATCGAGGTCCGTCAGGACATCCTGCAGCCGGTGGAGACCGCCCACGACACAGGCGTCATGATCACCGTCGTCGATGGCGGCGGTCTCGGCTATGCCGCCACCAGCGATCTGAGCTTGAGTGGGCTGGGCAACGCCCTGGAGCGAGCCACCGGTTGGGCACGACGGACGGCGGCCACAGCAGTCGTCGACCACGGGAAGGTGGCAAGGCCGTCGCCGGTGGGAGAGTATGCCTGTGACATCGAGCAGGCCTGGCAGGAACGCCCCCTTGGCGAGCGCATCGATCTGGCGCGTGGCGAGTGTGGCCGACTCAAGACCGACGATCGCATCGTCGATTGGTCGGCGTCGCTGTGGTGGATCGCCGAGGAGCACCTCTACCTGACGGCGGACGGCGGACGCACCCAGCAGCGATTCGAATACCTGATCCCCGGACTCAGTGTCACCGCCAACGAGGGTGGCGAAACCGTGTGCCGCCGCTTCGGTGGGTTCGACCTCGGGCGCCAGGGCGGCCTGGAAATTCTCGATGACGTGCGCTTCTACGACCATGCCCCCGTCATCGCCGACGAAGTACTGCGACTGCTGGCAGCTCCCAACTGTCCCACGGGTACTATGGATCTGCTGCTGGATCCGGATCAGATGTACCTGCAGATCCATGAGTCGATCGGTCACCCCCTCGAACTCGACCGCATCCTCGGCGACGAGCGCAACTATGCGGGAACCAGTTTCGTCACCCTCGACATGCTCGGCAGTTACCGTTATGGCTCCGAGCTGCTGAACATCACCTTCGATCCCACCATCACCGACGAGTTTGCCACCTATGCCTGGGATGATGATGGCGTGGCGGCGGACAAACAGTACATCATCCGCGACGGCATTCTCGAGCGAGGCCTCGGCGGAACCACGTCGCAGATGCGAGCCGATCAACCTGGCGTGGCCAATTCGCGCGCCTGTTCCTGGAACCGGCCGCCCATCGATCGTATGGCGAACCTCAATCTCGAACCGGGGACCTCGAGTCTGCAGGAGCTGATCGGTGCCGTGGAAAACGGGATCTACATGAAGCGCAACCTGTCGTGGTCCATCGATGACAGCCGCAACAAGTTTCAGTTCGGCTGCGAACACGGCCAGATGATCCGCGATGGCGAGCTGGCCGAGGTGGTGAAGAAACCCAATTACAACGGCATCTCCGCCACGTTCTGGCGATCTCTGAAAGGGGTCGGCAGCGCCGACCTGTTCGAGGTGCTCGGTACACCCTTCTGTGGCAAGGGCGAGCCGAATCAGGTCATCCGCGTCGGCCACGCGTCGCCGCCGGCACTGTTTGCCGACGTCGACGTCTTCGGTGGCGAATAGGGGGGGAAGGACATGAAAAGTGACTTTCAGCTCCTGGCGGACGAACTGATGACCCAGGTGCAGGGGCAGGAGGTGCTGCTGCTGAACTTCAACGGCGAAGAAACCGATTTCGTTCGCTTCAACCACTCCCGTGTGCGCCAGCCTGGTCATGTGCACCAGCGCTACCTGTCGATGGAGCTCATCGACGGCGAGCGCCACGCAGCCGCCAACCTCACCCTCGGCGGCGGACGCCACTGTGTGAACGGGCAGGACCAGAGCCAGGATCACCCCCAGGCCACAGACGTGCTCAAGCTCCTGCGTGAGCGTCTCGTCGAGCTGCCGGAAGATCCCCACCTTTTGTACAGCGTCGCACCCCTGTCGACCGAGATCGAGGGGGAGGATGGCCTGCCAGCAGTCGAGGACGTGGTCGACCAGGTCGTGGCTGCCGGCGAAGGTCGGGATCTGGTGGGGATACACGCCCAGGGCGGTATCTACCGCGGCTTCGCCAATTCGCTCGGTCAGCGGAACTGGTCAGCCACGCACAGCTTCAACCTCGACTGGAGCTTCTACCATCAGGCGGACAAGGCGGTCAAGTGCGGCTACGCCGGTGTCGACTGGCAGGCGGATGAGTTCCGAACGCATGTGGACCGGGCCCTCGAGCAACTGACCGTGCTCGAGGGTGAGCCGAAGACGATCAGCGCAGGGAGGTACCGGGTCTACCTGTCGCCGGTGGCGCTGGCCGACTACGTGGGTGTGCTGAACTGGGGTGGATTCGGACTCAAGTCCCACCGCACGAAGCAGTCGAGCCTGCTGCGGATGGTGACGGACGGGGTTCGACTGCACGACAGTGTCACACTGCGGGACAATACAGCCGAGGGTGTGGCCCCCAACTTTCAGAGCGAGGGCTTCGTCAAGCCCGACAGCGTCACGCTGATCGACGCCGGCGCCCACGCTGACTGTCTCGTATCGCCACGCAGCGCCCGTGAGTATGGCGTCGAGCCGAATGGGGCTGGCGCCGGTGAGGGTGCCTCCTGCCTCGATCTGGCAGCAGGGGACGTACCGATGGCTGAGGTTCTGGCGCACCTCGACACGGGCGTGTGGATCAACAACGTCCACTACCTCAACTACTCAGATCGGCCCGCCTGCCGCATCACCGGCATGACCCGGTTCGCCTGCTTCTGGGTGGAAGGGGGCCAGATCGTGGCCCCCATCAACGTCATGCGCTTCGATGAGTCGCTCTACCGCGTACTGGGAGAGAACCTCATCGGACTGACCTGCGAACGGCAGATGATTCTGGATTCGGGGACCTATGGCGGTCGAGGGTCGACCTCGGCACGCTTCCCCGGGGCGCTTGTGGAAGACTTCAACTTCAACCTGTAATCCAGGCGTCATGGACATCGTCTACCTGCCCGCCACCGAGCCTGACGACGAGACCTACGGTCGGCCACCTCGGGAGTTTCGGGGTCATCCGGACGTCAATGTCCACGAGGTCAGCTATCCGCATCTGGTCTGGTACAACCAGGATGTCCGCGCCGAGGCCAGGCGGCAGATCGAGGCCATGCCGATGGACCGCTGCGTTCTGGTGGGATTCAGCAAATCGGGGCTCGGAGCCTGGCATCTGACGCGAGAGATGCCGCAGCGGATCACGGCGACGATCATCTTCGATGCACCTGTCGCCACGGCACAGATCCCACTCAAGTGGGGGGCAGGGCCGTTCTACGATGAGCAGACATGGACGCGGGATCTGCCGGTTCACGGGATTGGCGAGTTTCGCCGGGCTGTGTCTGCGGAGCACAGACTCATCCTCATTTCGGGTGCAAGCTTCCACGCCGAGATGGAACGGCTGTCACGCGAGTTGACCGAGTCGGGCCTGGTGCACACCTGCCTGCAGCGCCAGGACATCCGCCATCACTGGGAGGCCGGGTGGGTGGAACTGGGGTTGACTGAATGCACGGAGTCTCGGTGACGGGAGAGAGAGAGATGAAAATCAGCGGGAAGTACCTGGGACTTCTGTGCCTCCTTGCCGGGTGGTCGGCTTCGCCCGTCATCGACAAAGGCGTCGTGTACGTGGGCAGCGCCGACGGGAGCATGTATGCCCTCCACTGAAGAGCAGATCAGAGTCATCGCCTTTGCCGCCCACCCGGACGAACCCGACGAATACGTTGGCGGAACGGCGGCACTGTTCGCCGAGAGGTGATCCGCAAGACACGGGAGTGGCAGGCCGACATCGTCATGGCCTTTCACCCGGTGGGTGGCAGCCACGCCGACAACCGGACGGCGGGAGAGGCGGTCCGGGACGCGGCGGCCTTCATCGCGTTTACACCCAACATCGTGCCGGAGGTCCCGCCGCTGTCGAAGAGCCCGCTCTTCCTGCTGACGCCCGACTACCACGCCAAGCGGTTCTATCGGCCCGACATCGTGATCGCCGTCGATGCCGTCCTGGAAAAGAAGCTGGACGCCATCGCTGCCCACGGCCGCCATCCCACAGATGACGAAATCAGGAAATTCTTCCCAATGTTGCCCGCTCCTGTGTAAGTTTCGGATTGGAGACAGGCATGAGGAAGATCCAGCTCACACGTGATCAAGATGAATGGGTGGTCGAGTACGACCCGAAGGCGCGGACGCTGACCGTCGGAGGGCCGGCGCCGGAGGCCTCGCGGTTGCACCTCTGGCTGACGACGCCACGAACGATCATCGACGGCAACGGCGGTATGATCGTGGTCGCTCCTTCGCACCGCTGGACGCACATGAAGCAGGCCGTGGAGACCGATCTCTACGGTGATTTCCTGATGAAAGCCACCTTCAGATAGGCCGGCATTACAAGCTTGACAGTCGGCCGGCGGAATGGTATCCTCGGACCAGAACGGCGTCGTCTGGCGTCGTCTGGCGTCGTCTGATCGCCACCTTTCAAGGAGGGGGTCATGGAGCCGGACAAGGTAGGGTGGTCGTAGACAGCCCGGTTGCGGCCACCGAAACCCACGCCCACCGTTCCTCCGAGTCGATGGCGGAGCCGCCGCCGGCTCACGCGGGTCCGTCGGGATCCGACAAGAATTGAAGATTGGCCCCCGATCCTGCGCGGATCGGGGGCCTTTCTCGTTCCAGGGACTGTGCCAATGAGCGTCTACTCGCCTCGAATCACAACCGATCGGCAACCTGACTACTCGGATCTGGGCCGCTTCGTCAACTTCGCCGCATGGCGTTGCCTGGCTCCGGCCGAGAAAGCCGTGGCCATCTGGCGCTACATCACAGACCGGGAGACGGGGTTCTTTCCGGTCCAGGGCATCTACGAGGATGCCGATCCCGGTCCCGAGTATGCGTTCTTCGATGAGCGGGATGTGAGCAAGGTCCTCAACGTACACGGCCACGGCTACTGTGGCCTGCTCAGCCCGACGCTCGATGGCATCTTCACACACGCCGGGTTCACCGATTCGCGCATCATTCGGATGAAAGAAAACCACCACTGCGTCACCGAGGTGTTCTACGATGGCGGGTGGCACTACTTCGATGTCGATCTGCGCGGCCTGCTGATGAAGGAAGATGGCAGCGTTGCCAGCCTCGAAGAAGCTTGCAGCGATCAGGACCTGTGGATCAAGCCATCGATCGAGATAGAGCCGTTCTATCCGCTCGATGACAAGAAGGCCATGTTCGAGGGCTACTCCCAGTGTCGCCTCGAGCGTCTGTTTTCCTGGCACAAGAACGGGCACACGATGGACTTTGTCCTGCGGCCCGGCGAGTCCCTCACACGATACTGGGATCCCCAGGGACGCTGGTTTCATCCGTGGCCCGCCGCCGGCGGCTTCAACATGGACTTCCTGCGGCGACGCTTCGAGGCCGACCCGCGGGGCCTGAAGTGCAAGCATCCGGGATGGACACGGTGGACCCACGGCAATGGCCTGCTGGTATACGCGCCAAAGTTGCGTGAGGGCTTCTCTGACCTGGCCCAAGGTGCGGAGGAGTTCGAAGGAGTCGCTCTCACTTCACGAGGCGCGGTGAGCGATGGAGGCGGATACCTCACGTTCGGCGTGAGCACACCCTATATCATCGTCGGCGAAGTCGCCCAGATCGGACCTCCCGCAAGAGTGCAGGGCGCGGCGATACTGTCCTATCGATCTCTCGGCGACACGACCGCCTCTGTGTCGACCGACGAGGGCCATACATGGCAGACGGTTGGCGGTACGGAGGACAGCGCTGCGGTGACGATCGATCTGACATCACACGTTGTCGGCCGCTACGGCTACCAGATCCGCTTCGATTTGCCGGCCGGAAGCGGTCTGGACGAGTTTGTGCTCGAGACCTGGTCCCAGCTGTCGCCACCTTCTCTGCCGCGATTGCATGCAGGCCGCAATGCCCTCCATTTCGAGACCGGGGACCGGTACGGCTATCACACGAGTGTGAAGGAAATTCGCCTGAACCTGCGGGATCCCGCGCAGTTGGAGAGATACCTGGTGCGCCTAGACGGCGACTACCAGCCTCTACGGGTGGAGGCGAAGATCCGCGGGGAGGCGGTACTGCGAATCGACGCCCGCCCCGATGGCGGTATCCAATGGCTGACTGCGGGAGGTTACTTCCACACCCGACTGGGTGAGCGAGCAGGGGAGAATGGCAATGCCATCTACTACTCCGTCAACGGGGCCGACGGACCGTGGCACGATGTCTGTCAGGCCCGGGTCCCAGACTGGGTCGAATTCTGGCACACCGGCATGGACGGTGACGTCGTGCTCGACACGCCAATCGAGACGATCCACCTGAAGTACGTGGGCGATCCGGGGCTCAACCAGATCTGGATCTACGCCCACTGTCTCGAATCGGCCCCACCGTCGCCCTTGCGGGTCACCCATGGCTATGAGATCGACGGGGAACTGCGGGAGGAAGAGCATCTCGTTGACCGGGCGGCGGAGTACGAGATGGTCTGTGAATCCGAGCCGGAAAACCGCTACCTTCGTTTTGCCGTCGACAGCTGCAGGACCCCGTCCCGCGGGCGATAGCTTCATTCGTCGGTGAACCACTCAGGTCTCTGCGGCTGCCCCGTGTCGATCGACCGTAAGGCGGCTTCACAGATGGACACCGTCCGGGCCCCCACCCGGGGCGGGACGGGGTTCGGGATCACCCCGTCGATGGCATCAAGAAAGTCGACAACGGACCGCCCCCAACCATGGCCACCTACCGAGGCCCCCTCCGAGGCGTTGGGCAAGGGAACAGGCTCCTCGCCCCGGCGGTACAGCTGTCCTTTCCACAGTGTGCCTTCCGTTCCGTACACGGCCAGGAAGCCACCCCCGGCACCGTGCTCCATACCTTCGCCGGCACAGCCGCTGGAGACATACACCTTTCCCAGGGTGCCATCATCGAACTTCAGGATGACGATATAGCAGTCATCTGCCGGAAAATCGGGTGCGCTCCTCTTGCTCGCGTAGGCGAATACTTCGGCAACCGGTGAGGCGACGGTGGCGATGATCGTGTCGATGGGGTGACAGCCTCCGCCGAGAAGGATGTTCTGCGGATTCTCGCCATCGATCCGCCAGGGAGTGTGATGGGCCCCCTGTGGAGAATAGTGGGACCACATGTCATGGATGTAATCGCCCTGTATGAAGAAGATCTCGCCGACGTCTCCGGCGCGGGCGGCGGCCGACATCTCCCCCCAGGGGTACATATAGCGGACGGTGTGGTCGGCCATGACGAGGCGGCCGGTACGCTTCGACGTTTCGATGATCCCCCTGGCGTCGCTCACGCTCGTGGCCAGGGGTTTCTCAACCAGGACATGGCAACCGTGTTCAAGGGCAAGGAGGGTCTGCTCGGCATGCAGGTGATCGGGTCCGGCCACCACGACGATGTCGGGAGACGTCTGCTCGATCAGGCGGCGCAGATCATTCCCGGTGCCGGCCTGGGGGTGCAGCTCCTGCAGGGCCTCCACGTGATCGACGCGAGGGTCAAACAGGCCCGTCACCGTGGCCCGGCCCCCTTCGGTCGCGACCTGGATCACGTGGCGTCCGGCGCCGCCGCAACCGGACAACAGGACAGAATGAGGACTCACGGCAATTCTCCTTCGTTGCGCATCGCCACCGATGCATCCTTATCTTGCACACCGTCAACATAGGGAGCCACCGATGACGCCGGAACAGCGGTACTGGTTTGACCTGACAGGCTATCTCCACGTCCCCGGCGCCATGTCGGCGGATGAGCTGGCCGCAGCGCAGGCGGCGGCGCAACGGTACATCGATACGCCACCCGCACAACTACCCCCCGGCTTCGGCGTGGACGGCAGACGGTATCTGCACGGCTTTGCCTTCGACAAGTCACTGGAACGTCTCGCCTTCCACACGTCGATCTGGCCGATCATCCGGGAGTTGACCAACGATAGGCCACGACTGATCAGCGGGACTCTGCAGGTGAACAAGCCGGGCGAGCAGGACAGCGCTCTACATCTGCATTGTGCCCGCGAATCCTACGGCTACGAGAGCAGCCGGGTGGAAGCACACGATGGCAGACTGTTCTGCGACAACATCGCCGTCTTCCCCTATCTCGACGACGTTTTTCCCGGTGATGGTGGGTTGCTGGCCCTGACCGGTTCCCACAAGGCACAATTTCCACGTCCACCTCAGATGTACAACGACGGGGACATGGATCTCGAGGAGCCGCCCGAAGGCATCGTCAACATCACGCCGAAAGCGGGGGACATGGTCATCATCACCGAATCTCTCACTCATGGTGCTCTGCCCTGGCGGCCGCCGGACAGATGGCGGCGGATCCTCGTGCTGCGCTATCACCTGCAGACCCAGGGCCAGGCGGGGAGTATCCCCGAGGAGGTGGTCGAACGCCTGTCGCCGGAGACGGCGGAGCTGATCTCGATGGCGGGACCGCTGGAAGTCAAGAATATCATGAACCAGGATCAGATAGAGTTGAGGCAATGACACGATTCGAAGGATTGGTGCCGGCGGCGATCACGCCGATGCAGGCGAATGGGAGCATCGACGAGGAAGCCTTCCGTGGCGTCCTCGATTTCAATCTCGACGCTGGTGTGCACGGCTTCTGGGTCGCCGGGGGCACCGGCGAAAGCGTGCTGCTGGATGACGCCGAGAACCGGCGCCTCGCTGAGATGGCGGCCGAACAGGTGTCCGGGCGGGGGATCACCATCATGCACGTGGGGGCGCCGACTACGGCGCGGGCCGCAGCGCTGGCCGAACACGCGGCGCACGCCGGAGTCACAGCGATCTGCTGTGTGCCGCCCTTCTTCTACCGTCGCACGGACGATGAGATCGCCGAGCATTACCGCGTCGTGGCGGCCGCAGCTGACCTGCCGCTGTTCGTCTACAATCTTCCGGGTATGACGGGGGTGGAGATCACTCTTGACCTCATGCGACGGATTCAGGACGCCGTGCCGCAGCTGGTTGGTCTCAAGCATTCCTCAACGTTGTTCGCCAACGTCCATGACTTCGCCCAGATGGGGCTGCAGTGTTTCATCGGCAGCAGCGCCCTCATGCTGCCGGCACTGACGGTGGGCGCCGTGGGCTGTGTCGATGGGCCGCCACTGATGGCGCCCGAGGTCTGGATGCGGATCTGGCAGGCCCACCTGAAGGGTGATCGCCCCGCGGCAGAGGCAGCGCAACGGGACGCACGAGGGGTGATCGCGCTGGCCAGACACTTCGACGGAGGGCGCTACTTCGGCGTCATGAAGGCCGTGCTCGGACATCGGATTGGCCTCGACTGCGGCGACCCCCGGCTGCCAGCGGCGCCACTGACGGCCGCGCAGAAGCAGGAGGTCATTCAACTGGCCGAAAAACTGGAGCTGCATCCCCTCGGGTAGCCGGCCTCAGTCCTTTCCTGTTGTCCTCGGAAAGGTCGTGCCGTCCTGCGGTTCGTAGCCCAGGACCGACCGCGAGATCTCCAGATCCATCCAGGAGTGGCGGTGATTCGAGATGCCGTTGACGATGGCAAAATCCACTCCGGCCGCCTCGACACAGCAAGCGAACAGCTGAGCGCAGTCACGGGCGCTGAGGCTGCCGTTGCGCTTCTCGGGATCCCAGTCGCCGCCCTGGTTGAAGCGCGGGCTGCCCAGACGGACACAGATGCAGGACAGGTCGTGCTGGTCGGCGTACACGCGGGCCACCGCCTCGCCCCAGCACTTTGTGGCGCCGTAGACGTTCTGCGGGAACACCGGAGCGTCCCACTGCACATCTTCGCCCTCGTACCCCAGCACCGCATTGATGCTGCTGGCGAAGACGAGACGACGGCAGCCGGCCTCGCGGGCGGCTTCGAAGGCATTGTAGGCGCCGATGACGTTGAGCGGCAACAAGGTGTCGTAGAACTCGGCGTTCATGCTGGGGTCGGCGGCCAGGTGAACGACGGTGTCCATGCCGCTGCAGGCGGCGAGCATCTGCTGGTAGTCGGTAATGTCGGTCTGCACGAACTGCTCGTGGGACGACAGATCCTCCACTGGACGGACATCGGTCAGCCGCAGTCGATGACGATCACCCCAGTGCTGGCGCAGGATGCTGCCGACCAGTCCGGCAGCGCCGGTGATCAGGACTTTCTTCGAATTACTCATCTGCTTCTACCAGGACTCGCAGACGATCGATCTCCCGTTCCTGGCGCATCACGATCACGAACATCACCGCCAGGCCGACGCTCAGGCTGACGGCGCCGGCAAAGGCCACCAGCGCGAGATTTGCCGTGACGGAGCTTTCCTTCAGGGCATAGAGGGAAGCCGGAATGGCTATGGCCATGGGCCCGCCGGTGATCAGGGGAGGAACAAAGAAGGGAAGGAGCTTTCGACGGCCATCACTGCTGGCCGTGGTCTCAGCTTCACAGGCGCTGCTTCGTTGCCTGAGGAACATGACCAGTAAACCGCCGCCGACGATCAGCGCGACTCCGAGATACTCCATCGGGACTTCTCCTCTCAACAGGTAGGCTCAGGCCAACCGGTATCCTATCGTCTGTGAGGTCCCCTGCCAACCAACGTCGATCTCGACGGCCTCGACCATGCAGCCACTGTCGATCGAGCGGTCGCGCCAGGTCAGCGTCAGTCCGAGTTCATTGTCACCGGTCAGCGGCGGGCACTTCGCCAGGTCGATCTCGTAGGCGATGTGAGGTGGGATGTGCATGCCCCGGTACCGTTGATCGGCAGCCACATGGATGTTCTGTCTTGCGTCTCTCGACAATGGCTTCAGGTAGCAGGGCCCCACCGTTCACGTCGATCTGCAGGTCATCCCCATCATGCAGGTTGTAGACGCGGAACCGGAGCCGTCCCGACAACGGACCGCTCCCGAGGCCGTCTGCCAGGCGAAAGGGGAAGACCGCACGCTGACCGACAGCAAGGCAAAGGGTTCGCCAGGCCTGATCGGCCCCGCTGGGGGACCTCTGCTGGCGCCAGATGGGTAGATAGAAGTAGGAGGCTGGCCCCGACCTTCGGGTTTCGCGTGTTTCTCCGGCCACAGCGTGGGCACGCCGCACGTAGTCCGGGTTGTCGATCGTTTCGCAGCAGAAGTTGAAGGTGTACGTACCGTCTGCCCCCACCTGTCGTAGTTGCGCAGACAGCCCCGGAACTGCTCGTCGGAGAAGAAGACCCGCCGGTTGAAGTTGACCGGATTGGGTGTATAGGCATTCACGGCCCGGTGATTGACCCACTCGGCGGCGAAGGGATTGAGGCAGGGGTAGACACCGCAGTCGGTCCCGGCGCAGAGGCCGGCGTAGTCTTCGACCCGGATCCCGTAATCGAGCCACATGAAGTCGGAAGGCGCCACGTAATCGACCCACCCCTGCCGTATCCAGGTGTCCGGGTCCAGGCCGAGGCCGGGGCACTCGGCCAGGCTTGGCGGCAGGCGGACACCGAGAAGAC
>PBSR01000186.1 GCA_002726335.1 Gemmatimonadaceae bacterium
AGGCTCCGGCAGTTCGGTCGACACATCGAGGAGGCTGCCCATGAAGCCCGGGAGAAACCCTCCCACCAGGCTCCAGAGCATGCGTACCGCCACTTGCAGTGCCGACCATAGCACCAGGGCCTCGGCGCGTCGCGAGACAGATGCGTTGTCGGACAGGAACGGAACATGATTGACCCAGATGAAGGCCGTCGCCACGCCGCCGAGGAAGGAGAACGCCAGCAGCGCCACCGGCGTTGTCGAGAGACACAGACCCAACTGCGACACCGCCAGGAGCAGACTCGACGCCACCAGGAAGGGCTTGCGTCCGAGGCGGTCGCTGAGCATGCCGATCGGCAGTGCCAGCAGACCGGTGGCCAACGGCGCCATCCCGGCGACCTGGCCGATGAAGTCCTCCTGATAACTCAGGCGCAGCAGATACAGGTTGTAGAGCAACGTGAACAACGCCATTCCGGCGTTGATCGAAATACCGTAGAGAAAGAACAGCTTCACATTGCGGTTGAACTCCCGCAGATGGAAGCTGCTCAGCACGCTAGCGATACACCCTCAACCGACCAGGTCCCAGTGAATCGCCCAATCCTGATCCGACAGCTGGAGGACTTTCTCGGTCGGAGCGATGACGAGCCCATGGGCGATTCGTAAGTGGGGATATGTCTTGCGGAAGGCGGTGATGCCCGACGTGTCGCGTCGTGACGGTGCGCTGGTGGCCTTGAGCTCAATCGGAAAGAACATGCCATCCCGCTCGAGCAACAGATCCACTTCCGCCCCGCCATTGGTCCGCCAATGAAACATCTGTGGCGGCATCGACATAGCGCCTGCATGCTTGCGGATCTCACCGGCGACTGCCGTCTCGAACAGGGCACCCAACTGTGGATGCCCACCGAGAGCTGCCGGCGAGGAGAGCAACTGTGCGTGGCACGCCAGACCGGTGTCGGCCAGGTACCCCTTTGACTTGCCGCTGACTCGCTTGACGGCATTGCCTGAAAAGGCGGGTACTTCAAACCACTGGTAGGCCGCCTTCAGCAACTCCAGCCAGCGCCCCGCAGTCTGGGGTGTGACGCCTAGTCCTCTGCCCAACTGGCTTCGATTGATCTCCTGGGCTGTGAGTGCGGCACACAGCCGGACGAAGCGGCCGAACAACTGCCAGTCGGACACATCTGCCAGCAGGCGGATGTCGCGTTCGATGTAGGTCCGTTGATAGGCCGCATGGAAATCAGGGATGACCTCCTGAGCCAGCAAGGTCGCCTCGGGCAGCCCACCGCGCCAAAGGTGCTCGTAGAGCGTCCGGGGCGCGGGCAGTCGATGGCGCGGTGAGGTGAGGAACTCCGGATCATCCAGCCAGCGAGCCAGCCAGGATGCGGACGATCCCACCTCCTCGGCCAGACAGAATCCCTCGAGATCCAGAAACGCGGCGCGACCGGCCAGACTGTCGGCTACGGATGTCAGCACGCTCCATTGCTGTGAGCCGCTGAGGATGTACTGTCCGGGCGATCGATCCTCGTCGATGCGACGTTTGAGGCTGGCCACCAGTTCGGGGGCATACTGGATCTCGTCGAGAACCAGGGGTGTGCGGTGATTGGAGAGGAACAGATCCGGATCCTGTCGGGCATTCTCGACATCGACGACCGGATCGAAAACGACGACATCTGCCACTGGCAGATACAGATAGCGCAGCAGGGTCGTTTTGCCCACCTGTCGCGCGCCAGCGACGACCACTGCAGGAAATGCCCTTGTGAGGTCGCCCAGGCGCCTGGTCAACAGTCGATCTCGATACATACCTTGCATTTCATATATCGCATCACTGTTTTGCAAGGTTTTTTGCGCGGATCAGGTCAGGCGAACGGGGTCAACGGTCCTCCAGAGCGAGGATCGCGTCACGAATCCAGGGCAGGAGATGAGAGAAGTCGCAGTCCCCCTTGTCCAGCAGGCCGATCAGAAACTCGTGAGCTTCTTGTGGGTCGGCCTGAAACCGCCACCCGTTAAGGCGCAGGAACACATCGGTGGCGAAAAAGGCGACACGCTTGTTGCCATCGACGAAGGGGTGGTTCATCAGCAGCGAATCGAAATGGGCCGCCGCCATCTCGACGATGTCCTTGTAGTATCCAGTGCGCGGCCGAAAGAGGGCACTCTCCAGGAGCCCGAGGTCGCGAACACCAGCAGCACCACCGAAGGCCTCGATGACCCGCTCGTGGATCACGAGCACCTCGTCCAGGCTTAAATACCGGACATAATCATTCGGCAAGACGCCGGCCCAGTTCCCTGTTCTGGTCGATGGAAGCCCCGAGGTGCTGCAAGACCTCGGGCCTCACCTGCCGCCGACTGACGAATTCCCTGATCGCCTCCGTAAGAAGCCCGGAGATGCTCTGGTGGGATTCCCGCGACAGCTCCTGCAGGTCCTTCCAAACCGTATCCTCAACCTTTGAACTGATCTTAATCGCTGCCATAGCTGTCTCCTCTTGACATGTCAAGATATGTCAAGACGCCACCAAGTCAACAGATTGAAAGGGAGACAACCCGTCGGTGGCGGAACGCTTTGACATGTGCAGTATGTGCAACGCATGCTTGTGGCATGTCACGGAAGATCCAAATACGAAACGTCCCTGAAGAACTCCATAGGGAGTTGAAGGTCCGCGCCGCCCGCGTGGGGCTTTCGTTGTCAGACTACCTATTGCAGGAATTTCACCGATTCGGATCACCAATATGGAGATGGCGATCCAGTGGCGAAACTGTAGACACTCCTCTAGGAAAGGGCTCAGCCGTATCGCCCACTTTGGGATATGGTACAGATAGAGCGCTCCTCCGTCCTTGAGGACTCTTGCTCCTTGACGGATGACCGTCTCCATGTATTGGATGTACTCTGACTCCTTTCTCTTGTCATGGTGACTTCCGTTTTTTCCGTACCTCTTCCCGAGGTTGAACGGCGGATCCAAGAACACGATGTCTGCACACTTCTCTCGGAGCGAGCTCAGGACACGCAGAGCATCTTCGCAGACGATCTCTCCGTAGTTCATCTGTGGTCGCAGCGGGCTGAGCCAAAGGCGCCGTAGGCCGCATCAGCGGAGGGCAGGCCTGCCGAACAGAAGGGCCCCGAAGGGGCGAGCGACAGGATGTCGCGAGTCGATCGAGCCGGGGAGGCCATCGTCGGAGCCGGCCTCGCTCCCGCGACACCGAACCAACGATCACCCCATCAACGCAGCAACAGCCTCAACCGACCGCGTCCAGAACCACCCCGGCACCACGCCCATGGCGATGACAAGCCCCGTCGTCCCCCCGGCCACGGCCAGCGTCACCACACCCGTGTGAATCGGCTCATCGGTCTGACCCTCGGCGCAGTACGCCTGGCGGATCACGAGCAGATAGTAGTAGAGAGCCACCGCCGAGTTGATCGCCGCCACCAGCACGAAGGCGAACTGGCCCTGCTCGATGGCCGCTGAGAAGAGGAACCACTTGCCGATGAAACCGACCGTGGGCGGCAGGCCGATCAGACCGAACAGGCCGATCAGCAAGGTGGCTGCCAGCATGGGTGCACGCTCATGCAGCCCGGCGAGTGATTCGATCGAGACGAGATCCTCGTCCCGCCCCAGCTCCACAACCACGAGGAAACACAGCGCTGACATCGCCGCATATCCCAGGGCATAGAATAACGCCGCCGCAAGACCGGTGTCCGACAGTGTCTGGATGCCGATGAGCACGTACCCGGCGTGAGCCACCGCCGAGTAGCCCAGCAATCGCTTCAGGTCACTCTGTCGCAGAGCGGCCAGGTTACCCAGGGTCATGGCGGCAACACTCATCCACATCAACACCTGTGTGGCCAACTCCGCGTCCACTCCGGCCGGTGCAACCAGCGCCGCCACCCGGCAGAGCACGGCGATAGCCGCCACCTTGGACGCCGTCGCCACGAAGGTCACCACTTCGTGGGGTGCAGCCTGGTAGGTGTCGGGCGCCCAGAAGTGGAAGGGAAAGGCCGCCAGCTTGAACAGGAATCCCGCCAGCACGAGCAGCACGGCCAGCCAGAACAGGGGCTGGTCGGACAGCGTGCCCAGCTGAGACGAGATCGCGTTCAGGTAGGTCGAGCCTGTCAGTCCGAAGAGGAAGCTGAGTCCATACAGCGTCACGGCGGAGGCCACCATGCCCTGCAGCATGTACTTCGTCGAGCTCTCACCGCTGACATCGCGGCCGCGATGCAAGGCGACGACGATGTACATGGGATAGGCTGCCAGCTCCATCGAGATGTAGAGTGTCACCAGCTCCGTGGCGCTGGCCAGCATCATCATCCCCGTCGTGGCCAGCAACAGGAACATGGGCAGCTCGGACCAGGCTTCCCGGCTCACCGTGTGCGGTCGGCCGCTGATGGCGGCAACGAACACGAACCCGCCGGCGATGATCGTCTTGACGAACTGGGAGAAGAAATCGACCTGGTAGATACCCGGAAAGAAGGGCTCGCCTGCCAGAGACCAGGTCCACACACTGGTGGCGATGGCGACGACACCGGACAGCAGCGCCAGCCCCCACACGACTCCGTAACGGGCGCCGGAGACCTGCGCACCAAACAGCAGGAGCGCCCCCAGCAGGCAGACCGTCTCGGGCAGGAACAACTGCATGTCGCCCATCAGAAGACCGCCAGTACGGATGTGGTCGTGCCGTCGATGACATCCAGCAGCACCCGCGGGAAGAAGCCGAAGAACACGAGGACCGCCACGAGGATGGCCCGCGGCAGAATCTGCCAGCCCTTCAGGTCCATGCTCCGCAGACCCTCCCACTTGTCGTTCACCGGACCGAAGAAAGCCACGCTGAAGACGCGCAGAATGTAGATCGCCGTGAGCACGAGGCCGACGATGATGGCCACCCCGATGATGGGATAGGTCTTGAGAGCAGCAAGAAAGACGAGAAGTTCGGCCCAGAAGCTGGCCAGACCCGGCACACCGGCGCCACACAGACCGGCGACGATGAAGATCGATACGGCCCGGGGCATCTGCGATCCGAGACCACCGAAGTCGGCGATGGTTTTGGAGTGAGCCCGGTCGTAGATGAAGCCGACCGTCGAAAAGAACAGGGCCGTCATGATGCCGTGGGCGAACATCTGGAACACGGCACCATTCAGGGCGTCCTGACCGGCCTTGCCCAGCACCGCCAGGTTCAACCCGAGCACGACGATCCCCATGTGGGACACGGACGAGAAGCCGATAACGAACTTGAAGTCCGACTGACGCATGGCGACGAAAGCGCCGTAGACCACGCCCATGGCGGCCATCGTGGCAAACGTCGGGGCCCAGTACACGGCGCCCACCGGCAACAGCCGGATGCCCACCGCCAGCACTCCGTAGGCGCCCAGCTTCATCAGCACACCGGCGTGCAGCATCGACACCGCGGAGGGAGCCGCCACGTGTCCCGTCGGTGACCAGCCATGGAAGGGGAACAGGCCTGCGAGAACTCCGAAACCGAGAAAGACGAAGGGATAGACGAAGATCTGGAAATCTGGATCGAAGGCCTTCTGCGCCAGCAGAATCATGTTGAACGTGTCGAGGCCGGAGGCGTGGTAGATCGACAGCAGCGCCGGGAACAGCAGCGCTGACCCGGCCAGCAGGAACAGCATGAGCTTCATTGCCGCATATTCACGATTGCCGCTACCCCAGATCAGGACCAACGGATACATGGGGACCACGGCGACTTCATAGAAGAGGAAGAAGAAGAACAGGTCCTGCGACAGGAACACGCCGTAGACACCGATCACGAGCAACAGCATGAAGGCGAAGAACTCCTTCACTCGTGTTTCCAGATCCCACATCGTAAGCACGCCGGTGAAGAAGACGATGGAATTGAGCATCACCAGGATCGTGCTGAAGCCGTCGACAGCCAGGTGGTAGCTGATGCCGACCTCTGCTACCCACGGGATGATCTCGACAAACTGGAAACCTCCGGCTACCGTGTCATAGGCACGCCACAGTTGGAAGCTGAGCCCGCCGGCCACCAGTGCCGACAGGGCACTGATCCAGCGCACAACTCCAGTCAGACGGGGGGGCGTCAGCAGAACGAGCCCGAGGGCCACCACCGGACACAGCAGAATCGCACTCAGCAGGGGCGTGTCCATCGGCTACTCTCCACCCATGCCGAAGTAGACCGCCACGACGCCGATAAGTAGAACCGCCCAGCCGCCGTACATCTGTACCCAGCCGCTCTGCAGACGGGTCGAGCCCGACCCCAGGCTGAGGATACCGAAGCCGAAGCGGTCATAGTTGCCGTCCAGCAGCCGATCTTCGACGGCGTGCAGGATCGTGGCTACGAGCAGCGTACTGCGTACGATGACGGCGTTGTAGAAGGCGTCGACATACCAGCCGTTGGCGAACAGCCGCTCGAGAGCAGGCACGTTTGAGATGAAACCGGTGCGCGCCGCGCCCGCCCTGCCGTAATCGAGCCACGCCAGCAGTACGCCAACCATCACGACGGCGATGGCCGGCAGCATCGACACCAGGCTGTGATGCGCCGCTTCGATGCCGAGTCCGCGGGCGATATCCGAACCCCAGAAACCGGCGATGGCGGCGCCGACGGCGAGCAGGGCCACGGGCAGTGCCATACTCCATGGTTCGGCACGGCCGTGCCCCGCGTGGGTGTCCTCCGCCTCGATCTGAGCCGGTCGGGTCACCAGGAAGATCATGCGGAATGTGTAGTACGCCGTGAGGAAGGCCGCCAGGAAAGCCGCCACCGAAAAGATGGTGACACCATCGTGACCAAGAGCGGCGAAGATCTCTTCCTTGCTGAAGAATCCACCCAGCGGCGGAATCCCGGCCAGTGCCGCGCCACCCACCACCAGGCCCACCGTAGCAAAGCGCATGCGCCGCCCCCCGCCACGACCGATCTCGTCCATCTCGTTCGACTCGAAATGATGGATAAAAAGACCGGAGCAGAGGAACAGCAGCGCCTTGAAGAGGGCGTGGGTGATCAGATGGAAGACACCGGCGAACAGGCTGCCTGCCGCCAGGCCGAGCAGCATGAACCCGAGCTGGCTGATTGACGAAAACGCCAGAACTCTCTTGATGTCCGTCGCCACCATGGCCATCGTCGCCGCCAGCAGGGCCGTGATCGAGGCGACGACGAGAATGACACCGAGTGTCGTCTCCGAGCCCATGAACAGCGGGTGCAGGCGGGCCATGAGATAGACGCCGGCAGCGACCATCGTGGCCGAGTGCAACAGGGCGCTCACCGGGGTCGGCCCTTCCATGGCATCCGGCAACCAGGTAAACAGTGGGAACTGCGCGCTCTTGCCGACGATACCGATGAAGATCAGCAGCGTGATCGTCGTGAGCACGGCCGGTGCCGCCTGTGACACGAGGCCACCATCGGCGGCCAGCAGAGCGGGTATATCGAAATGCCCTGCCACCTGCAGGACCATCAGAACGCCGATAAACAGTCCCACGTCGCCGACGCGGGTCATCAGGAA
Organism: Gemmatimonadaceae bacterium; assembly: GCA_002726335.1. The sequence goes on from PBSR01000186.1 coordinate 7,433, forward strand.
GGCCTTCTTCGCCGCTGCTGTAGCCGACGGCTTCTCGTACCAGAAGCCGATGAGAAAGAAGGAGGCCAGTCCGACGAGTTCCCAGAAGATGAAGGACTGCAGCAGGTCGACGGCGTAGACAAAGCTGAGCATGGCCCACTCGAACAGCGCCAGCATGGCGAAGTATCGCGTCTTGCCCGGGTCATGACCCATGTAGCCCAGCGAGTAGATCATCACACACAACGTGATCAGGGCGACAGCCACACCGAACATCAGGCTGATGCCGTCCAGCAGGAAACCGAATTGAAGTTCCACCTCGCCGCTGACAAACCACAGGTAACGCAGTGGCGCCACCGGTCCCTGAGACAACAGGCTGATGGCGCCCACCAGGGACAGCGTCCCGCCGGCGATGACGACGATCTGCGCCAACCGCGGCTGGCGCATCAGGAACAGGATGGCCAGCAAGAAGGCGGCAAACGGCGCGAAGGTCGTCGACAGGATGAGAGTCAGGCTGTCCATCAGCCCTGCAACTCGGTCAACTGTTCAGTATCAATCGTTCGTTGCGTCCGATAGAGATTGAGAATGATGGACAGGAAGATGGCCACCTCGGCTGCCGCCAGACCGATGATGATGAGCACGAAGACCTGACCTGTGGCCGGATCGGTCACACTGAACCGATTGAAAGCCATCAGATTCAGACTGGCGGCGTTCATCATCAACTCCACACCGATGAGCACGGCGATCAGGTTCCGGTGAGAGAGCACGGCGAACAGTCCGAGGCAGAACAGGACGAGACCGAGGGCGAGAAAGGCTTCGAGGGTCACGCTGCTTTTCCTCGCTGCCCGGGGCGGGCGATCAGGATCGCGCCGATGATGGCCAGCAGCAGGACGACGGAGAGCGTCTCGAAAACCAGATTGTAGTGCTCGAGCAGGGCATTGCCGATTCGGCCAACTGCCCAGGCCTCGGCTGGTACCGGTGCCACTTCGGCAAAGGTTGCCCTGCCGATCAGGCCGTACACGCCCATGCCGAAAACCAGGGCGGCAACGGCGGCAAACCCGGTCTTGACCGGCGATCGAGGCAGCGGATCCAGCGTCATAGCGATGGACAGCATCATGGCAAAGACGATGGCCACCGTGATCCCGCCGAGGTAGATGAGCAGCTGCATGGCGGCCACGAATGGACTCCCCAACAGCAGGAACAGACCGGCCACGCCGAACAGACTGATACCGAGCCCGATGATATTGTAGAGCACGTGCCGTGACAGGGCTGCCACGCCGCCGCCGACCAGCACGAGTCCGACGAACAGGAACTGTATGGCCTGGCCGATCATTCTCCGGACTCCTGATCGTCACCACCGGCTGCGGCCTCAGCAGCCTCTTGCTTGGCCTTCTTGGCGGCCGCCGCCTTCGCCGCTGCAACCTTCTTGGCCGCCGCCTTCTTCTCTTCTTCCTCGCGCAGCTTCGCGCGCACTTCATCTTCGCCGTCACGCCACTCTTCGAGCAGATCGTAGAGGAAGTCGTTCCGCCGGAACCCGGCCTGGTCGTACTCCCGACTGTATCCCAGTGTGTCCGTCGGACAGGAATCGATGCACAGACCGCACTCCGAGCACAGGGCGAACTCCACCTCAAACAGGGTCGCCCGTTTCTTCCGCATACCCTCGGGACGCTCGCCCTCGACGGTGATGCAGTCCGATGGGCAGACGCGCACACACGCCTGGCAGTCGATGCAGTCGTGCGAGCCGATGGCCTCGATCTCGATGAGACGGATGACGTTGCGGTACGCCGTCGTCATCTCGATGCGCTCGCGCGGATACTGCGACGTCACCGGCCCCCGGAAGAGATGCGACAGCGTCACCTTCATACCGACGAGCAGAGACCACGCTCCAAGTATTGTCTGTCTGAACATCTGCCGCTCTACAGTTTCAGGACCACGGTGGTAATCAGCAGGTTGATGAGCGCCAGGGGCACCAGGATCGCCCAGGCGAAAGTCATCAGCTGGTCGAAGCGCAGCCGCGGAAACGTCCAGCGGAACCACATCATCATCAGGATGAGGCCATAGACCTTGATGAAGAACCAGACCCAGCCCGGCAGCAACGGCCCCTTCCACCCGCCGAGGAACAGGATCGTTGCCACGGCGCAGACGATCACCATGTTGGTGAACTCCGCCAGGAAGAAGACGCCGAAACGCATGCCCGAGTACTCCGTATGAAAACCGGCGATGAGCTCCGATTCGGCTTCGGGAATATCGAAAGGTGTCCTGTTCGTTTCCGCTGTGGCCGAGATGAAGTAGATCACGAACGCCAGGGGCTGCACCAGCAGGAAGGGATAGGACTGGGCGCTGGCGATCTCGTACAGACTCAGCGAGCGGGTCATCAGCACGATGGGGATCACCGCGAGCAGCAGGGGGATCTCGTAGGAGATGTTCTGCGCCACGGCGCGCACGGCCCCGAGCAGGGCATACTTGTTGTTCGAGCCCCAGCCAGCGGCGAAGATGCCGATCACATTGAGCCCGCTGAAGGCCAGCAGCAGCACCAGGGCGATGTCGAAATCGTGGAATACCCAGTCCGCGTCGATGGGCAGCAGCGACAGCAGCGCCACCAGCGGCGTAAACAGCAGCAGCGGCGCCACCAAGTAGAGGGGACGGTGCACATGGTCGGGCGTGATCAGCTCCTTGCCGATCAGTTTTCCCATATCCGCCAGGGTCTGCAGCAGCCCGAAAGGCCCGACCTCCGTCGGACCGTACCGACGCTGCAGGCGAGCACTGAATTTGCGCTCGAGCCAGATCAGCCACAGGGAGTTGATCGTGATGAAGCCGAGAATCGCCCCCGTCGCCGCGGCGATACCGATCCAGGGATTGGCGAACAGGTCAAAAAAGATCGTCATCGGACTATGACCGCAGAGATCGTGCCGCGCGGCAGTGCGGGGCCGGGTGCGGGCGCGATCTCGGCCCGAGCGGCGTGGGACGACCGTTGGGCCGGGAAGCTGCGTCTACGCCGCTCATCGGTCGATCTCGGGGATGACGACATCGATACTGCCGAGAATCGCAACGGTGTCGGCAAGCATCGTGCCACGCAGCACGGACGGCATGGTGGACACGTTCACGAAAGAGGGCACGCGCAGCTTGCTGCGCACCGGCACGTCCGTGCCGTCGCTGCACAGGTACATGCCGAAGTGGCCTCGCCCTGACTCGACGGCGAAGTAGTGCTCGCCCTCCGGCAGTCTGATCCGCTTGGGGACCTTCGGTGCCATGACGGGGCCGTCGGGTATGTCACGTACGGCCTGTTCGATAATGTTAAGACTCTGCTCCAGCTCGCCCATGCGCACCATGTGTCGGGCGAAGCAGTCACCTTCCTCGGCGGTGACGATGTCGAAGTCGAAACGGTCGTAGATACCGTACGGTTCGTCCTTGCGCACGTCTCGGGCGACACCTGCTGCCCGCAGACAGGGGCCGGTGACACCGAAGTCGCGTGCCAGATCAGCCCCCATGTCACCCACGCCCTTTGTGCGGTGGCGGAAGATGACGTTGTGGGTCACCAGAGTGTGGTATTCGGTGATTCGTTGCCGGAAGTGGGTGCAGAAATCTGCTGTGGCCTGGAGGAATTCGTCGTCCACATCCATCGATACACCACCGAAGCGTCCGTAGCTGTAGGTCAGACGCGATCCTGTGACCAGATCCAGGATGTCGAGAATCTTCTCTCGGTCATCGAAGGCATACAGGAAGGGAGTGATCCCGCCCAGGTCGAGCAGGTACGTACCGAACCACAGCAGGTGGCTGGTGATCCGGTTCAGCTCGCCGGCAATGATGCGGATGTACTCGGCCCGTTCGGGGACCTCGATCTGCATGGCCTTTTCGATAGCCTGGCAGTAACCGAGGTTGTAGATCATGCCCGACAGGTAGTCGATACGGCTGGTGTTGGGCAGGAACTGCAGGTAGTCGCGGTTTTCCGCCATCTTCTCATGGGCCCGGTGCCCATAGCCGATGACGGCCTCGGCCTCGAGGATGCGTTCACCTTCCATGTGCAGCCGCAGTCGCAGCACGCCATGGGTGGACGGATGCTGTGGGCCCATGTTCATGTAGTACGTGTCCGGATCGGCCGCATCGCGGACCAGTTCCATGCTCGGCGTCGGCTGCGTCATTCGTCGCCGTCCCCAACATCGCCATCGGCGGCACCCTCGGCCTCGACCACGACACCAGACAACTGGTGACGCTCCGGATCCTCGTCGACGAAGTCCTTGCGCAGCGGGTGTCCCACGTAGTCTTCGGGCATCAGGATCCGCTTCAGGTCGGGATGGCCGTCGACGTGCACCCCGTGCATGTCGTAGACCTCGCGCTCGTACCACTCCGCACCTGGATAGATGCCGGTGATACTCGTCGCCGGCTGGCCCTCTGCCACTGTGGCCTGGACCACATGCCGGTTGACCCGACCCTCTACGGGGCAGAACTGGTAGTCCACACGGAAGGCGGCCACCTCCTCGACCAGGCGCAGATCGAGGCAGGTGATGTGTTCGAGATAGTAACCGGCATCGCGGAAGGCGGCCGCCACCGCCGGCATGTCTCCGGCTGGCGCCTGGTGCAGATGCCGCAGACCACGTTCGGCGTAGTCGACGTCCCTCGACGCCGTCACGCCGGGAAGGATCAACTCGCTCAAGCGGCGATCTCCGGACCCTTGCGACCGGCCTTGATCTTCTCTTCCAGCTTGAGGATACCGGCGAACAGCGCCTCGGGCCGTGGCGGACACCCCGGCACATAGACGTCGACTGGGACGATCTTGTCGGCACCCTCGACGATGGCATACTGACCCGGATACTTGAAGGGTCCACCGTCGATCGTGCAGCCACCCATGGCAATGGTCCACTTCGGCGCTGGCATCTGATCCCACAGTGTCCTGATGACGGGCACCATCTTGCGCGAGATCGTGCCTGCCAGAATCATCACGTCTGCCTGACGGGCGCTGGGACGGAATACGCCGGCACCGATACGATCCAGATCGAACCGGGAGGCACCGACGGCCATCATCTCCATGGCACAACAGGCCAGACCGAAGGTCAGTGGCCACAGCGAATTGGCCCGCGCCTGGTTGAGCAGGTTTTCGAGCAGGTCCAGGTGCACCAGAGGCCGGGCCTGCTCCAACAACTCCTCGGTGTTGTCGGAGGCCGCCTCCGATCGACTCACGCCGACCTCCAGTGCAACACACCTTTGCGCCAGGCGTAGACGATGGCCAGGAATAGAATACCAATGAAGAGCGACAACTCGATGAGATCGCGCCACGCGTACTGACCGTTGCCGAAGACGACTGCCACCGGAAGGATATAGAGCACGTCCACTTCGAAAACGACGAAGATCAGGGCGAACAGGTAATAGGCGATATCGAAGCGCACCCAGGCACTACCCTCAGTGTCCACGCCGCATTCGTATGTGTCTCGGGTCTTGGAGCCGGTGGAACGTGGCGCCAGAAACAGGGGCGCTACGAGAGGGGCGATGCCGAGCGCGGCGCCGATGACGAGCAGGGCGCCGAAGAAGGCGTAGTCGGTGGGTTCGCTCACTTCACTCCTGGGGTTTGGCGCGGACGAAACAGCTTAATATCCGATTGCGACACCGATTGGACAACTCCCGGCACCACTTGCTGGTAGGATCGCCGTCTCAGAAACCGACTGCCTGTCCATCCTTGCGCGGCTCCGAGGCCGCGAGGTAGCCCTCGTCGAGACGATGGATCACCTGGCCGCCGCCGAAGTGTGCCGCATCCCGCAGGCGCATGTGGTGTCCCCGTCCTTCGAGCTGAGCCAGGACCTCTGTCCCCGCCGACTCCTCGATCGACACGTCGAGGCCGGTGTCGAAGCGCCAGCGTGGTGCGTCGAGAGCCGTCTGGGGATTCTGCCCGTAGTCGAAGAGGCGCACCATCACCTGGGCGTGCCCCTGGGGCTGCATGTGGCCCCCCATGACCCCGCAACTGATCAACGGCTGCCCGTCCCGTGTGACGAAAGCAGGGATGATTGTGTGGTACGGTCGTTTGCTGCCACCCACCTGATTTGGATGACCCGGCTCGAGGGTAAATCCTGCACCCCGGTTCTGCAGGCTGATGCCAGTGTCGGGGACGACGACGCCGGAACCGAAGCCGCCGAAGTTTGACTGGATGAAGGAGATCATTCGTCCCTCTTCATCGGCTGCGGTCAGGTATACTGTGTCGCCTTGTTCTGGTGTTCCGAAGACGGGCGCCTGCGCCGCAGCCATGTCGATGTCGGCCGCCCGGCGCTGCAGGTAGCCGTCGTCGAGCAGCGCCTCGAAATCAATATCGCCTGCCTCCGGGTCCGCCACGTAGCGTTTGGCATCGGCGAAGGCCAGCTTCATGGCTTCGATCTGCAGATGCAGACAGTCGGCCGAATCCACCGGATGAGCGGCCAGATCGAACTGCCGCAGAATGCCCAGAGCGATGAGCGCGGTGATGCCCTGCCCGTTGGGCGGGATCTCGTGCAGACTCTGACCGCGATAGTCCACCGCCAGAGGCTTCACCCATTCGGGTTGATGGGACGCCAGATCGTCAACGGTCAACAACCCGCCGCCGGCCCTGGCGTGGGCGGCGATCTGCTCCGCCAGGTCGCCCTGGTAGAAGTCCTGCCCGCCTGTCTCGGCGATCTTCTCGAGGGTCTCAGCCTGCGCCGGAAAGGCAAAGCGTTCGCCGGGCAATGGCGCCCGTCCCTCGAGGGTAAAAACCGCCTGCCAGTCCGGGTGGTTCTCATGCGTGCGCGCCGCCTCCCCCCATGACGCCGCCGTCACCGGTGGCACCAGCCAGCCGTGCCGCGCGTAGCTGATAGCCGGTTCGAACAGATCGGCGAAAGGCAGTTGTCCGAAGCGCTCCGACAGGGCCGACCAGGCCGACACACAGCCGGGCACGGTGACCGTGTCCCAACCGAAGGACGGCATGTGCTCATACTTGGAATAGTGCTGCGGCGACCAGGCCTGCGGCGACCGGCCGGAGGCGTTGAGCCCGTGAAGCTGCTCGCCGTCCCAGAGAATGGCGAAGGCATCGGAGCCGATGCCGTTCATGTTCGGCTCGACCACGGTCAGGGCGATGGCCGTCGCCAGGGCCGCGTCGATGGCGTTGCCGCCCTGCTGCATCATCTGCAGACCTGCCTGCGCCGCCAGCGGCTGCGACGTGGCCACCACATTGCGCGCCATCACCGGCATACGCCGACTGGCGTACGGGAAATCCCAGTTCAAGGCGTACCCGTACCGGGCACATCAACCTCCACGACCATGATGCGGCCATCTCCCTGGAATCGCTCCCGGCCGATCAGCGTCGATTGACAGAGGAACAGCGTCTTCATCTGCGGGCCACCCAGCGTGCAGGCGTAGGAGGCATAGCCGTCCATATCGATACGGTCAACGATCTCACCCCCCTCGCGGACGCGGACGAAGCCCCCCGGTCCACCGTAGATGTAGTACGGCACCGCCACCCACAGACAGCCTTCTTCATCCATCGTGATCCCGTCGGTTGGCGCCCCGATGTCGGCCCACACCCGCCGGTTGCTGAGGGAGCCATCCTCTTCGATGTCGAAGGCGGTGAGTCGGTTGGCAAAAGTCTCGGCGACGATGTAGGTGCGCCCATCCGGCGAGATCACCGGGCCATTGGGAAAGGTCATACGGTCAGCGACGATGCGCGCCGAACCATCCGGCTGTACGAGGATGATGTGGCTGAAGCCCGGCATGTTTCCTGGGCCGGGGTGCTGTAACTCGTCCAACATCTGGAAGCTGCCGATGTAGCTGCGCCCGGACCCGTCGACCACCATGTCGTTGCAGCCGAAACCATCGAGAGCGTGCATGTCAGCCACGGGAGTGACCGAGCCGTCGGCGCCGATGCGGTTCAGCTTGCCGTCCAGGGACACGGCCACGAAGGTCCCGTCCGGCCACCAGCCCAGGCCCGACGGCATTTCCGGTACGGCGGCCACCGACTGCAGATCACCTGTCAGATCGACGCTCTTGATATCACCGGCGAGCACATCCGAGAACCACAGCTTGCCCTGATCATCGTCGCCGACGCGCCATCGTGGGCCCTCGGGAAAGAACAGATCATCTACGAGCAGTTCGGGGGTACGTGGCATGCTCTACTCCCTGGTGATCACCGGCGACTCGCTGGCGCGTTTGTGCAGATCGTCGAAGTCGGACGAGCCGTCGTCGTCCAGCAGGTCCGTGCTGCAGCCCCAGTCGTCGACGGCGCTGTTGCCATTGCTGTAGAATGTCCACTTCTGACCGGAGTTGGCGAAGTAGATCTTGCTGCCACCGGGCCGATTGACACGCACCAGCCGTCGCGGCAGCGAGTGATCGGCCTTCTCCACCCGGTACTTCTCCAGCGCGTCCGCGTCGAGGGTGATTCCCAGTCCCGGCTCTTCCGGTACGCGGGCGTGACCATCGATGACGGGCATACGCTCGGTCAGCAGACTGTGTTCATAGAGCTCGTGACAGGTGATGGTCGGCCACTGGGCGGCCGACAGCACCGCACTCAGGTGCAGGGACATGGCCGTCGTCGGCGCCGCTCCCACCATCTGCAGGAAGAAGGGCATGTTGAGCGCCGCCGCGGTGTGTCCCTGCCGCATGGTCTGCGACACACCACCGCCGATCACCCAACCGTCGCAGACGCCCCCCATCTCGATGCCTTCGCGGGCACCGATCTGTCCATAGTGATGGGCTACGGCCGTCTCGATCTGCGAGCGCATGAAGTGATTGCCCGACGCGTCGTGTCGCGGGATCGGATCTTCGAAGATCTTGATCTTGGGGAACGTCGACTCCAGTTCGCGCAGCAGGGGGATCGCATTCGAGGCGTTGACGAGGAAGGCGTTCCAGTCGGCGTCGATGCGAAAGTGGTCGGGTGTAGCCCGACTGATGCGGTCGATCGTCTCCCGCACGTCGAACCACGGACGGGTCTTGATCTTGATACAGGTGTACCCGAGAGACACGGCGACTTTCGCCTCCTCCTCATACTTCTCGGGGGACATGTCGTGATCCCAGAAGGAGATGGCACACCAGTCGCGCACCTTGGCGCCGCCGAGCAGGCGGTGCACGGGCACACCCGCCAGCTTGCCCGCCGCATCGAAGAGGGCCATCTGCAGGCCCGCTCCCAGCGAATCGTCCCACATCGTCTCCGCCGGCGGACGGCCGACGACGCGGTCCTCGTTCTTTACCCGCCCCCAGGTGTAGTTCTGAATCGTCTCACCCCAGCCGGTGACCCCGGCGTCGGTCTCGACTTTGGTGATCTCCAGCTCCGACCAGGAGTGCACGCCGGCACGCTCCATCTCGCGGCGCACGCGATCGACGAAAGGCACGTGCAGGATGAAGCGCTCGATTCCGGACACCTTGGCTGTCATGGTTCTGCTCCCTACTCCGATGGTGCGCCGGCTGTGACCCAGTCGACGATCAGCTGAATCTCGGCGGAACTCAGTGGCGCGTCGCCGATAGGCATCTGACTGTTGGCGCCGGCGCCGCGCACTTTCTGAATCAGGTACGACCCGTCAGGGTTGTTCGGATCGATACGCTTGAGACCCGGACGCTGGTTGCTGGCCACGTCGATGATGGCCGCCGCGATGCTGCTGCTCGCCAGGGACATGCCTGCAGCGGGAGAGGATCCGGTGTGACACCCGGCCTTGGCACACTTCGGCGTGAAGATCTCGGCGCTCAACTGCGTGAGCGAAACCGTCACCGCGGTGGAATCACCGTCGTCGACGATCCCATCGGAGTCGCCCTCGTCGAGGGGTGTGCCATCCGGGCCGAGGGTGGAACCATCCCCGCCGCAGCCCAGCATGGCAGCGGTGAGCACGACCATGCCGGCGGCAACCAGGCGTGGAATCTTCGTCATGCGTCCTCCCTCAAGCTGGCAGACGCCTCCCCTATTGGCACCCAGCCTCGCTTCGGGCCGGGGGGACGGGTGTCCCGTTGCTCGAAGCGCTGGCGGATCTCGTGGAAGGCAGGCCACGAATCCACCACCCGCTCCGGATGCTCCAGGCTCTGCAGAACGAAGTCCGCCTCCGGCGGGTAGCAGGCAATCTCGTGCAGCGGCCGTTCCGGGTCATAGTCAGAAGGCAGTTCGCCGACGTTGTTCGGCACAGAGGCCGACTGGTAGCGCACATCCACCGCCCAGCGGATGATGTCCTCGGTGTGGTACGTCGACTTGTGCGGTGCCAGATTGGTCATGAACAGCACGCCGCCGGCCGGCACCGGCACGGTGACGGGCGTGTTGGCGGGCAGTTCGTCGTCAGGGATCACCAGGAACCCTCCAGGGCCCTTCGTGCAGTGGCGGACGATGCCGTCACGATGCGCCCTGGGTACGACCTGCAGGCAGCCGTTTTCAGGATAGGTATCGACGAGAGGGATCCAGCAGGTGACGATGAGGTCGCCGTCACAGTGGGAGCTGAAGTAACCGGAGTCCTGATGCCAGGGAACGGCACCGCGGGCATGGGACGGCATCTTCGGGCGGATACGGTACACCGACGAGCCGATGATCTCCGGACCTACGAGCGACTCGATCGTGGCCAGCAGTTTCCTGTTGGTGATGAACTCGAAGAAAGCCGGGCCGCTGTGACCCCCGCCTGCGCGTCCGACAATAGGTCGCAGAATCTCCTCACTCTCGGCGAAGATTCGCGTCAGCCGTGTCTCGAAGGGCTCGTCCTCCCAGGTCTGGCTGATCTTGCCCGCCGCCAGCAGGCCGCGCGCAGCCTCGTCGATCACGGCGGTGATCTCGTCGCGCAGTGGCTGGAGTTCGGCCTCGGTGAACACGTCGGGTACCATCAGGTACCCCTCGTCCTCGAAGTGCTTGACCTGCTCTGCGGTGAGTCCTGTTGGCATGCTTGTATCTCCTGTGCGGCGGAGTATATCGGGACGGTCTGTGGGGGTCAATCAGCCGCGCCCTGACGCCTCGGTGGCCGGGGGCAGAAGGAAACTCCTCGACAGGGGGGTACGGAATTGCGGTATAATATGCCACGCTAGCTGTTGCCGCTCCGCGAACTGGCTCCAAGCCGAAAGGAACCACCATGACCCTCCCCGTCCCTGAGCCTCGTGTCGCCCGCTTCGAGAGGCTCGGCTACGGCATGTTCATCCACTGGGGGCTGTACGCCCAGATGGGGCAGGGAGAATGGGTCCAGCACCTGCGCCAGATTCCCATGGACGAATACGCCCGGCTGAAAGACCGCTTCACCGCCGAACAGTTCGACGGCCGTGCCATCGCCCGCACCGCTCGTGAGTCGGGAATGAAGTACATCACTCTGACGAGTCGTCATCACGACGGGTTCTCACTGTATGATACGCGCGGCCTCAGTGATCACGATGCCCCGCACAGCCCCGCCGGACGCGACCTGGTAGCCGAGTTGATCGATGGCTGCCGGGCCGAGGACATCATCCCCTTCTTCTACCACACGACGCTGGACTGGTACCAGCCCAGCTTCGAGAACGACTTCGACGCCTACCTCGACTACCTGCATCGGTCGGTGGAAGTCCTCTGCACCCAGTACGGCGAGATCGGTGGTCTCTGGTTCGACGGCAACTGGAGCAAACCCGACGCCGACTGGCAGGAGGACCGGCTCTACGGCATGATCCGCCAGCATCAGCCGGAAGCCATGATCATCAACAACACGGGCCTGGGAGCGAAAGGTCATGTGGGGCATCCCGAGATCGACTCGGTCACCTTCGAACAGGGCCGCCCGACGCCGATGGATCGTGACGGCATGGACAAGTACGTCACGGCGGAGATGTGCCAGACCTTCAACCGCCACTGGGGGATCGGTGCCGAGGACTTCAACTACATGTCGCCGCGGCAGATCATCGAGAATCTGTGTGCCTGCCGGAAGGTGGGCGCCAATTACCTGCTGAACGTGGGACCCACCGCGGCGGGACGTATACCCGACTACGAATCAGCCGCCCTGCGTCGCGTCGGCGAATGGATCACGGGTCAGGAAGACGTCATCTACGGTGGTCGACCTTCATCGGTGCAGGGTACCGGCAACGACTTCGCCCTCGAAACGGAAGGCCGTCTCTTCCTCTTCATTCACGATCTGTCCGTCGGTGGAGATGCTCATGTCACCACCGGTGGCGGCGGCGCTGGACCGCGCGGTTTCACCGACGTCGATCGCCACGTAACGTCAGTGCGCTGGCTCGACAACGGGGAGGAACTTGCACACACCCACGACGCCGGATCTGGCCTTCTCTGCATCGATGCCACCGGGTATCCCTATGGCGTCGATCGCGTCGTACGCGTGGCTGAGGTCGGTTGAAGTCCATCCCCCTCGATGAGGGCCTGAGACATCGGCTGGACGCCCTGTGCGATGAGGGTTGGGAGCTGTGGTCCCGCTTTGACATGGAGGTGCGCCAGGAGACCTGGCACCCCTTTGTCGCCGCCGACTACGGTGTTGTGCAACAGGTACTGATCGACCTTCGTGGCCCCGGTCTGCGGTTTCTGGAGCTCGGATCGGCAACGGGTGTGATCACCATCATGGCCGACTTGCTGGGCTACGAAGCCTACGGTATCGAACTCGATGCCGACCTTGTCCATATCGCCGGGGACCTGGCCGAACGATCCGGGTCCGCAGCGCGGTTTGCTACTGGCAGCTTCCTGCCTACCGGGTACCGTCCTGCCAAGGGCGACGACCCGCGCCTGGGTACGATCGGCGAGGCGACATCGGCCTATCCGACGATCGGCCACGCCCTGGACGAGTTCGACATCGTCTTCGGCTTCCCGTGGGACGGCGAAGAGCGCACGATGCATCAGCTGATGCGCGCCTGGGGTTCGCAGGAGGCCCTTCTGCTGCTGCACAGCGTGGCCCGTGGCGTCGAGATCTTTCGCGGCGGAAACCTGATCCAGCCTTCGTCTTAGGACCACCTGATATGCCATCGCCTGCACGCCCGCGTCTGGCCGCCCTGGTCTCCATCTACCGCAAACACGCCCATGCCCAGCATATCGTCGATCGTTTCCTCGACGGATACGGTTGGAACGGCCGTCATCACCGACCGGAAGTGGATGTGGTCTCCATGTACGTCGATCAGGTCGGCGACGACGACGTCAGCCACGAACGGGCGGCCCGTTTCCCCGGACTGACGCTGTATCCCACCATCGCCGAATGTCTCACCCTCGGCGGCGACGACCTGGCCGTGGATGGTGTGATTCTCATCGCTGAGCACGGTGACTACCCCGTCAACGACAAGGGGCAGACCCTGTGGCCGCGCTACGAATTCTTCAAACAGATGGAGGCCGTATTCCGGACCTGTGGCCGTGGGGTGCCCGTCTTCAACGACAAGCACCTGTCCTGGAGCTGGGATCAGGCGCTCGAGATGTACGAGGTGTCAAGAGAACTGGACTTCCCGCTCATGGCCGGGTCCAGTCTGCCGGTCACCTGGCGGGTGCCGGCCGTCGAGATCCCCCTCGGGGCGCAGGTGGAAGAAGCCATGTGTCTGGGCGTCAGCTGGATCGACGGCGGCGATTTCCACGCCTACGAGGCGGTACAGTCCATGGTCGAGACGCGGCAGGGCGGCGAGACCGGCGTCCGGTGGATTCAGGGGTTTCGCGGTGATGCCTTCTGGCAGGCTCACGCCGAAGGGCTGTGGTCCATCGAACTGTTCGAGGCCTGTCTGAGCCGCAGCCACATCCTGAAGTCCTCCCGCCCCGGGTTCAACCACGTGTTCCCCTCCCTCGACGAGATGAAAGCCCTCGTGCCGGATCCGTGGGCCTATGTCTACGAACACCTCGACGGTCTGCGCTGCTCCGTCATCGCCCTCAACGGACTGGTGGGTGATTTCAACTTCGCCGCCCAGCTGGCCGGTCGGGACCGTCCCCTGTCGACGAACCTGTACCTGCCCATGCCCTCCCCACCGGGAACGCTGGCCAGCTTTTTCACCCCGCTGAGTCATCACATGGAGCAGATGTTCCGTACCGGTGCACCCTCCTACCCCATCGAACGGACCTTGCTGACCACGGGCCTCACCGAAGCCGGGGTCGACAGCCTGCACCGGGACGGCGCCCGCATCGATACGCCGCATCTCGACATCGCCTACCAGCCTGCCGACGACTCGACCTACTGGCGCACGTAACTTCGCAGCACGACGAACCGGGGATCGCTGTCCACCACGTCACAGTTCCCGAAGATCCGCCGCAGCTTGCTGTGGTAGGCCAGGTGGCGATTGCCGACGACGAGCATCGCCCCACCCGACCGCAACACCTTGCGCGCGCCGCTGAACATGCGCCAGGCCACGGCATCTCCCATCACGCTCTGCTGATGGAACGGCGGGTTGCACAGGATCAGGTCAGCGCTGCGGTGGTCGACGGATTCCAGGCAGTCTCCCGCGAGGAACGCTGCGTCTCTCCCGCCGAACAGTTCCTGCCAGTTGCACCGCGCCGAATCGACGGCCATGTACGACTCGTCGACGAAGGTGAGTCGTGCGTCGGGATTGCGGTGCGCCGCCACGAGACCGACCACACCATTGCCACAGCCCAGATCGACGATGTCCCGTGCCTCGATTGCTTCGGGGACGTGGGCCAGCAGGTGTCTTGTGCCCGCGTCCAGGTGTTCACGGCAGAACACGCCGGCGTGGTTTGTCAGTGACCATTCCTGCTCATCGAGTTGATACGTCGTCGGGTAGGGACTGGCCCCCGGATTGAGATCCCTGTCGAACTGGCACATCACGAGGCGGGCCTTGCGCCGGGCCAGCGTCGTCGACGTCGACCCGAGAATGTCCTCGAACAGCCGCAACGTCGAGGTGTGGATCGCCCGCACCATACCCGCGCCGACGATGCGACCCCCCGGTTGCAGATTGTGCCGGATCCTGTGCAGCTGATCCTCGAGCAGGGCCAGGCTCCTCGGGATCTTCACGAGCACCACCCCTGCCCTCGCCGGCGGGTCCTCGAGGCTGGTGAGCAGTCTGGGCGGCCGGACAGTCGGGCCCGGGTCATTGTCGTCGAGATTGGCCTGCGTCCCGGCGTGAGCGAGCCAGGAATCCGATGACATGGACACCTGCTGCCGGGCCGCCATGGCCACCGTCAACGCCCCGAAACCATCGTTGAGTATCCAGGTTTCGGCTCCCTCTTCAGTAGGCTCATCGTGCAGATGATGGAGCAGGTAGTCGTCGGCGGCGTCCCAGGCGCGCAGCTGCTCGCGATCCCTCCGCGGGAACCGGCGCAGCTCAAACCGTCCCTGGGGAACTTCGAGCACAACCTCCGGGGGCACCTGGACCTACGTGTCCTGTCTCGTGTCCGGCGTGGATCCCGCATCCCAGGCACCCGACACTGACTTGATCACCGCCAGGGCGCCGATCACCGCCGTTTCGGTGCGCAGCACGCGGGGGCCCATGCCGGCCAGCTGGTACCCTTCGGAGCGCAGCAGATCCCGTTCGGCCGGGGCCCAACCCCGTTCCGACCCGGCTGCCAGCACCATCGACCCCTGATGACCCGGCACGACCTGCGGCAAAGGCTTGATGCCCTCGTAGTTGTCCAGGGCGATACGGACCTGTCCCCCGGCGGCCGTGATGGCCTGGCCGAGATCCATGCCGAAATCCACGTCCGGGAGACTCGTGGCAAAGGCCTGCTCGACACCGGTCAGCACCTGGCGTTCGTATTCGCCTGAGGACCAGAGGCTGCTGTCGGCATAGGTGGGCTCACCCCGTTCGGTCCGGGGGAAGAGCATCCGCGCCACGCCGAGAGCCGCCGCCTCGCGGAGCACGCGTCGGTTGGTCTGTGGCCGGCACAGCCCGGCGATCAGGGCGATCCTCTCCGGCGCTGGCAGCTCAGTCTCCCACGTGAAGGACAGGATCAGCTCCGCGTCAGTGACCGTGTCGACCACCGCCTTGCCCCGGGGGCCGTCGATCAAGCCCACGTCGAAACTCTCTCCCGGCTTGCGTCGCAGTACATCGAGAATGTGGCGCGCCCTGGGATCCTCCCGCAGCAACGGCCGGGATATCTCCTGCGCCTGGAACAGGATGATGTTCACCGCGGGACGAGCCGGGCGACGGGGATGACGTCCTTCATTATCATTACGGTCCTCACGGAGACTTGAAACAATGAAACAGCTCTTCACTGACATTGTCGCCCAGGCCGACATCGGCGTCGACGGCGCCCGCGACTGGGACATGCACGTCCACGAAGAAGCCTTCTACAAACGCGTCGTCACCGGCGGCTCCCTGGCGCTCGGCGAGTCCTTCATGGACGGCTGGTGGACCTGCAAGGCTCTCGACCAGTTCTGCGACCGCATGTTCCGCGGACGACTGAACCAGCAGATCATCCCCTTTTCGGCCAAGTTCGCCATCGCCCGCTCGAAGATCTTCAACCTGCAGTCGAAGCTGCGCGCCCGGGACGTCATCGACACACACTACCAGTTGAGCCCGGCTCTCTTCATGTCCTTCCTCGATCCGTACAACCAGTACACCTGCGGCTACTTCAAGGGCACCGAAGATCTCAATCAGGCGCAGGAAAACAAGCTCGACCTGATCTGCCGCAAGCTGCAACTGCGCGAAGGCGAGAAGGTGCTCGACATCGGCAGTGGCTGGGGTGGCTTTGCCAAGTTTGCCGCCGAACGCTACGGCTGTCATGTGACGGGCATGACGATCTCCGACAAGCAGCTGGCTTACGCCCAGGACTACTGCGCCGGCCTGCCGGTGAGTTTCGTCAGGTCCGACTACCGTGACTTCACCGAGACCGGGTTCGACAAGGTACTCGTGTGCGGCATGATCGAACATGTGGGCTACAAGAACTATCGCAGCCTGTTCGAGGTCGCTCACCGCAGCCTGAAGGAGGGCGGCTTGTTTCTGCTGCACACCATCGGTCGTCACCGGTCGGGATCCAATACGGATCCATGGATGCACAAGTACATCTTTCCCAACGCCATGATGCCGGCAGCCAGGCAACTGACCACGGCTGCGGAGCGCCTTTTCTCACTCAATGACTGGCACAGCTTCGGCGCCTACTACGACCCCACGTTGATGGCCTGGCACAGGAATTTCGTCAGCAACTGGGACGACCTCGGTGAAGAGTACGACGAACGCTTCTTCCGCATGTGGACTTACTACCTGCTGATGAGTGCCGGCACGTTCCGCAGCAACAAGAAGGTGCTGTGGCAGATCGTCTTCGCCAAACGCCGGGGCGCCCTCGCCGGATACGAGAGCGTGCGATGAAAATCACCTCCGTCAAGACGGCTGCCACCCGGGGGCACGGCATGCATCTGTGGGTGCGTATCACCACTGACGCAGGCATCACCGGCACGGGCGAGTGCGTACACGGCGGCAAGCAGGCCATCGCCATCATTCAGAACCTCGAAGAGCGCCTCGTCGGCAGCGACCCCTTCGCCGTGGATGCCCTGTTCGAGGACATGCGCCGCCGGCACGTGTTCGACGGCGGGGACGCCGGCGCGCTCATCACGGCGCTGACCGGCATCGAAATCGCGCTCTGGGACCTGAAAGGCAAGGCCCTGAAGACACCCGTGTACGAACTGCTTGGCGGGCAGTTCCGCCACAAGGTACGCGTCTACGCCGACTGCCAGGTCGCTCCAGGCATGAACTTCGACGAGATCAAGAAGGTCGTCGACGAGGTCCTCGAGAGAGGCTTCACGGCGCTGAAAATCGACGTCGACATCGACGCCTACGGCTACAAAGGCAGCGAGGTGGCCCACTTCGAGAAGGACAAATTCAATACCACGGCGAATCAGTGGGAACACGAACGTATGGTGAGCCTGGTGGACATGGTGACCTCAGCCGCGGGACCCGGTGTCGATGTGGCCGCCGACGTGCACACCCGCCTCGACGTACCCAGCGCCATCCGCCTGGCCAAAGCCCTGGAGAGTTACCACCTGATGTGGCTGGAGGAACCGGTGCCGGCGGAGAACGTCGACGCCATGCGTACCGTCACGCAGTCGACGAGCCTGCCGATCTGCAGCGGCGAGAACCTCTACCTGCGCCACGGCTTTCGCGAGCTGATCGAGAAGCAGGCGGTCAACATCATCATGCCCGACATCCCCAAATGCGGCGGCCTGTCGGAGTGCCGCAAGATCGCCAACCTCGCCGAGATCTACTACATCCCCTTCGCCCCGCACAACGTGTCCTCACCCATCGGCACGCTGGCCTCGGCCCACGTCTGCGCCACGGTGCCCAACTTCCTCGTGCTGGAGTTCCACTGGCTGCACCGCGACTACTGGACGACGATCATTCAGGAGAAGACCGACATCATCAAGGACGGCTTCATCCACCTGGACGACCGCCCCGGAATCGGTGTGGAGCTGGACGAAGAGGTGGGACAGCAGTATCAGGTACCGGGTACGACCTGGTTCGAGTAGCAGGCCTGGAGCCGCGCGGCTTCACGCCCCCAGGCAGCGATGTACGGCGGCGCTGATCAGCTCCTCCGTATCCTCCGAGAAGGGCCCGGTGTAGAGCAGGTGCCGGTTGTTGTCGATCACCTCGTACCCGCCCTCCGGGATCTGCCGGCGCGCCGGAATGTACCCCACCATCTCGTTGGCGTATCCCAGCGTCCAGACGTCGCCAAAGCGGGTCCCGTGCTCGTCCCGGTAACGCAGGCCGTACTCCACGCACATCTCACCGGCCAGGGCGATGAACGCCAGGCCGGTCCCGAAGCGCAGGGTCTGCACCTCGAAGCTGAAGCTGTTGCCCGCCGGAGTACCCGCCGCGCGCAGATCCAGGTGATGTTGCGCCCACTCGCGCACGTACCCCTGAGGCGAATCCAGGTGGACTCGCAGCTCCTCCTCCTCGGGCACGTCCGTCGTCAGCGGGACGAACTCCTGTGACAGCAACAGCGGGCCGGTAACATCTCGCAGCGCCCCTTCGGTGAGTGCTCCGCTCACCGACGCCGCCAGATCTTCGCCACGTTCGCGCACCTCGTCGACAGTGAGCTTGCGGTAGCCGTCACCCTCCGGATTCCGCGCGTCCACCTTCTGGTCGCCGGCGCACCCCTGAAAGAATGCCGCCGTTACGCCCGCGTGCTGGCTCTCGATGGCATCGCAGGCGAAGGCCGGATAGTCACCGCCAATCTGCAGGATGGGGCCGGTGCTCGTGGGGTGGCAGGCATAGCTGAACAGGACATACCGGAGATCGCCGTTCTCGGATTCGACGGCCAGCGCGGAGACCTGGTGATCGTGCGGTGCGTCGAGGCTCGGCCTGAATTGAACGCCGCCCTTCCCAGCCGGCCGACGACGGGAAGACGAGAACCCGCAGCGACCGGTGCCGACCCTCAGGTGGGCGGGCTGGCGATCAGCGAGGGCTGTAGCCGCCGTCTCCGCCAGCGTCGTGAGAGTCCGCTCGATGTAGTCCTCATCCAGCACACCGTGCCGGCGGCTGTCCATCTCCCGGCGCAGCACGGGTCCGCAGTGCGTGTGCGTCCCGGTGAGCAGGATACGCTCCGGTGGCAGACCGGTGCGCTCGCCGATACGTCGACGGGCATCGGCGGTCCGGTCGTAGAAGCCGAGCCAGTCGATGGTGACCAGCAGCAGGGGTGTGCTGTCATCCGCCCCCTCGTCCATCGCGATACATACAGCACGCAGCGGGTGGTAGACACCATCGGAGGGTGAGTCCCTGCCTGCGTACCCTGCGAGAAAGATGCCCACCGGGGGCGTCACGTCGACGGTGGCCAGACCGACGCGGTATGATGTGCGGCTCATATTCGATCCCTCCCGGCTTCATCTACTACATTCCCGGACCTCAGCGCCACCTTTGTCCTCTGGAGGACACCCGCAGATGCCGGTACAGATCGCCACCATGGAGGACGTTCGCGCCGCCGCCGACGTCATCCGCCAGCACATCACGCCGGCACCACTGATCCGATCCTACGCGTTGGAGAAACAGCTCGACCTGCCCACGGATCGGCGGGTCTGGCTCAAGGACTACGGCTGGACACCGGTGGGATCCTTCAAGCTGCTGGGGGCCCTCAACTGGATGGCCCATCACGCCGACGAAGTCGGCGATCGCCCGGTGGCGGCGCACTCCTCCGGCAACTTCGCCTCCGGCCTGTCCTTCGCCGGGAGGCGCTACGGCAAACGGGTCATCATCATCATGCCGGAGTCGGCGCCGAGCGTGAAGTTCGCGCTGACCCGCTCCTTCGGCGCCGAGATACGCACCTACGACATCACGACCGATCATCAGACAGGCGAACGCGACCGCCTGACACGGCAGGTCGCCGAAGAAGAGCAGGCCCTCCAGGCCTCCCCCTACGACGATCCCCACGTCATCGCCGGCAACGGAGTGGGCGGGCTCGAGATCGTCGAGGCACTGCGACAGCAGCAACGGGAGGTGTCGCAGTTCATCTGTCCCGTCAGCGGCGGCGGCCTCATGGCCGGCCACGCCCTCGCCGTGGCCGACGGCTTCCCGCAGGCGCATATCATCGGCGTCGAACCGGTGGGCGCCGACGACTTCCGCCAATCCCTGGACAAGGGCGAACGCGTGCGCCTGGAGCAGCCCGCCAGCATCTGTGATGGCCTGCTCTCCTACGACGTGGGCGAGCACAACTGGCCCATCCTGCGACGGCTGGTCGCCGAATCTGTCAGCCTCCCCGATGATGCGACGCGTGCCGCCATGAAATGGCTCTACGAGACTCACGGCCTGCGCGTCGAGCCCTCCGGGGCCATCGCCACAGCCGCCCTGCTGCATGGCTGTGTCGAGGTGGAGGGATCGGGCGACATCGTCGCTGTCATCAGCGGCCGCAACGTCGACGAGGACCGTTTTTGCAAATGGATCGCCACATGAGTCAGGAACGCTGATATGGAAAGTCTCGATTTCGTCGTCGTCGCGATCTACGCCGGTGCCATGGGCTGGCTCGCCTGGGTCGCCGGAAAAAGGTCGAAGGGCGCCGACGCTTACTTCGCTGCCGGCCACAGCCTGCCCTGGTGGATGGCTGCCATCTCCCACCATGTGTCCGGGTACAGCGCTGTCGTCTTTGTCGGTTTCGCCGGCAAGGCGGCCAGCGCCGGTCTGAGCATGTGGATGCTGTTCTCCGTGCCCTGCTTCATCGCCATGATGCTCGGCGCCGGCCTGTGGGCGCCCCGCTGGTCACGACTGAAGGTGCTGACGCCTGTTCAGTACCTGGAAGAACGCTACGGGCCGAAGGTGCGGATCCTCATCGCCCTGTCCGGCATCGGCGTGAAATTCATCGACCTGGGCATCAAGCTCTACGCCATCGCCATCGTCGTGCAGGTCAGCACCGGATGGGAGCGCACGCCGATCATCTTCGTCGGCGGCGTCGTCACCTGCCTGTACGTGTTGATCGGCGGTCTATGGGCAACTGTTCTGACCGACATCGTGCAGTTTGTCGTCCAGTTCCTGCTCAGCGCCATCGTCGTCACCGCCGTGCTCAGCGCCGTCGGTGGCTGGGGATCCATGTGGGATCAGCTGCCCGAGGCGCACGGCAACCTGCTGAACCCCGGCGCCGGCATCGGCATCGAATTCTGGTTCGTTTACCTCATCGTCATCATCTTCAGCTACAACGGCGGTACCTGGGGTCTGGCCCAGCGTTTCATCTCCGTCGGTGACGAACGGGATGCCCGCAAGGCGGCGCTCCTGTCCGGCGCCCTGTTCCTCGTCTACCCCCTCGTCATCTTCGTCCCCGCCTGGGCGGCCCCGCTGATGATGCCCCAGTACTTCGACGCGACGACGATGATGCCCATCGACGGCTTCGACCCGGATCAGACCTATGTGCTCATCGCCCGTCAGGTCCTGTCCGGCCTGGCCCCCGGGCTGCTGGGCCTGCTTGTCTGTTCCATGTTCGCCGCCACCATGTCCATGATCGACAGTGACATCAACTCCCTGGCGGCGGTGTTCACCAAGGACGTGTACGAACGCAGCCGCAAGACGCCGGTGACGGACAAGCAGCTGTTTTTCGTCGGTCGCATCGCGACTCTCGCCTTCGGCACCGCTGTGCTCGGCGCAGCTCTTGCAGTGGATGGGTCCGAGGGCATCGGCAAGGTATTCTCGCAGACGGTCAAGCTCTTCGCCGCTATCCTGCCGCCTGTCGCGATTCCGTTGATGTTCGGCATGTTGTGGCGCGGACCGACGGCGCGCGGCGCCATCGGTGCACTGGTGGGCGGCTTTGCCACCTTCGCCGTGCTCAAAAACATCTACCCCGACAGCTTCGCCATCTACACCGGGGGCGAGATGGTCGTGGCGTGCATCATCTTCTTCGGCGAGGGGTTCATCAGCCGGCGTGATGCGGATCGCCAGGCGCGGGTGGATGCGCTGTTTGCGCGGCTGGAGGGAAGGTCAGAAGCGTAGCAGTAGGAAATCGCTCTACGGCAGACTCCAGAACGTCCCGGTAATGCCGGTGACCCGGCGGGCATTCTTGCCGTACGTCGTGGTCAGGATGCGTCCGCTTTCGATTTCCACTGACGAGGTGTACCCCTGGTCACCGTCCTTAGCGGGACGCAGCTGCAACGTGTCGCCCCAACTCGCGCCGCCATCCTCGCTGATCGCCGCGTAGATACCGAAGGGCTCGAAGCGACGACCGTACGTCAACAGCAGACGACCGTCCCTCAGCTTGAGCAGCCGGGGGCAGGCACCCGACAGAACACCGGTGGACTCCGGCTTCGACCAGGTGCTACCGCCATCGGAAGACTCGCTGCGCCAGAAGATGCCGGGGTGCTCGGGATCGTAGACCCGGAGCATGCACAGCAGCCGGCCAGGCGCCAGCTCCATCAGGACCGGCTCCTGGTAGGCCCGCGTTCTCGGGTTGCCGCGGGCGATGATGACCGCCTCCGACCAGCTCGCCCCTCGATCGGTCGATCGATAGAGCACGGACGAACCCGTCTTCGATCGCCCGAGCGCGCCGTACGCCGGGATCATCAGCGTCCCGTCCTGTAAGCGCACCGGTGGGGCGCAGGCCTGCATCTGCGGCCCCACCAGTGTTGTGTTGTCCACGCGCCACGTGAGACCGAAGTTGTCACTCCAGCACCACAGAGCGCCGACGCTGCGGAAGGGGAATTCCCGCGGATGAGTCCATGGGACCCCGGAGCGTTCGGCCTCGGATTCGGGGAAGACCTCGTGTGCCGCCAGCGCGCCGCCCACATGTCCCTTGCCCAGGTAGATCAGGCCGAACTCCTGGCCACCGCCGGCGGCCAGTTGCGCCGCGTCATTGACGTGCCACGTTTGGCCGGCATCCGGGGATCGAACCACGGTGATGATGGATCGTGGATCGGTGTGCCGGACACCCGCCGGGTGCCGCGGCGCCTGCCGGAAGGCCAGCAGCAGTTCATCGCCCTCCAGCCTCTCGACATGGGGGAAGGCGCTGTACGACCGCGCGTCGTAGAAGATTCGTGTCTGCCGTGACCGGAGGGCTCTTCTGAAGCTGAACGGGTCCATCTCACACCTCTCACTTCCACTGCAACGTGAATGGGGAGCAACGCGTGCCAACGATACAACCGAAACGTCCCAACATCCTCTTCGCCTTTGCCGACGACTGGGGCCGTTACGCCAGCGCCTACGCCAGGCACGAGGGAGAGGGATCTCTCAGTGCCCTCATCGACACACCCAACTTCGACCGCGTCGCGGGCGAGGGGGCCCTGTTCCGCAACGCCTACGTACCGGCGCCCAGCTGCACGCCCTGCCGCAGTTCACTGCTCTCGGGTTCCTATTTCTGGCAGACCGGGATGGGCGCCATTCTCGCCGGCGCCGTCTGGGACGAGACCATCCCCACCTATCCCCTCGAGCTGGAGAAGGCGGCGTACCACATAGGCTATACCTACAAAGTCTGGTCACCGGGGCGCATGGTGAACGCGCCCTACGGTGGCAAGCGTACACAGTATGAACCGGCCGGCAACGAGTACCGCAACTTCTCCTTCTACGCCACCGACCACGTCGACAGCCATGGCGTCGATGGCGCCAAGCTGCTGCTCTACGATGAGACGAGGGCCAACTTCGACGCCTTTCTCGCAGATCGCCAGGATGACACGCCCTTCTGCTACTGGTGGGGGCCGACCAACACGCACCGGCGCTGGCAGAAAGGCTCGGGTAAAGCTCTATGGGACATCGAACCGGATGATCTGCAGGGCAGGCTGCCCGAATTCCTGCCCGATGTACACGACGTCCGTGAGGACGTGGCCGACTATCTGGGAGAGTGTATGGCCGTCGACGCAGGTCTCGGTGTGCTGCTGCAGCGCCTGGAAGAGATCGGCGAACTCGACAACACCCTTGTCGTCGTCAGCGGCGACCACGGCATCCCCGGCTTTCCACGGGCCAAGTGCAACCTCTACGACATCGGCTGCGAGGTCGCCCTGGCGGCCCGTTGGCCCGGCCACATCCCCGCGGGCAGGAGAATCGACGACTTCGTCAATCTCATGGATCTGGCGCCCACCTTCCTCGACGCCTGCGGTGTGGGAGTGCCCGATTCGATGACAGCAAAGTCCCTGCTGCCTGTGCTGACCAGCGATCGTGACGGCCAGGTCGACGAGGATCGCACCTTCGTCGTCACCGGCCGCGAGCGCCATGTACACACGGCTCGCGCGGGCCAGCTGCCCTATCCTCAGCGAGCGATCCGCACGAAGGACTTCCTCTACGTCCACAACTTCGCACCCGATCGCTGGCCGGCTGGCGATCCCGAGGGACTGGACGATCCCCGAACAGTGCCCCCTGCCTACGAGGATCTGGAGACGGACACGATGATCTGCTACGCCGATCTCGACGCGAGTCCGACCAAGGCGTGGATGATCCACCACCGCGACGAAGCCGAGGTCAGGCGCTCCTTCGACCTGGGCTTCGGCAAGCGACCGATGGAAGAGCTGTACGACCTGGGTGAAGACCCGCACTACATGCACAACGTCGCCGGAGAGGCGCGCTACGCCGGGGTGCAGACCGAACTGAAGACTCGTCTCTTCGAGCTGCTGCAACAGCAGGACGACCCGCGGGTGGTCGAGGAACCCTGTCGGTTTGAGGCCGCGCCCTATGCCGGGCCGCCGGACGACAGCGGCCTGTAGGTCAGGGCTGCTACGACCGCCTCAGCGACCGCCAGGTCGCGCCTCCCATCCCCAGGGCCAGCAGGAGCATTGTGACGAACCCGAACAGCGTGCAGATCCTCGGTCAGCTCGGTGACTTCCGTTTTCGTCAGAACGAACCTCCCGAAGGCCGCAAGGAAAAGCTGTCCGCTGTGGTCGGAGACGACGCGGGAGCCGACCCGTCCAGCCGGGCCACCGCCCTCGCAGCGATCTGGCGTCCCCACCAGCGGTCCTTCCTCGACTCCCTCATTCACCGCCCGACCGAAGCGGCCCGCCTGCTGGCCCGTCGGCCGCTACCCAGCCTCGTGGGCCACGCACTGAACGGATTGGGAGACGAAGGTCGTCAGGCCTTCATCAAGTCGGGCGTGATCTCCTGGCGCGACCAGCAGGGGCTTCACCTGGCAGGTGGCGCCGGTGATTATCTGCGTGCCTGCGGCGGTGGGAGCGATCGGGAAGAGACGGGTGGACCCGTGCAGTTGACACCCCTGCACCTGCTTCTGCTGCAGGCCGAGGTGGCCAGTCTTCTGGGCGAAGGCGATCAGCTGGAAGCCACGGCCCGGGATGTCGTCGCCGCAACGTTCGTCAGCTGCCTGTCGGACGTATCGTTGCCGCTGGCTGTGGAAGCCTTTTTTGTCGAGTGGGAGTCACATCAACAGCCGAGTCAGGCCACCGCCAGGTCCGTAGCAACCACCACGGGCGAGCCATCCCCTGAGGAGGCAGCCGAAGGTGACGAGCAGTGGATGGACTGCATCATCACCCACGACGATCTGCGTCCCGAGGCCTTCGTCGTGCGCACCCACGACGAGCAGCGCCAGATCCTGCGCGACATGTTCGGTGACGACTGGGACGAAGAGGACGAGGCCGCCCTCGAAGCTGCCTAGGAGGACCGCCCCCTGTGGCACGGTGTCGATCCGTGCAGTACTATCTGGGGCATGAATCATACCATTGCTCTGATTGCCGGCGACGGCATTGGCCCGGAGGTGACCGAGGGTGTGCAGCGCGTACTCGCCGCTGCCGAGGCCCCGCTCTCCTGGGAAGAACACCCGGCGGGCCTGGCCGCGCTCGAGCGCGGACTGGACGTCCTGCCCGCAGAAACCATCGACGCCATCCGCCACCATGGCGTGGCCCTGAAAGGCCCTTGCACCACACCCGTGGGCGAGGGCTTCTCCTCCGTCAACGTGCAGCTGCGCAAGCAGCTCAAACTCTACGCTGCCGTGCGCCCCGTGCGCTCCCTTCCCGGTGTATCGACGCGTTTCGAGAACGTCGATCTCGTCATCATCCGCGAGAACACGGAAGGCCTCTACTCTGGCGTCGAAAACGAGATCACCCCGGGGGTGGTCATGAGCATGAAGGTAGCCACCGAGAAAGGCTGCCGCCGCATCGCCCACTGGGCCTTCCGTTACGCCACCCAGCGTCGACGGCAGAAGATCACCGTGTTCCACAAAGCCAATATCATGAAGGTCACCGACGGCCTCTTCATTCGTATGTCGGCCGAGGAACACGAGCGCGAATACCCCAACATCGAGTACACGGAAGCCATCATCGACGCCGGCTGCATGCGTCTGGTGCAGGATCCGTCACAGTTCGATGTACTGTTGCTCGAGAACCTCTACGGTGACGTCGTCAGCGACCTGTGCGCCGGCCTCGTCGGTGGCCTCGGTGTGGTTCCCGGCGCCAACATCGGCGAGACCCACGCCGTGTTCGAAGCCGTCCACGGCTCGGCCCCCGACATCGCCGGCAAGGGCGTCGCCAACCCGCTGGCCTTGCTGATGTCGAGCGTGATGATGCTCAACTATCTGGCCGACACGCGCGGTGATTCGACCTGCCGTTCCTGTGCAAAGACCATTCGCGTCGCCTACGACAAGACCCTGGCCGATGGCTGCAAGACCCGCGATCTGGGCGGCGAACTGGGCACCATGGACTTTGCCGACGCCGTGATCGAGCGCCTCGGTGACTAGGGCCGGGCGGCTCTAGACGCGGAAGAGCGGTCGCAGCCCCTCCAGAATCGCATCCAGTTCGCGCTCGTCGCCGGCGTCCAGCGTCGGCGAGCCGGGCGTGCGCATGGCGGCGCTGGAGAACACCCCGCGCCGTTGGAGCAGTGTCTTGCAGACGGGAAGGCCGATGAGCAGCACCAGGTTGATGAACGGCAGCAGCTGCCCGTAGATGCGGCGGGCCTCGGCCTCGTTGCCCGATTGCCAGGCATCCCACACCTGCACATGAACGTCCACCGCCTCGGTGGCCGGCATGAACCCATGGGCGCCACGCGCCATCTCCGACAGCATCCAGCGTCCGTGTGCACCGCCGAAGACCCCGTCGCAGGCATCACCGATGCCTGCCAGCACGGCGCTGATCTGATGCGCGCTCGGCTGCATCTCCTCCTTGAGATAGCGCACATGTTCGACTTCACGCAGCAGCTTCTGCAGAAAATCCGACGTCATGCCCGCCGTCGTGTGCTGCACGAACACCGGTCTGCCGGCTGCGGCCGCCACCTCTTCGTAGTACGTGCGGATCTCGGCCGCACTCCCGGCTGAGATGTATGGCGGCAGGGCGATGACGGCATCGACGCCGGTGCCGGCCGCCTCGCGCGTCACCTCGACGGCCACCTGTCGACTCGGGGCGGCGACGCCGCCGACGACGGGTAGACGACCGTCGGCGGCGCGGACGATGGTCTCCATGCCGCGGCGACGCTCCTGCTGGGTCAGATACTGGAATTCACTGCCGAGTACCGGAAACACGAGGCCGTGGGCACCGCCGGCGAGGCAGAACTCCACCTGCTTTGTGAGTTCGTCATAGAGCACATCACCATCGGCGCCGATGGGCGTGAGCACTACGGGAAAGATGCCGCGGAAGGGCTCGTGTCTGTTCATTGTGCGTCACCCTCGGTGGCGGGGAGGCCCTGTACGGCGAAGCCAGGGAATTTGTCGGCTGCGTACTGCGCATGACAGCTGGCGCAGGCCTCGATCATGGCCCCGTACAGCCGATGTTGCTCGGTTCGGTCACCGGCATCGGCCGCCTCGGCCAGGTCTCCGGCAAGTCGATGGAAGGCCTGGTCCCGCTGGACGAAGGCTGCACCGACAGCGGCACGTAGCGCTTTGCGATCCTCCTGCGTCAACTGGCGCTTGAGGATGAAGCTGTCGCGGATATTCCGGGCCTGGGCGCTGACGCTGTCCGCGTCGCCCCGTACCAACGCCTCCTGGATCACCCCGCTGGCAACAAGGATGGCCGCCATCTCCTGTGCCAGCAGATCTCGGAGCCTGGGGGACAACCTGGGCCCCACGGGCTCTACGGCGGTGCTCTCCGCCGCCCACGTAGCCGTACTCCCGATCACCACCGCCCCCAGCAGGAAGCCCCCCAGGGCGGCACCAACAAGCATGCGCATTTCTCTCACTCCTCGATCCTGTTCTCTTCGATGTAATCCCAGATCAAACGATACCCCATGCCCGGCTCGGTTGGCACGGTCACGTAGCCGTCGTCGTCGAGAGGATCGGCCACGGCTTCCAGATAGGGCAGTGGTGTCTCCTCGTCGACGCCGGGAGCCAGCAATCCGCGCTCGTAGTACTCGCATACGTCTTCGCTGCTGGCGCCCAGCAGCTGCAGATTGGCGAAGCCGCTCATATGGACCTCACACTTCACTCCGAAAGCCTCGCAGATGGCTGCCATCTTGCGCACTCCGGTGACCCCGCCGCGCAGCACGTCGATGCGACTCATGTCGGACGCGCCGCGGCGGATCCAGTCGGCCCGCGTGTAGATGGAGCCGGCGGCGATCTCCGGTGACAGGATGGGAATGTCGAGCTCGGCGCAGAGCTTCTCGTAGGCGCCGACGCGGTACTCACTCATCGGATGCTCATACCAATAGAAATTCAGCCGCTCCAGCTCACGACCCACCTTCACCGCCTCTTCATAGGTGCGGTACGTGCCCCAGGGGTCGAAGCTGAGCACCATGTCGTCGCCCACGGCGGCGCGTACGGCACGGCAGCACTCGATGTCCCAGTCGATGTGCGAGGGTCGCCCGGGATCGGGTTGGCCGGTGGCGGGATCCCAGAAGTAGTAGGGATGGATCTTGTAGTGCCGGTAGCCGCGGGCTTTGCAGGCCGCCGCGTGGTCGCCGTAGACCTCGGGAGAACCCATGTTGGGATAGGTGCTGGCGTAGGCCTTCACCCGGTCACGACAGCTGCCCAGAAGCTTGTGCAGCGGTACACCATACAGTCGGGCCTGCAGATCCCACAGGGCCATGTCGACCACACTGAGCAGATTCTCCTGTGTATTCGACACCCACATCCAGTGCCAGAATTTCTCGCGATCGAAGGCGTCTTCGCCCACCAGCCTGTGCCGGATCGGTCCGCGGAGTGCAGCGCGATCGTGAGGGGCAAGACCGTCCTGGTCGCCGTGGCCGGCGCCCCCCAGATAGAGGCCCTCGGCGCCTTCGTCGGTGTGGATCCGCGTCAGCGTCTGTATGATCGTCGTCTCCTCACCGAGCTCACCGTTGCGGAAGGGCCGCCTCGGCACGCGGAATGGGATGACTTCGATATCCGTGATCTTCATGGTGACTTCAGTGCTCCCCATGTGGTTGGTGGGACGGCGCTGGCGGCGTCTGCCTCGGTGGGACCGATATATCCGGTGGAAAGTACGATGTCGTCGTACCAGACCCGGTTGTCCTTCGTCGCCGCGTGGATGTAGATGCCGAAGTGGGCCCGCTTCAGCCGCACCGCATCCGTCGTACGCCAGCGAAACCCCGTGGCGTGGATGTGTAACTCGCCGTCGATCCAGGCGGCCATCTCGCCGTTGGCCTGCTCGGGGTCATTGGCGCGGATCATGTGCTCCAGGCAGTACCAGCGATCCCGCTCAGGCACCAGACGGTGTTCCGGCGCCGGCTCGAAGAAGTTGCCCCAGTAGTTTCCGTCCCGGTCCTGCGTCATGTCCATCCAGTAGGTATACATGAAGAAGTACCCGGGCGCCTCATAGCGCCCCCAGTCCTTCCACGGCTCGAGGCTGGCGGTGAAACGGTCGGCGCCCGTGGGACGGATGCCCGCCTTCCCCATACCCTCCCAGGGGTTGCTGCCGGCCACGCCCGCAAGGCCGCCACCAGTGTGATTCAGGTTGCCCTGGTCATAGTCGGGGGCGAAGCGCAGGTAACGACGGAAGTAGACCACATCGTACCCGTCCGGACCGAAATACACCGTGGCTCCCGATCCCGATGAGTTGCCCCCCTTCTCGGGAGCGTCGAATTGATAGGCGCCGGTACCGCCATGGGCAATGGCTGGATCCACCACCCGCTGGACGCGACCGTCGTCCCGGCCACTCACCTCGAGATAACCATCGAAGCCGGCCGACGTCTCAGCGGCGTCGGCGAAGATCACAACACCGGGCGCCTGCAGGCGCGCCAGCGCCTCGCTGTCGGCCCGCGTCTGCTGGGTGACCACTTCAGGAAAGGCCTGGGCCCTGGCGATCCCAGCCTGCGAGGCCGACAGGGCGACCAGGACCACCCACTCGCAGAATCGATTGCGCGACCTCATTCCGTCTCCGCCGCGTGGGCCTCGACGAAGGCCTTCAGCTCTTGCGTCGTGGACTCCTTCTTACGGATGCGCTCGCGCTCCAGACCGGCACCGGACAGGTACGTTGTCACGCCACCATCCACGGCGATGTTCTGCCCCGTAACGAAGCCCGCTCCATCCGAGGCGAGATAGACGGCGCACCAGGCGATGTCGTCCGGTACACCCACCCGATCGAGAGGCTGGAAATACTGGTGAACCGGGTTCAGCTGATCGCCGAAGCGTTCCAGCAGTTCCGCATGGAACTCGGGCTTCACTCCGGCCAGGGTACGCTCTCGCGTATCGTACACGTCGATGGCGCCGGGGCTGATCGTGTTGACGCGAATATTGAAGGGCGCCAGCTCTGCCGCCAGCGCCTTCGTGCAGCCGATGATGCCACCTTTCGTCGCCGCGTAGACGGTGTTGCATTCGCCTCCCTGGATCCCGTGCACGGAAGAGATGTTGAGGATGGCGCCACCGCCACGAGCCTTCATGTGCGGCACAGCGTAGTGGCACCCCATCCACAAGCCCTTCAGGTTGGTGTCCATCACACGATCGTAGTCGGCCTCCCCCACCTCATCCACCGGAATCCACAGGCCGATGCCGGCGTTGTTGACCAGGATGTCGAGACCCCCGAAGCGCTCGACGGTGGCTTCCATCAGGCTCTCTACCTGCTCCGGTACGGACACGTCCACCTCCATGGCCAGCACGTCACCGCCTGCGGCCTCGATATCAGCCTGTGTCTGTTCCAGCTTTTCTTGTGTACGTTGAGCGATGGCCACTTTCGCGCCTTCGCGGGCGAAGATCCGCGACATGGCGCCGCCCAGTCCCTGGCCGCCGCCGGTAACGATGGCGACCTTGTCCTCGAGTCTCATGGTGGTTCTTTCGTTGGGATCCATGGTCCGCTGTTGCCGATATGCAGGTAACCATGCAGAACAGGCCCGCCCCGGGCAATTCCATGATCTGTGACCTGCGCGGTGCCACAGGCCACACGGCGGCCACGAGCTTTGCCTGGTGCCTGGATGGTCGCCACGGACACGGGCTGGAATTCGCCACGTCGGGTGAGGCTTGCCCCGCCCGCCTGCCGAGCCCGGCCCGCGGCTGGCACCGCGTGTTTCTCGGGTTTCAGGGTGCTTGTGGTCTCCGTGTGCGCCTGGCCCCGCGCGAGCCGTGGTTCCGTCGAGTGGAGACCTCGGTCCGGTGGGATACCGACGCCTCTTCCGGCGAGGAACTGCACCTGGGCGACGCCGACCTGACGGATGTCACCTTCGAATTCCTGCCTCAGGCGTTGCTGAATCGCGCCGATCGTCGACAGTCGCGTCTGGCCTACCTGCGTCTGGAGTTGTTGCCCGAAGGCCCGGCGGATTCGCCCCACACGTCGGCAAGCCGCACAGGGGGCGCCGTCATAGACGGTCACGAGACGCTCGGTGCGTACGCCCCCGGGTCACCGGACGACGTACGCGGCATGCTCGCACCCTTCGTCGACTCCGACTTCCGCCGCATTCATTTCGGCTGCACCTGCACGACGATGCGTCTCACCTACCTGACCGAGGTGGGCTACTGGCTGGGCCAGGATCAGCCTCTCGACTCGTTGCACTCCGAACACAACCGACGCTGTGCACAGAGCCTGCAGAGGGCGGCTGCCGACGGCTGGGATCCGGTGGACGTCATGATCGACTACGCTCGTGCGCGGGACCTGGAACTGTGGACCGACTTCCGCATCCAGCAGGACTATCCCTGCGACTACGCCGGTGGCTTCGGCCATGACTTCAATTCTCCCTTTACCGAGGCGCATCAGTCCTGGCGTCACGTCGATCGTCACGGTCGGGTATGCAGCCACAGCTTCTCCCACTTCCACGAAGGCTGGGAGCAGTACAAGCTCGATCTGCTGGCCGAACTTGCCCGCAAGGGACCGGCCTGCCTGCACCTCAACCTCACCTGCGAGCTGGGTGCCCTGTGGGACTTTGCCCCCCATGCGGTGCAGCGCTACCGCGACGAGACAGGCGACGATCCACTCGCCGGCGAGGATCCTCCAGAAAGCTGGTACCGGTTCCGCTGCGATCACCTGACGGAGTTCATGCGCCGCCTGCGGTCACAGACCGACACCATCGCCGCCGACCTGGGACGGCCCATCCCGATCGCCGTACAGGTCAGCGGCGAGTGGTCGATTCTGAAAGCGGGCAAGCTCGTGCAGGCGGTGTCGCAGAACTGGCTGTCTGGACTCGACGTGGGCCGTTGGGCGCGCGAAGGCCTTGTCGATGTCATCTCTCCATCCTTCCGTCGCACGTACAAGCCGATGTTTCTCGAACACCTCTACGACGAGCTGGGACCGGCACGCCAGCAGGTGCAGATCGTTCCCAGCGTCGGGCAACACGACAACGCCGTGTTCCCCCGTGGCTATGAGTGGGGCCTCTACTTCACCGACGAAGGCGCCGACGCCAACGACGAACTGGTCCCCTTCGGCGAGCTGGATGCCTGGCGCGTGCTGCGCGAGGCTCACGACCTCTACCGTCAGGGTGCCGACGCGGTGGATGTCTGGGAGATGGGCTCAGCCCCCGTCCGCCTGGCGCGCTGGGATGTGCTGCGCCGCATCGGTGACCGGCCGTGGCTGGAACAGCAGTTCGGCAGCCGCGTCGGGGGCCTGCTGGGTGAACCGGCGCGCCCCTTGCGCTTCAGTCGGCGCGGATCTGATTGACGATGTCGAGTCCGACGCGCTTGCTCCACCCCGCCATCAACCGCCCGAACACGGGCCCGGGTTGCCCTGTACCGACATCAATCCCATTGATCTTCGTCACCGGTGCCAGACAGTAGGGTGTCGTCGCCAGGTATGCCTCGTCGGCGTTGACCACGTCGTAGACCTGGAAGTTACGCTCCTCGAAACCGATCCCCAGTTCGTCGCACAGTTCGATCACCGTCAACAGGCTGATACCGCGCAGGATCTGGTCCGGTGACGGGCTGATGATGACGCCATCCCGCATGATGAGGAAGTTCGAGCCCGCCGTCTCGGTGACGTTGCCCTGCAGATCGAGACAGAGAGATACGGCGCGCGGATCGACCTGATGGGTCTCGCCGTCGGCGAGCCACCAGTGCATGCGGCTGCGACACTTGATTTTCGGGTCGACGCAGGCCGCCGGAACCTGGCGCACCGAGGGTGTCACCACGTGGGCCCCCTCGTCAAAGAAGTGTCGCCACAGATGGAAAGGAAGCGGGAAGGTGTGGATACAGAAGGTGGGTGTCATGTCACTGCCGCCGGCGCTGCCGGCGTACACGGACAGCTCCCCGGGAGAGATGAAAAGCACCACCGCCTGCTCCGCCCCGGCTTCCAGCAGGGCGCCGTTGTGTGCCAGCAGCTGGCGACAGACGCCCTCGGTCTCGTCCCTGTCTATGGGTGGCTCGATACGGGCGTAACGGCACGATCGGTAGAAGCGGTCCACGTGATCGCCGAGGCGGAAGGGTTCGCCAGCGAAGGTGCGCGCCAGATCGGTGACCGTGGCGCCGAGGACGACGGCGGCGTCGAAGATGGCCACGTGTGCCTGGGACGCGGGGACGGTCTGGCCTCTGATGTAGACCTGAGGTTCGGTCATGCAGGGTCTTCCTGTTGGAGAATGAGGCGCAGACCGTCGAGGCGCACACGGGGGGCCCGCAACCCGCGATCGAGCTGATCCATCTCTGCCTGTGCCGCCTCCAGCTCCGCTGCACTCACAGTGGGATTCGTCGCCACAAGGGCCTGCAGGCGAGCCACGGCGGGCTCCAACTCCCGACGCATCTGCCGTCGCGCGCGGGCGCCGATGGCGGGGGCTTTGTCGTCGGCGATCTGCCGGGCCCGTTCCAGCATGCCGGGCAGCAGGTCGTGCACTTGCGGCAGGTCGAGAACGCCGGGGTCCGCCGACTGCAGGTCTGCAGCGTTGCCGGCGTCCAGTTCTGTTTCCTCCCCGCTCATGTCGACGATGACGTGGATCGGCGCCGGGGGCAGGAAGCGATCGGCGCGCAGGCTGCTGTCGATGGTCGGCTCGGCAACGAACAGGGCCTCGAGAAGCAGGCCGGGTGAGTCACCCGATGACAGGGCGATGCAGGCATTGCCTGTCTCGTGGTCGAGCAGCCCGTCCACGGTGTCGCGCACCATGGGGTGATCCCACGTCAGCAGCGTGCGCTCGGGATGGTCCAGACCCACGGCCCGATCGAAGGTGACCCCCATCTCCTCACCGTGGAACCCCGGGAAGGGACGATGGTACTCCGAGCCGACACGCACCGCGTAGCTGCGGGGGCCGATCAATTCGACGTCGAGCCCTCCTCTCTCGAAGGCCTCGATCATGAAGTCCTGCAGCTCGGTGTCCTTCTCGGCGCGGGAGATGGCCCCCTGCAGTTCGTGGGCGGCATCGGTGTCAAAGGAGGTCAGCTCCAGCAGGCGATCGCGGCCGTTCTCCAACTCATCGATGATCTGCTGGTTGCGCCGGCGCGCGCTTTCGATCAGCGCCTCGAGTGGCTCCTCCCCGTCTGCCAGCAGTGCCTCCAGCAGCTGTTCGGAAAACTCACGCTCGATCGCGGGAGACCCATGCCAGGGCCGCTCGAAGACCTGCAGCGCCTCGTCGAACCAGCGGCGCAACCGGGCCTGCGGCGTACCTGCCACCACCACGGCGTGGAGATGTACCTGGGCTCCCTGGCCGATGCGGTCGACGCGTCCGATGGACTGCTCCAGCCGATCGGCGCTCATCGGCAGATCCAGCAGCACCAGGTGCCGTGCCACCTGAAAATTGCGCCCCTCAGCGCCGATAGCAGAGCTGATCACGACCTGCGGTCCCTCCTCTTCCAGGAACCAGGCCGCCTGCCGATCCCGCTCGATGTTGCTCATGTCCTCGTGGAACCGTGCCACCTCCCTGCCGGACGCCGACAGGGCACCGGAAAAAGCCTCCACCTTGCGCCGGTTGGCGCACAGCACGAGCACCTTGTCACCCTTGTTCTCGTCGAGAAACTCGCCAAGCCAGCGTGTTCTCGGATCGAGCTCGATTCCGGTCAGGTGGAAGGACTCATCCTGGCCGATGTCGAAGAGAAACTCTCGGCGCAGGCGTTCGGTGGGGCCTGCAGGCAGTTCCGCCGGCGCCGGCACGCGCCGCGGGAATCCCGGAATCCGGGCCCGCACGTTGCGGAACATGACCCGACCGATGCCGTGCAGGTCGAGGAGCCGGACAAGCAGAGACCGCTGTGCCTCCCGCTCGGAGACTCTCGCCAGCAACTCGTCCACATCGGACCCTGGAAGACGCTGCCGTAAGGCGGCATGATCGTCCTCACCCATCTCCTCCCCGGATTGCAGCTTCTCCGCGGTGTCGGCCAGTTCCCGGTAGGCCTCTGCTTCGAGGCGGTACTGTTCGGCGTCACAGAAGCGCGCCGGGTCGAGCAGACCCAGCCGTTGAAAGTGCGCCTCCTCGCCGTCGCGATCGGGCGTCGCACTCAACAGGAGCACGTGATCGACGCGACCGGCCAGCTGTTCGACGAGACCGAACTCGGCCGTGCCGGGTTGCAGATGATGGGACTCGTCGACGATGACGATATTCCAGGGCGATACGATGAAGGCCTCGCCCACATCGGTGCCGAGGGGACAGATGAACAGCTGCGCATTGAGCAGCTGCTCGGGCAGGTCCTCGCTCTCGGGATCGATGGTGCCGCCACCGTACGTGTCGTCCCCCATGACGCGCAGAATCAGATTGAAACGCAGGTAGGCTTCGGCCAGCCACTGATGCACGAGGGCGGGTGGCACGAGAATGAGCGCGTTCTCGACGCGACCCGTCAGCAGCATTCTGTGCAGCACGAGCAGGGCTTCGATCGTCTTGCCGAGACCGACCTCATCGGCCAGCAGGACGCGCACCCGGTGGCGTTCACAGACATCGCGGGCGATGGACAGCTGATGATCGAAGAGGCGGATCCGCCCACCCAGAAACCCACGCGTCGGCGAGGCCAGCATGCGGTGTCGGATCTCCAGCCCGGTCCGACGCAGGTCGAACAGCTCCGGAGCGTCCACCTGTCCAGTGCGCAGCCTGTTCTCCGGCGTGCCCACGTCGAGCCCTGCATCCAGATCGGTCTCGCACAGTTCCTTCCCCTCACCCCGGTAGCTCAGCAGATCGCCATCCGCGACGACCTCCTCGATACGGAAGTCGGCTCCCGACCCCCGTGCCCTCTGCCCTTCGATCAGTTGCGCCCGCGCCAGTGGTGCATTCTGAATGGTGTAGCGTCGCGTTTCACCACGCGCTGGAAAAGTGATCACCACCTGACGCTGTTCGACAGCTTCGATGAGTCCAAGACCCAGTTCTGGTTCCGTAAGGCTGTGCCAGCGCTGGCCGGGTGCTATGTTCACGCGTTCGATCTCTCCGTCTGAGGAGTTGGTTCATAGAAGGTAGGCAAACATCCCCGCCTGCCGGTCACGTTCTGGCGGTATAGAGGTCTGGTGACATGATAGGCTACTCTTTCGGGAAGACCGGACGAATGTCGACTGCTATCGCTACCTACTCCGCCTCTCCCGCGCCTGCGATGCAGGTTGACGGCGACGGCGAGTTGTATGCTCACATGCAGTCTCTGGGGCTGATCTCCGTCTCTGCCTACAAGCTCTGGTGTCGCCGACACGGCCTGTCGATGGATCTGCACAAGTCCGCCGCAGAGCGAACTGACGAACTCGAGCTGTTTCGGCACCAGTCCCGTCCCGTGGACCGAACCGGCCTGATCGAGGCCATCGCCGCCGGCGACTATGCAGATCGCTGGCTGGCCGAGCCCATGAGCCGCGTGCCCGGACTGTTCGCCGAGGTGGCCACTGTCGATGGCGGTCACGAGGCACTGTTGCGGCTGCTGCTGCATGTAGAGAAACATGGACGCCTGCTGCTCTGCGTACGGGGCTCAAGGCGGCTTCCTCGGACCGGCCGCAATCTGGTGATCATGGGCCTGTCACAGCTGGCCCGGCACCATCATTATTGGGTCCGCCCTCTGGAGGACTGGCGTCCCACGAGGGGCAAGCCGCAGGCTCAGTTCGAAGACCTGGCCTGCCATCTTCTGGCGCGTTACCCCGTACCGGACTGCCTGCACGCCGGCTGGTTCGAGGAGGCCCCCCAGGAGGCGGATATCCAACAGGGCTGGTTTCTCCATGTTGGCTCGGGAAACAACATCCGCACGGCCAGCGATCTGCCCTTCCGGCTGACAAAACGGGCTGCGCACCTGTTCACTACGTCCGAACATTGGGACCGACCCCTCGTCGTGTTGCGGCATGCGCAGGTTCGGGCCATCGACGAGCAGGTCCACCGGCTCTTCGCCTGGGGGCTGTGCTGGCACGAACGCATCTACTCCCGCCGAAACGCAAACTTCTGGACGAGCATTCTGCACTTCTTCCTCAACAACCCCATGCTCGACCGCAGCTACATCGGCGCGATCATCGACTACGTCCACTACACGAAATTCGAGCCTCGTCGTATCCCACTGCCAGACGGCTCTGTCCAGACGGCCCCGCCAGCGCATCCAAAGTTCTGCCTCAAAGGCCGCAGTATCGACAGGCTGGTCAGGGAAGTCGACGACTGGCACGCCCAACTGTCAGGTGGCGAATTCTCCCATGTGGAGGAATGGGCTCCCAGTGGCATGAGCGGTTTTGATCTGACCGAGGACAACGACAAGCTCAGGGCCCGCATTCAGTGGACGATCCAGGAGCTGTGCACCTCCGCCCTGCTGCAGGTGGAAGGCCGCATGTTGCACCACTGCGTCGGTTCCTATACGCGCCGTTGCATCGACGGCGAGGTGTCGATCTGGTCGCTGCGCTCGCGTGTTGACCAGGAGGAAGCCGATCAGCACCACGTGCTGACCATCGCCGTGGACAACAGGAAACGGCAGGTCACCCAGGCGCGGGGCAAGTTCAACCTGCAACCCCACGGCAGCAAGCTGAGCAACAAGCAGCGGCGGACGGACAGCAACTACCGTGTCGCCCTGCGCGAGTCAGCGCGTATCCTGGCGCTGTGGCGCACGCAGGAAGGCCTGAGTTACTCGGAAGGATAGCTCGCGGGACAGCGAGTACGGAGATACATTAGGCGCCAGTAAGGAGCCGGTCTTCGTGTCCCCACCAAACATCCTCTTCCTGCACGCCCACAACACGGGTCGCTTCATCGAACCGTACGGCCACGCCGTGCCGACGCCTCACCTGATGAAACTGGCCCGTGCCGGATCCCTGTTCCGCCGTGCCTTTTCCGCGGCCCCATCCTGCTCTCCCAGCCGCGCCGCGTTTCTCACAGGCCAGTACCCCCATTGCAGCGGCATGCTCGGCCTCGCCCATCGCGGCTTCGCCCTGTCCCATCCTGAACGCCACATCGCCAGGATTCTGGGCGGACAGGGGTACGAAACCGCTCAGTGCGGCACCGAACACGTACACGCCCACGAAAAGGGCACCGGCAGCGGCGGCGTCTACGACCATACCCTCACCCGTGACGACAGCGCCCGGGCGATGGACGTGGCTCCCGCCGTGTGTGACTACCTGAGATCCGCGCCGTCCGAGCCGTTCTTCCTGAACGTCGGCACCCAGCAGACCCACACCCCCTACCCCGAACCGCAGCCCGATCTGTTCGCCGCGGAGAATCCGGACCATTGCTCCCCGCCTCGCCCCTTCGCCGACACCCCGGCTCTGCGCCGGATGACAGCCGGTCTCAAACGCAGCGCCCGCGAAATGGACGCCGCCTTCGGCGCCATCATCGACACTCTGGCGGAAACCGGACAACTGGCCAACACCTACATCTTTGCCTTCACCGACCACGGCCTGCAGTGGCCGCTGCACATCGGCAACGTGGGGGAACACGGCAACGCCGCTTTTCTGCTCGCCCACGGTCCCGAGCACTTCGGCGGTCGTGGCGCCATCGACGCCATGGTCTCCCTGATGGATCTGCTGCCCACCGTCTGTGACCTGGCCGGCATAGCTCGAATGCCGTGGCTGCAGGGCGAGTCTCTGCTCCCTCTCGTCGATGGCGAAGTCGACCACTTGCGTCGGCAGCTGTTCTTCGAGCAGACCTACCACGCCGCCTACGAACCGATGCGCGCCGTACGCACCGGGCGCCACATCTACATCCGTCGCTTCGACGACCGCCAGCAGCTGGTGCTGCCAAACACGGACGACACCCCCGCCAAGCAGGACATGCTCGACCATGAATGGCAGCAGCAGCCACGCCTCCATGAGATGCTCTACGACCACTACTTCGACCCCGATCAGCAGAGCAATCTGATCGACCGTCCCGACCTGACGTCGGTACGACAGCAGCTGGGCGCCGCGCTGGACCGCTGGATGGCTGACACCGACGATCCGCTGCTGCGGGGCCCGGTTGCCCTGCCTGGTGGCGTGCAGGCCACCGACCCCGATGCCTTTTCTCCGGGGCAGGAACCCCTGCTGACAGGCTGACCCGTCGATGCCGGACGAGAACAAGACCAGGGCGCAGTTGCTGAGTGAGGTTCATGACCTCAGGCAACGACTCGAGCAGGCCGAGCAGACCACCTCCCGCCAGATGGCCGTTGATCGCGTCCGCGCCGAGGCGCTGGCCATGCGGAGTTTCGATGATCTTCGCCATGTGGCGGCCAGCCTGTTCCGCGAGATCCGCTCCCTGCGTGGCGCCGTGTTCGGCTGCAATCTTGCGGTCATCGACAAGCGCGCCGAGCGGATTCATGACTACGCCGCCAAACGTTCACCCCGCCTGAAGGGGATCGGCTGGACCTCGCCCGACCTCGTCGAGATGGATGGCGACATCGCCATCGGCTACCGCGAATACGATCCGTCCCACCCGAACTATGCCACCTATCTGTCCCAATGGGGCCGGGGAGAGGTCTGGACGATCGACTCACGTACGGACGACTGGGACCGCCCGCGCGGATTCGCTGAAGACTTCGACCTGAGTCAGGTGGACGAGGACTACTTCCCGCCGGAGCTGGAGATCATCATCGTGCCCTTCGAGCACGGCTCCGTGAGCCTGCACACGACCGGAGGGCGCGACGATGTCGTCGATCTCGTTCGAGACTTCGCCGAGGCGGTGCATCTGGGTTACGTACGCTTCCTGGACTTTCGCCGGGTCACCGAGGGTCAGAGGCTTCAGATCGAGGAATACGAACGCGAGCTGACGCGTGCCCATGACCTGCAGATGGGTCTCATGCCTCAGCGTGCTCCGCGTATACCGGGGTACGATTTCGCCGGATCCTGCACGCCCGCCCGCCAGGTCGGCGGCGACATGTACCGAGCCTACATCCTGCCTGACGGTCGTCTTGTGGGGTTTCTCGCCGACGCCACAGGCCACGCCATGGAAGCGATGATCCCACTGATGATCTTCGCCGGCATTCTCGAAGATCACGTCGCTGGCAGCGAGAGAATCACACAGATTTTCGGCAGTCTCAACCGCTCCCTCTGTCGTGCACTGCCGAAACAGACCTTTGTCTGTCTGTCCATGGGGATCCTGGATCCGGAGAAGCGGACGCTCACCGTGTCCAACAGCGGCTGCCCCTATCCCTACCACTATTCGGCGGCCAGCGGGTGCCTCGACGAAATCGCCCTCGACGGCTATCCCCTCGGCGTCAGCAACAGCGCCACCTACTTCGAGAAGGTCGTGGACCTGGCGCCGGGAGACCGGGCCGTGTTCTGCTCGGACGGGCTGGTCGAAGCGGCAAATTCTCAGGGGGAGGCTTTCGGCTTCGACCGCCTGCAGGGGACGATTCAGGTCGGCTGCGACAGGGGGCTGACCACCGCCGGCCTGCACCGACACATCGTCAGGACCGTGCTCACCTTCCAGGATGATCGCACGCAGGAAGACGACATGACGATCATCGTCGTCGGAGTGCGCCGCAAACGATAGTGCTCTGTTAGGGAGTAGACCTTGTGAAATGAGGGCACCGAGGGACCCGGGTCGCAAGGCGCGCGATCGAGTCGGGTCAGTGGACCCGTCGAGTGAGCGCAACGCCGCGAGCCGGGATTCATCGGTGGTCGA
>PBSR01000187.1 GCA_002726335.1 Gemmatimonadaceae bacterium
AAGCGAGGCGGGCCGTTTCTGATGAGGCGTTCTAGGTGAGTCCCTACTCGACGTCCCAGCGTTCGAGGATATCGTCGCGGATTTCGCGGCGCAGAAGAGGCTGCAGCCGATCCTGCGCGGTGAGACGCACATCGGTGTGATCCTCGTTGTAGGCCAGTTCGGTCAGCAGCGAACGATCGGCTCCCGGGTGCCTGGCGACGGCGAGGATGACGGCGGGGTCGGTATCTCTGGCCAGACGTTCCAGCGTCTCCAGGGGCGTATTCGGGTGCCGGGCGGTCAGGCGTCGCACCTCGGGATCAAGATCGCCGGAAAGGACTGAAAGCACACCCAGCGGCGTATTGATGTTGACACACACGGCGCGCCGGATGGCCACGCTGCTGTCAGCAGCCATGGAGGCGAGCACCGGGATCGGCAGATTCCGGTGCTGCAGAGCCGCGATCCGTACGGGTCGTTTGACATCAGAACTCAACTGTGTCAGCACGCGACCTGGTGTATCCAGGTTGGCCGCCAGTTTCCAGCGGATCATTTCGTCCGGATCGGCGGCCAGGGTATCGAATAGCGTCGGCGGCAGTTGCTTGTTCTCCACCAGGGCGAGCCGGACGAGGACATTCGGATCGCGGGCAAGCTTTGCGGCAAGATCGGTGACGATCTGACGCGTAGTCGACGATGCGAGTGGATCCCAGACAAGAGCCATGGCCGCGCCGGTGCGCACGGTCGGGTCTGCGTCCCCTGCCAGGTAGATGCGGGACCCGAGCGGCGTGTACGGGTTGGCTGCCACGTAGAAGCGGACCCCTCGATCCTCATCGTCGGCCAGCAGAGCCAGCTCCCGTGGATTGGTGCTGGTGTTGGCGCGGTGTTTCTGTTCGCGGTCGACGGTCTGCTCGGTGCGCAACAGCTTGCTGGCCCCCCACCCGTCAAGCTTGCGCAGATGTGCGCGCAACCAGGTTTCGACCGTAGGCTCCACACCCTCTGTCCGGCGCCGCTGCTCCTCCTCGGCCGCCGTCGACGGACCCGACCAGCTGCACATCAGGATGAGCGCGAGGCCTGCAGTGCAGTTGATCCGGGAGGTT
Organism: Gemmatimonadaceae bacterium; assembly: GCA_002726335.1. The sequence goes on from PBSR01000187.1 coordinate 1,071, forward strand.
GTCGTCATCATCTCAATCACGGGGAGCATATTCAAGGGGGGAGGGATTGCCTCTTCCTTACTATCGACAGACCGCCGATTCTCTTGAATCACCCCGGTCAGTGGTCTTTTAGCCAGCAGGTGGCCGCATGCGACGGAGGAGTCTTCGGTTGAATTCCTGCGCCGCATGGTAGCCGTCGATCCTGAGCAGGTAATTGAAGGCGATCGTCTCGGCGATAACGGTGATATTCTTCCCCGGGAAGATGGGTACCGTGATCTCCTGGATTTCGACACCGAGGATCGTCTTCACCCGATCTTCGAGGCCGACGCGGTCGTAGGCAAAGTCCCTGTCCCAGTCCACGAGCGTGACGACGACTTCGACGCGCTTCTGCTTCCTTGTGCCGCCGATGCCGAACAGTCGCTTCACGTCGACAATGCCGATACCACGAATCTCGATGTGATCCTGCAGGGCGGGTGGCGGCCGGCCCATGAGCAATCCGTGGGATTGCCGCGTGAGGATCACCGTGTCGTCGGCTACCAGGCGGTGACCACGCTCCACGAGGTCAAGTCCGACCTCGCTCTTGCCGATGGCGCTGCGACCGGTGACGAGCAGCCCGACACCGTGTACGTCTACGAGTGTTCCGTGGATGGTAACATATGGGGCAAAGACGTCGTCGAGATAGAAGTGGAGAAGGTGCGTGAATCTGGTCGTGTCGAACTCGGACCGAAGCAGAGGGATGCGGTACTTGTCGGCCATACGGCGGAGTTCGGGCAACAACCGCCCGCTCCCGGTGACGATGATACAGGGCATTTCAAACTGGTAGATGATCTCCAGGGCTTCGCACCGATGTTCCGGGTCCAGGCTGCGCAGGTATTCCATCTCCTGATTGCCGAGAATCTGCACGAAGCTGTAAGTAAAAACCTCGACGAAGCCGGTAAGGGTCAGGCCCGGACGGTGCACGTCGCTGCTGTTGATGGTCCGTCCGACGCCCTGCTCGCCGGCGACGAGGCGCAGACCGAGGCGACGACCGTACACCTTGAGGAGTTTCTCAATCTTCAGTTCATCTTCCGTGGTGGAGACATCGCTGCGGTGCGGCTTGTCGTCAGTTCGACGTGCCCCGGGTTCGCTCATTTTTCCAGTCACCCCCTCTCAGGGTCGGCAAAGTCGGTTCCCGCATGGATACGGACCAGGGATTCGTACCGCGACGCCGCGATGCGGCCATCATCAACGGCCTCGCGAATGCGGCAGCCCGGCTCGTGCAGATGCGAGCAGTCTCTGAACTGGCAGTTCCCCGTCAGATCTGCCATTTCCGGAAAGTACTCCACCAGTTCACCGGCGGGTATGCCCCAGGGCTGCAGCTGCTTCACGCCAGGCGTATCGGCCACGTAGCCCCCCTCTCGAAGCCTGTGCAGCGAGCTGCTCGTGGTCGTGTGTCGGCCTCGATCGTGATGGCGCATCAGGCCCTGCGTGCGCAGGGCCAGGTCGGGTTCAACGGCGTTCAGGATCGAAGACTTGCCGGTGCCGGATGGTCCCACGAGGACGGACAACCCATCGTGGAACCGGCTGACGAGTCCCGACATGCCGGCCCCACTGGCGGCACTGGTCTCGATGACTTCGTATCCGAGGTCCCGATAGAGAGTGGCTGTCTCCTGTCGGTCCTCGTCCTCGTCCAGATCGATCTTGTTGATGCACACCACAACCCCCTCAACTCCCCCGCTGGCGGCGATCACCAGGGCACGGTCGACGAAGCTTGGACGCAGGGCCGGCTGACGGGCGGCAACGACGATGAAGAACCGATCGACGTTTGCCACCATCACCTGCTGGGCCAGGCGCGCGCCACTGGCGACTCTGGAGATGGTGTTTCGGCGGGGGTGGATCTCCTCGATGACGCCGCGCCCCTCTTCGGTAGGCTGCCAGTCAACATGATCTCCGGCAACGATCTGGGCGGCAGCACGACGGGGGCCGGCCTTCACCTTGCCGCGCAGCTGACAGAGATGACCACCATCCCGGGGCACGACCCCACCCCGGTGATCCCTGTCGCCGACGAGGACCTCCCAGCCGGACACGCGCAGGACGAGACCGTTCACCGCATCCTATTCGCCTCGGGCCAGGCGCTCGGCCACATACGATGGCCAGCCCAGGGCGAGGATCTTCTCCTGTGTTCGAGAGACTGCATACTCGACGCGCTGCAGGGCCACATGGTCGTTGTCGATATCCCAGAGGGCGAAACTGGAACGAGGGTCTCCGTCACGTGGTTGACCCACACTGCCGGCATTGACCAGATAGTGGTGTCTGCCGATGGCGACCTCAGACGAGGTCAGGGGCACGGAGGCGGTGTCCATACGGCAGTAGATGCCCGGATAGTGCGTGTGGCCGACGAAGGCGATTCGTGCCGCCAATCCGGAGAGGCACCAGTCGACGTGCTCGAAGAGATAGAGAGACTGCCAATCCTCCGGCTCGAGAGGGTTTGCGTGCGTGAACACTGCATTCGCCTCCGTGTAGCGGAACTCGAAGCTGTTCAGGTACGCCAGTTCCTGTTCCCCCACCATGGTGCGTGACCCCAGAAGCGTCTCTCGTGCCATGGAGTTGAGTTCGTGGATCCGCTCCGGGTCGAGCAGAGCCTGGTCATGGTTGCCCAGAACGCAGATGCCTTCGACCTCTCGAATGCGGTAGATACAGGCCACCGGATCAGGGCCATAGCCGACGACGTCGCCCAGTACGATGATGCGATCCACGTCGTGACGATCGATGGCGATGAGCACGGACTCGAGAGCTTCGAGATTGCCGTGTACATCAGAAAGGATCGCGACGCGCATGACTATTCGGCCGAGTTTCCGGCGTTCTTGGAGCGTTTCCTCGCGCGTGCTGGTGCCTTGTCGTCGGCTTTCTTTCCGGCACGGGCCTTCTTTGCACCAGCGGCTTTCTTTGCACCAGCGGCTTTCTTTGCACCAACGGCTTTCTTTCCGCCAACGGCCTTCTTGCCCCCCCCACCTTTTCTCGTTTGCCTGCCTCAGCACGCTCCGACTCCTCGTAGACGGTTCGGATCAACTGTTTGCGCAGATCGCCGTCGTAGGGCAGGAAACGGACGTGGAGAATCACCTGGTGCTGTTCCTCCATCCGTTCGACGTCGAGAACTCCCCCACGGATGGCCGACAGGTCAATCGGCGACCCGCCTTCACCCGGTGAGAATGCCAGATAGTCACCATCGTGGAACTGGTCCTTGTCTCCCGCCAGCAGGGCCAGGCCGCCGGCGCTCAGATCCTGTACTCTCGTGCTCTCGACACGGTTCTCGGCAACCAGTCCGTCGAGGGCCTGCATGAACTTTTCATCCGTCTCGTCATAGCTGGCCTTCAGCTCTTCATCGATGGCCTCTTTGGTGATGCATGTGACGTTGAGCTCAAAGGCACAGGGAGCGCGCTCGAACTGCCTTCGGTTCTGCCCGTCCCAGGGGCGCGACGTGCGGACGAGTTTGGCGCGTGCCTTCTCGAGATGGACCATTTCGTCATCGTCGATCCAGTTTCGATCCAGAGCCTGGTCGATGAGGCTCTCGTAGAGGCGAATCGAACCGAGCATCTGGGACGGACGCTGCACTCTTGCCCGGCGCCCGATCGTCCCGATCAACTGCGTCTCGAAGGCTGAGAGGCCTTTCACTTTGGCAACCTTCTCGTAGGTCACCCACGACGATCTCTGTACTTGCCGTTTTTCCCGGAGGCGGGCAAGAACCCTGAACACCACCATGACCAGTCCGATGCCGACAATCGTGGCAAACAGACCATAGACGTAGCGCATGTCGGGCCCGGCGAACGGCAGGTACGCGGCCAGCGTGGGAACAAGAAAGGAAGGAGCAGGTAGCAGGGCCATGATGGCCTCACTCATCTGAAGAGGGCGCTGATCGAGGTCTCTTGGTGAATCGCCTGGATGGCGTCGGCAAACAGCTCGGCCACGGAGACGACGCTGAAACGCTCGTCGCCGCCAGCGTGGGCACTCTGGGGGATTGTGTCGGTGACGACGAGAGACTCGAGTTCTGAATCGGTGATACGGGCACCGGCACCCGGAGCCAGGGTGCCGTGAACGCAGCCGGCGTGGACTGAGCGGGCCCCCCGGGCCAGAACGGCGGCGGCAGCATCGAGGGTCGATTCTCCGGTGATGATCTCGTCATCGAGGATCAGAACATCCCGGTCTTCCACCGATCCGATCACACCGTGCACTCGCAGTTCTCCCTCCGGCGACAGCCGGTTGTCGACGACGACGAGGGGCAGCCCCAACTGTCGGGCGTAGGCCTCGGTCACTTTCGCCCGGCTGATATCGGGGGCCGCCGCGACACAGTGCGACAGGTCCAGGCGATCTGAGAAATGCTGACAGATTGCCGGCACGCCGCTGAGCTGGTCCACTGGAATGCGGCAGAAACCGACAACCTGAGGACTGTGCAGTGTCATCGTCAGGATGCGGTGCGCGCCGGCTTCCACGAGCAGGTCAGCCACCAGCCTCGCTGCCACCGAGATACGTGGTTCGTCCTTGCTGTCTGCCAGAGCGTAGGGGTAGTAGGGCAGCACTGCCGTGATTCGTCCCGCGGAGGCATACTTGAGGGCGTCCAGGGCGATCAGCAATTCCATCAGGTGGTCATTGACAGGCGTGCACGAGGTCTGGATTAGGAATACATCGCACCCACGTACATTCTCGCAGATCTTGACCTTCACGTTCTCGTTGCTGAACGAGAGGAATTCGATCGCTCCTGCCTCGACGCCCAAGGACTGACAGATCCCAGCAGCCAGCGCCGGATTGCTGTTGCCGGCAAATACCTTGAGCCTCATCTCACCCACGCCGCAGGGCCTCTACAGCATCACGCCGAGTTGCTCCCGGGCCCGTTGGGCAACGGGCGTCAGGGCATGCTGTCGTGTGATCCGTTCCAGAGCCTCCCGTCGCTGCCCCACATCGCCCAACTGCGCGTAGCAGCGTGCTGCCTGCATGAGCGCCAGGGCGGAGGGTGGACTGTCGGGGTGTTCGTCGGCATAGCGGATGTAGTCCCGCGCCGCGCCCTCCAGATCTCCCTGGGCTTCACGGCAGGCTGCCAATCCGGTTTGCGCGGCGTAGACGAGGGCGTCGAGATCGCCATGAGCATCGAGGTATTGGTTGTACAGACGCTGGGCGTCTGCGTACCGTCCCAGGGCGAAGTATCGGTTCCCGAGCAGAATCATGCCCTGGGCGGCCGCCGGTGTGCCCGCCAAGTCATCGACGAGTTGCTGACCGATGCGGATTACCTGATCCACCTGCCCTGAGCGGTCGGCTATGGTCGCCTCGAACAGCAAGGTGGCGGCCCGCTCGCGTGCTTCGGCTCTCTGGGTCTGCATGAAAGAGGCGATGGCGATGACGGCGACGATGGCCACGGCGCCGCCGATGAACAGCTGCGATCGTTCCTTGAGATACTCGATGGCGCGAAGGATCCACTCGAGGAACTCATCCTCCTCCAATTCTGCCTTCGTCGCTCGCTGATTCCGCTCCTGCATGGAGCTCTGCCTCCTTTGGATGTCTCCCAGGTCGCTGCCTGTGATCTTTAGTAGGTGATGACGCTCTCGATGTGGCGGCCGTCAACTCTGGTTCTGCCCTCGAGGGCCGTCAACTCGACGAGGAAAGACAGGCCGACAACGGTAGCGCCGAGAGATTCCACGAGGGCGACGGCGGCGCCAGCCGTACCGCCGGTGGCAAGGACATCATCGACGATGACGACACGGTCGCCCTGGGACAGGGCGTCGCGGTGCAGTTCGATGGTGGCACTGCCGTATTCCAACTCGTACTCCTGTCTGGCAACCGCACACGGCAACTTGCCCGCCTTGCGCACCGGCAGAAAGCCGGCTCCCAATCGCAGGGCAACGGCGGGTCCCAGGACGAAGCCCCGTGCCTCGATACCGGCGACGAAGTCTACATCTTCCGCCACCCACGGTGTGGTCAGGGCGTCGATCGTGCCTTGCAGACCGGTGGGATCCTTCAGCAATGGAGTGATGTCGCGGAACACGATTCCCGCCTTCGGGAAATCGGCCACGTCACGTACGAGTGCGCGCAGGTGGTCGCTGTCGGTCACGGCTGGTTTCGATCCCCTCTAGTGACGAATGTCGAAGTCGTCATATTCACCCGTCGGTGGTACTGGTGTGCTTGCCTGACACGAGAGCACGCGGCTCATGGGCGGTCCGTGATGCACGTGGCTGACGAATTCGTCAAGCGCTGCTGTGGGGCCTTCGGCGACGGTCTCTACCGCACCATCTGGCAGGTTCCTGACGTATCCCGTCAAGCCGAGTGTGAGGGCCCGTTCTCGCGTGAACCAGCGGAAGCCGACCCCTTGAACACGGCCGTCCACACGCACATGAACCTGTGCCCATTGCTGCCGCTCTTGGCTGTCATCCACCTCCAAGATAGAGCCTAGAACAGGGCGTAGATGAAGGGAGCCACCGCCGAGCCCTGGCTCATGACGATGAGCGAGCCGAGGAGGAAGAAGGTGACGAAGATCGGGCCGAGCCACCACTTCTTCCGGACCCGCATGAAGGCCCACAACTCTCTGGCCAGATCAAGTTTACCTGCCATATCCTTCTCTCCCACTCCCTCTCGCAATCATTGTTAATACTAGTCCAACAGTCGGCTGACAGACTCCCCGTGGTGTATGGCCTTGATGGCGTCGCCGAAGAGACGCGCAACCGAGATCGTCTCGATCTTGGCAGACGACTGCCCGGGTGGCAGGGGGATCGTGTTCGTTCGGGCAAAGACCTCCACGGGCGATTCCTCGATCCGCTGGATCGCGTTGCCGGAGAAGACGCCGTGAGTGCAACCGGCCATGATGCGCTTGGCACCACGGTCCTTCAGCACCCGGATGGCGGCCATCATGGAACCTCCGGTCAATACCTCGTCGTCGAAGATAAGGGCATCGCGGCCATCGATGTCGCCGATGACGGTCTGGATCTCTGCTTTCTCGTCGTCGGCACGCCGGCGTTTGTCCATGATGGCCAGGGGCAGATCGAGCCGACGGGCGTAGAAGCTGGCCTCCGTAGCTGAACCCACGTCCGGCGACACGACGACGGCACGGCTCAGGTCTTTGGTCTGCTTCAGGTGATGGCAGATCAGGTTCGTCGCCCACAGTTCATCCACCGGGATTCGCGAGAAGGCAGCGATCTGCGGCGCATGCAGGGTCATCGTCAGGATGCGATTGGCACCGGCTGTCTCCAGAAGATCGGCGACGAGACGGGCGCTGATCGAGATGCGAGGCTCGTCCTTTTTGTCGGAGCGAACATACGGGTAGTAAGGCAACACGGCCGTGATGCGACGGGCTGAGGAGTATTTCAGCGCATCGATGATGAGCAGCAACTCGATGAAATTGTCGTTCACCGGAGAGCAGGATGTCTGGACCACGAAGACGTCGTCCTCGCGCACGTTCTCCTCGATACGGACCTTGATATTGTCATTTGCCGAGCGCTCGATCTGCAAACGACCGGCAGGACAGTCGAGGCAGTCGCAGACTTCCTGGGCGAGTTGGGGATTGCTCGAGCCCGACATGATCTTGAGATAGTTCTTCACAGAGTCCTGGCCACGTCTTTGGCAAAGTAGGTCAGGATCATGTCGGCACCGGCCCGCTTGATGGATACCAGGACTTCGTCGCGAACGCGCACCTCGTCGATCCAGCCCTGCTGGGCGGCTGCCTTGATCATGGCGTACTCGCCGCTCACGTTGTACGCCGCCAGGGGTACGTCAAAGCGTTGGCGGGCGGCGCGCAGCACATCCAGATAGGCTAGAGCCGGTTTGACCATGATGATATCGGCACCCTCATCGAGGTCCAGGCTGATCTCCAGCATCGCCTCACGCACGTTGGGCGGGTCCATCTGGTACCCACGGCGATCGCCGAACTGTGGTGCCGAACCGGCTGCTTCACGGAACGGGCCGTAGAACGCCGAAGCATACTTGGCGGCGTAGGCCATGATAGGGATATCGTTGTGCCCCGCCTCATCGAGACCGGTGCGGATACGTCCCACACGGCCGTCCATCATGTCGGAGGGGGCGATGATGTCGGCCCCGGACGCGGCATAGACGAGGGACTCGCGCACGAGCAGTTCCACCGTGCGATCGTTGTCGACCTCAGCGCCAGCCGCGCTTTCGTGGATGACCCCGCAGTGACCGTGGTCGGTGTATTCACACAGACAGACATCGGCGATGACGAGCAGGTCGTCGAGGCCGGCCTCCTTGATGGCGCCAATCGCCCGGGGCACAATCCCTTGTGGATCGTACCCGGGGCTGCCTTCGGCATCCTTGTGCGGGGGGATACCGAAGAGGATGACAGCGGCAACTCCGAGACCGGCCGCTGACCGGCATTCTTCGACGAGAAGGTCGATCGACATCTGGGCGACACCCGGCATGGCGTCGATTTCATGCCGGACGTTGGTTCCCGGGCAGGCAAACAATGGCAGGATGAGATCCTCTCGACGCACATGGTGTTCGCGCACCATTCCCCGCAGCGCGCCAGTGCGACGCAGTCGACGGGGCCTGACAGGGCCGATTCTTTCGCCGTCGAAGGAGGCTGCTTCGTCCGGACTCGTCATCGACTCAGATCGCCTCGAGGGCCTGCTCGAGGTCGGTGATGATATCGTCAGCATCCTCGATGCCGACGCTGTAGCGGATCAATTCGTCGGTGATGCCGATGCGCAGGCGCTCGTCGCGGTCGAGGTCTGAGTAGGACACGGTTGCCGGGTGGCTTACCAGGCTTTCCACGCCCCCCAGACTCGGGGCCAGATACGGCAGCCGCAGGGCGTGGATGAAGGCTCGCGCTCGCGCCAGGTCCCCCTCGATGTCGAAACTGACGACGCCACCGAAACCACTCATCTGTGCCTGCGCCACGCCGTGGTCGGGATGGCTCTCCAGGCCGGGATAGAAAACACGCCGAACGTTGGCGTGATCCTCAAGGAACTGTGCCATCCGCAGGGAGGTAGCGTTCTGCTGGCCAACCCGCAAGGCCAGGGTCTTGATGCCGCGGATCAGCAGGTAGGCCGTGTTCGGATCGGAGTTTGTACCGATGACGTCACGAAACTCCTTGATCGCCTGAATCATCGGTGCTTTGCCGCAGACCGTACCCGCCATGAGATCGTTGTGCCCTCCCAGGTACTTGGTGGCACTGTGAAAGACCAGATCGACACCGTACTCGACGGGGCGCTGGTTGATCGGCGTGGCGAAAGTGCTGTCGATGAGGAGTCGCAGGCGATGCTCTCTGGCGAATGGTACGAGAGCCTCCAGATCGGCGATGTGCAGGTGGGGATTTGTCGGCGACTCGGCGAAGAGAATCCGCGTCTCCGGACGTACGGCCGACTTCAGGGCTGCGAAATCCCCCGGTTGCACCCGGGTGCACTCGACGCCGTATTTCCCCAGCAGGTCGCACAGCTGCACGGTTCGGCGGTAGCAGTCCTCCATGATGATCATGTGCTGGCCGCTGCGGAGGATGGCGAGCAGGACCGTGGTGATAGCACTCATGCCGGAGGAGAACATCAGGGCAGCTTCGGCGGAGTCGAGGGCTGCCAGCTTCTGTTCGGCTGCCTGAATCGTCGGATTCCCATAGCGGCCGTATTCGTAGTGAGAGCGATGTCCCTGCTTGTACGCTTCGAACTCATCAAGGCTCTCGAACACATACGTCGCCGTCTGCGCGATCGGTTCGGTTACCGACTTGGCGAACCGCTGATACTTCTCACCACCATGCACCGACCAGGTTGAGTTCCCGGCACCGTCACGGTTGATTCTCCGCGATGTCTCGTCGTTGGCGCTCATCGGTGCCCGCTCAACTCGCACCTGCCGGGACGCTGCCTGCGGCCTCGAGAGAATCGAGGACGGCGCCTCGGACCTGGTCGAAGTCCGCATCGACCTCCAGCGGATGGTTTGCGCGGGCGGGGGTCACATCGTACTCCTGCAACTGGTCCTCGTGGTATCTCACCTTGAACTCAGGGAACTTCAGGCCGTGCGCCGTCGACACGAGCACCACCCGACTGTCAGGGGCGATCACTCGACGTGCCAGCAGTTTCTCCAGCGCTGCCAGGGCCACTCCTGTATGCGGGCATGTGAACAGTCCGGTGCGATCGGCCCGGGCGGTAGCATCTGCGAGTTCGTCCTCGGTCGCCTCTTCGACGACACCGTTGAACTGCCGCATCACCCGGACGGCGCGCTCCCAGCTGACGGGATCGCCAATCCGGATGGCCGAAGCCAGGGTGTCTCTGGCGGCAACGGCTTCGAAGGTCTGGAAACCGTTCAGCGAGCTCTTGTAGAGAGGATTGGCGTTGGCCGCCTGCGCCACGGCGATCCCGGGAACCCGATCGATGATGCCCATCTGCTGCATCTCGAGGAATCCTTTCCCCAGAGCCGTCACATTCCCCAGATTGCCCCCGGGAATGATGACCCAGTCCGGTACATTCCAGTCGAACTGCTGGACCATCTCTATGGCCACCGTCTTCTGGCCCTCGATCCTGAGTGAGTTCATCGAATTGGCCAGGTACACATTCTCCTTCTGCACCAGCTCGCGGACGAGGCGCATGCAGCCGTCGAAGTCGGTCCGGATCGATAGCGTCAGGGCACCGTTGGCAATAGGCTGGATGAGTTGGGAGACAGAGATCTTGTCCTTCGGCAGCAGCACGATGACCGGGATCTGAGCCGCAGCGCCGTAGGCGGCCAGCGCCGCCGAGGTATCCCCCGTGGAGGCACAGACGATGGCGGGGATGTCCTGACCGTCCATCCGTATCTGGTTCACCATCGATACAAGGACGGTCATACCCAGATCCTTGAAGGACCCGGTGTGGCTGTTGCCGCACTGCTTGATCCAGAGCTCCTCCAGGCCGAACTCGCGGCCCAGCCGTTCGGCCCAGAAAAGGTTGCTTCCTCCTTCGTACATGGACACCACATTGTCGTCGTCCACGGCGGGGCAGACCATTTCTTTCTTACCCCACACGCCGCTGCCGAAGGGCCAGCTGGTCCGCATATAGCGTTGGTCGAACAACTCCCGCCATTGAGAACCGGTGCGATGGCACAGCGCCTCCATATCGTGGCGAACTTCCATCAGCCCGCCGCACTCACATTCGTAGATGACCCGGTCGAGGGGATAGCGCTCTTTGGAGCAGCGAATGCACTCAAACCAAGTCTGGTATCCCATGCTCCGTTCCGTGCGTTGTGCGAATCGACAGGGCCCGATACCGATGGGATGCCGGCTCGCGTGGGAATGGGTCTGGCTGTGGCTGGGGAGTCACCGTGAGTTCAACGGAAAAAGGTACCGAAGGCAGTGACTGGCGGCAAGGGTAACCCCCACTGTTGAAAGGACATAGAAACGGGCGTGACGCCGGAAGGGCGCCACGCCCGAGCGTGGTTGGCAAGGTTGGTGGTGGGGAAGGAAAATCAGCCGAACAAGGCGTCGATTTCGTCCTGGCTGATGGAATCCTCGTCGTCCCCGTCGTCCTCCTCATCGCCGCCTTCGTCCTCGGAGCCATTGGCGGAGGCAGTTTCCTCCTCCTCCTCGGCTTCGCTCTCGCTGGCGTCGCCGTCGAGCAAGGCGGTCATCTCATCCTCCGAGATGCCGGCGGCGACGTCGTCGGCAGCATCTGCCACTTCCTCTTCTTCCTCTTCGAGCAGATCGGCCAGGTCGACATCATCCTCCTCAGCGTCTGCTTCCGGTTCGGATTCGAAGAGATCCTCATCGACCTCGATTTCCTCTTCCTCGATCTCATCCTCTGCGGAGACGTCTTCTTCGAGCAGGCTTTCCATGTCGAGATCGCTTTCCTCCCCTCCACGGCATCTTCTTCCCCGGCATCCTCCAGGAGGTCTTCAAGTTCGACATCCTCGTCGGCCATATCCTCTTCGTCAACGCCGTCGAGCAGGTCTTCCAGTTCATCCTCCTCGGTGGCTACCTCTTCTCCTTCTGCTACGTCACTGCCCTCGTCGTCGTCATCGACCGATTCCAACAGCGCCGCCGCCTCGAGAGCTTCCGTTTCATCGAGGTCCTCATCCTCCTCGATCATCTCGCCGGCGATCGATAGGTCGTCCTCCTCTTCTGTCTCGGAGCCCTCGTCAAACAGATCCGCGGCAGCGTCATCGTCCTCCTCTGCCCCGGGGGCGAACAGGGCATCGATATCCTCCTCGTCCTCCTCGACCTCATATTCCTCCTCCTCGGCCTCGTCTTCCTCCTCTTCATCGAATAAGGAATCGATGTCACTTTGCTCCACCGACTCGAGGGCCTGACGCTCTTCCTGGCTCAGGTCGGCCCCCGTGTCGTCGGCACCGATCTCTGGATCGGGCGCCTCGGTGGGGGCGGCGACGGCCGAAACGAGCGCCGCAGCACCGCCGAGATCCTCGCCCTGGGCCTTGAGCAGACGGTGGAGATAGTCGAATTCGCCATGCATCCGCTGCCACTGTTCCTGGCTGACATCGCCTCCGGAAAGCAGGCCGGCGCTGCGGCGGACAAATTCGATGACATGGTTCATATGCGGAAAGGCATCGTCGAACACCGTGAGGTACGCCTGAACCTTGGCGTCCTTGATGTCCTCGCGAATCCGGTCAAACCAGAGATTGTTGAAGAGCTTGGCCAGGGCCTCGAGTGCCTCGAGACGCCCCATCAGCTCGTGCAGTTCGCTTCTGTTCATGTCCTTCACCTACCCCTGAGTGGCCCGCACGGGGCGTCCGGCGGTCTGGCCGGGTCCGGGCGGTCGTGCTGCAGGATGATCACTCGCGTACTCTCCCGCGCTGGAAAGAGCAACATGCGTGCCTTCCTGTTCGCCTCGAAAGGGCATGGACCATGGAGCGTTACGTGGGACCTGCACCACCATATCTTACGGCGATGGTCTCCGTCTTGTTGGCGGCTCTTTCCGTGGCTGAGCCGGAGAGGCGTTTTTTTCCCGGTCTCCGGGTGCATCTACAGAATCACTGACGTACTTACTCATGCAATATAACCCGCGATGAAGCCTTTCCCAATCGATCTACGCCGACATGGCGGCCTCGACCGCGCCCCCACCCTTGTGGCCCTGCTCGGAGAGGGTCACCTCGAGCGCTGCGAGAAAGGTGGTGACATTTCTTTCGGTCGACGTCGCCCCCATCAGGCCCACACGCCAGGCTTTGCCCTGGAAAGCCCCGAGTCCACCGCCGATCTCGATGCCGAAGCGCTGCAGGAGCGTGCTTCGCACACGAGCATCGTCGATGCCTTCAGGAATCGAGACCGTCGTCAGCGCCGGCAGGCGGATGGCCTCATCTACCACGAGATCCAACCCCAACGCTTCCAGACCACGGACGAGTGCGGCCTGACTGTGGCGATGGCGGGCCCAGCGGGTTTCCAACCCCTCTTCGGCGACCAGCAACAGTGCCTCGCGAAGGGCGTAGTTCATGGAGATGGGCGCCGTGTGGTGATAGACACGACTCTCACCCCAGTACTGTGATATGAGAGTCAGGTCGAGGTACCAGCTCTGCACAGGTGTGCGGCGTCCGGCCAGGCGTTCCATGGCCCGTGGGCTGAAGGTCACCGGACTCAGCCCTGGTGGGCAACTGAGGCACTTCTGGGTGCCGGAGTAACACAGATCGATCCCGTAGCTATCAACGTCCAGACGGACGCCTCCGAGGGAGGTGACCGTATCGACGAGGAACAGAGCCCCATGGTCATGGACCAGGTGGCTGATCTCTTCGAGCGGTTGCAGAACGCCGGTTGAGGTCTCGGCATGAACGATGGCCACAACCGTGTACTGAGCGGTCGCCAGCGCCTGCGAAACCATCTCGGCGGGAATGGCCTTTCCCCACTCCACCTCTACCACGTCGACCTCGGCTCCGCAGCGGCTGGCCACCTCCCGCATGCGGACCCCGAAGACGCCGCTGATGCACACCAGGACCCGATCACTGGGCTCGATGGCGTTGACGAAGCAGGTCTCCATGCCCGAACTGCCGGTGCCCGAAATGGCGATGGTCAGATCATTGTCTGTCTGAAACGTGGACCTCAGCAGCTGTTTGGCCTCCTCCATGACAGTGAGGAACGTAGGATCCAGGTGCCCGACGACGGGCGCGGACAGTGCCGCGTACACACGGGGATGGATGTTGCTGGGTCCCGGCCCCATCAGCAGGCGTTCGGGCGGGTCGAAGGTGGCGGCAGGGCTCATCGGTTGACTCCTGGTGGTAGACGCCGGATGAGGGCGCCCATGGCGAGGCAGGTGATCAGTGTCTCGGGGATCATGTAACTGCTGTTGTAGATCAGTGAGTACTCCCAAACAGGAGTGTCGGCCGGCGCGAGATCTGCAAAATACACGACGCCGGACAGGACATGGATTCCCAGTCGCAGAGCGCCGGCGCCAAGGACCGCCGCAACGGCCATCCCCGGGGTGGACCGACCGGCTGCCAGTCCAGCCACTCCCAGACTACCGAACGCGACGGGATAGTCGAGGGCGATCTGGACGGGGTGAACGAAATAGGGCGTCAGGAGGAAATTGACAAGGCCGTAGGCTACACCCGAGAGGGCGCCGAGCCTGACCCCATACCGCAACGCCACGACGACGATGGGCAGGGCGTGCAGGCTGATGGACCCCCCATAGATCAGGTGGGGCAACTTGATCTTGATGAGGCTGAGCACGGCGGCAAGGGCAATGGCCACCGCGAGTTCGGCCAGGATAGATGGCTTCAGGTCTGAGAGCATTTTCGCAACTGATTGCCATACAATGACTTGAGTTGCCTTGCCCGAGCTTCCCGGAGAGTGCGGCGGAAGAAAAACTGCCGATCCCGGAACCGAGGCCTGGCTCTATGCGTCGAATGCATGCGAGCCAATTCCGGTCTTTGACTCGCACCCTCCCGGGCAGCCGGAAGCGGCGGTGTGCTGGAACTCAAACAGCCTCCATTGCTTCCGGCTGCTTCTTTTTTAGTTGAGGCGCTGGATGAGCATGTACCCCCGTTCCATGCGGAGTACGGGGCTCGTTTCACCCACCTGCAACTGCAGTACGTTTTCCTCCACTGTCGGCAGCATGTCGCCGGGGCCGAAGAACCCGAGGTCTCCCCCATCACGGGCGTTCGGGGCTTTCGAGAACTTGGCTGCCAGCTCGCCGAAATTCTCCTTGTCTTCACCGATCCGTCGCCGCAGGTCGATGGCAAGACTCTCACTCTCCACGAGGATATAGCGGGCCCGCATCTTGCCATCCATGATGGCGCGAATGGCCTCTACGTTCAGGTTGACGGCATGCAGCAGCTGTGGATCTTCCGCCAGCGCCTTTGTCTTGCGGTACCATTCCAACGCTTCGAGATACCGCTGCTGTGCGGCCAGCAGGAAGGCCAGGTTGTTGTGTGCCTCCACATCATCTCCGGCCAGCTCGAGCACCTGGAGGTACCGGGCGATGGCACTGTCGGGCAGGTCAACCTGCGTATAGTAGAGCGCGAGCAGCCGCTGGGCGTGAACATTGCGGTCGTCGAGTTGCAGGGCGCTGTCGAGATGGACCCGTGCCTGCTCCATGTCACCGCTCTGTAGATGGAGATATCCGAGCTGACTGCGGACGCCCGAATTGTCGGGGGCCAATTGCCGGGCCTCGTTGACGTAATGGAGCGCGGAGTCCAGTCGTCCGAGGGCGAGGAAGGCTTCATTCAGTCCGGAATAGACGGGCAGTTGCGCCGGCTCTTCTCCCAATGAGCGCTGCAGCAGGACAACGGCTCGGGTCGGATTGCCGTTGATGAGATAGAGTTCTGCCATGCGGTTGAGCACATCGGCACTGCCTGCCCCCCCCTGCACCGATTCTTCATACCGCTGCAGTGCCAGTTCCAGTTGCCCCCGACGGGCGTGGAGTTCGGCTTCCTGAACCAGACGCAGAAGTGGGGCCTCTTCGGGCTCTGCCTGGGGGGCCGAACCCTGCGCCAACAGGGGCGCCGCGCCAAGAGCGGCGAGCAGAACGGCGACCAGAGGCTGCCGTCGAGAGCACCGCGGATCGCTCAAGCCGAACTCCCGTGCAGACGTTCAACGACCTGTTTCGTGATCTGGTCTACCAGGTCCGCTGTGCCATCGCCGGTCTCTGACCTCGAGCAGCTGGGTCCGGTGATCCCGAATCGAGAACGCAGGTCAATCAGTTCCTCGACGTGGGGGCCGCTCAGGGTGTTGGTCGAGCCGAGCTGCCTTGCTACGAGGGCGATGCGGGCAAAGTGTTCCACCGTCTCCATCTTGAAATGGGCTTCCTGCACACTCTTGCCCAGTGTCACGGCACCGTGATTGGCCATCAGCACGGCATCGTATTTCTCGACCAGGTCTCGCATGGGAGTGAAGATGTCGGGGCCGCCAGGCGTTCCATAGGGAGCCAGCGGAATACCGCCGAGCAGGACGACGACCTCAGGCAGGACGCACTCCGTCAGGTCGAGTCCGGCCACGGCGAATCCCGTCGCCGTCGGTGGATGGGCGTGGACGACGGCGGCGATATCGCCACGGAGCTTGTAGGCCTCGAGGTGCATGCGGATCTCGGAAGAGATCTTCATCGGTCCCGAAACCTGCGCCCCGTCCATGTCGCAGATGGCGAGCATGTCCTCCTTCAGGAATCCCTTGCTGACACCCGTGGGCGTGCACAGCACGCGATCCGGACCCAGACGGGCCGAGATATTGCCGTCGTTGGCAGCGACGAAAGCGCGGGCATAGATCCGTCGCCCCATCTCGCAGATTTCCTGACGGGCAGCATAGGCAGAACCGACGGTGGCGACGCTCTCAGCGCACATGGGCGAACTCGACTCGCTTCGGGTGTGTGGAGAATTGGTTGCGGCGGGTGACCAGAGACAACACGAGCAGACCCACCACTCCCGGGGCCAGCACATTCAGGCAGAAGAGCATGAGAGACGCATGTACCGCCGTAGCCGCACCGACGCCGACTGTGCCGAGTACGCCGACGGCAGCGCCTTCGCGTACCCCCAGGTCCATCAGGCTGATGGGCAGCAGCGTCTTGAGGGCGAACATGGCAGGAATCGCCATGATGGCCCCCTCCGGGACAGGCCCCGTCGAGCGGAGCAGACAGAACATCTGCAGGAAGAAGAGCAGGTTGAACAGGACCGCAGCTGAGGCATTGCCGACCCAGCCCTGCCAGCCCACATCTGTCAACATGGACAGACGGCGCCAGGGAGCCAGGCGCCTCGGAATCCTGTGGCCGAACCGGTACCATGCCAGACCGACGACGGCACCCGCCCCAACAGCCCACATTCCCCACAGAACCGGCGCCACATACAGGGCGCCCAGCGCCCCGACCCACAGGGTCACGAAGCTGGACACAAGACGATCTGCCGTTGCCAGCATCGTGCCTCGCAAACGATCTCCCTGCCAGCCCACCGCCCGGCCGAGCTCACCGAGGCGCCCGGGAGTCAGCAGGCCGAGACCAAAGCCGGTGAACAGGGACTGCACAATGTCTCCCTCACCAATGCCCGGCAGTCCGGCCTGAACCAGGCGCCGCCATTTCCACCACTGTATCAGCAGTCCGATCGGTGTCAACGACGCTGCCAGCAGCAGCCAGCGGGGCTGGGCGGCAGCCGCGGCGGCGAGCAGGTCAGCCGGTGGCAGGATCCAACGCAACAAGGCGAAGAGCAGGGCGGACGCCACCGCCAGTCGTATGCCCGGATGCTTGAGGTCCGGTCTCAAGACCGGTGCGCCTGCGAGAATCCAGCGTCAGGCAACAGTCCCAGAAGTCCAGCATGGGGGCGGGCGATGACGTGTACCGCAATCACCTCGCCCACGGCCCTGGCTGCGGTTTCACCGGAATCTGTAGCCGCCTGGACCGCGGCTACATCACCCCGTACGAGGGTGGTGACCAACCCCCCGCCCACGATCTGCCAACCCGCCAACTCCACATCGGCAGCTTTCACCATCGCATCCGCGGCCTCGATCGCTGCCACGAGACCGCGTGTTTCGATCATACCCAGAGCGTCGCCAGGAGTTGCTGTCGGTGCGTCGCTCAAGAAATCGTGTCCGTATGGCGAGGAGGAGCGCTTGCTATCCAAGCCAAGTAAGATGGGAGTGCCCACACTGACGGTCAAGGAAGTCCTCCGTCAGATGTGAACCCGTTTGACAGGCCGTCCGTCAGCCGGATAGCTTGCTGATCTGCAGTGCGGGATTCCCCCGAATCTCAATCCAAAACAGTGGAGGTCGCCCCTTGACCCGCTCCGCCGCTTGCTGGCTGGTCCCACTCCTGCTGGTGCTGGCAGGCACGAAGGCTGCTGCCGAACCCTACATCGCCCTTCGTGAGGGGCTCAAGTGCAGCACGTGCCATGTCAACCATACCGGCGGTGGCATGCGCAACGGGTTTGGTGCGTTGTTCACACAGGAGGAGATCACCCCCCTGCTCGAAGAGATATCCGAAGCCGCCCTCGATTTCTCCGCCGATCTCGGGCCGAGCATCAGCGTGGGAGCCGACTTTGTCGCCGCCAACGAGACGGTCGCCGGATCGGAGGGGAGGGACAGACAGAATACCTTCGCCATTCACAGCGGCAATCTCTACGTCGATGTTCATCTTCTCCCCGGGGTCATGTCCCTCTACTTCGATGAGATCCTGGCTCCTGGAGGGGCGGCGAGCCGCGAAGCCTTCCTTCTGTTGGAAGGATTGCCCGCCTCCGGGTACGCCAAGGTTGGACGCATGCTGCTGCCCTACGGCATCCGCATGTGGGATGATGACGCCTTTGTGCGCCGCGTCACGGGGTTCAATTATGACAACCAGGACCTCGGGGTGGAAGTTGGCTTCGAGCCGGGTCCGCTGCTACTGGCCCTGGCCCTGAGCAACGGCACGCAGGGTGGCCGTGACGACAACGCGGGGAAGCAGGTGTCAGGCGTCTTGAGCTGGTGGCATGAGAGATTCGTCGTCGGTGCCTCGGTTGCCTACAACGATCCGCCGGGCGGCGATCGTCTCGTGGCGGGCCCTTTCGCCTCCACGTCGCTGGGGCCGTTGACCTGGACCGGCGAGGCCGACTGGATTGCCGAGACGTCAGCCGGGGGCGATACCGACCAGTTCGTCGCTTTCACCAGTGTCGATCTGTGGTTGCGCCAGGCCGTCAACCTGCGTCTTGCCTTCGACTACCACGATCCCTATGACACCGTGGCCGAAGACGAGCGGAGTCGGGTTAGTTTCGCCGCCGATGCGTTCCTCACGCCCTTCCTCAATGCGTCCTTCGTCTACCATCTGCGCGACAGCGTTCCGCAGGACCCAGGGGGAAACGCCAACGGTTTCGGACTGAGTCTGCACGCCCATTTCTAGCATAGAGCCCTGATGGGACTCAACTCTTGAACAGGAAGGTGACCACGTCACCTTCGTCGATGGCGTAGTCTCGACCTTCGGCGCGCAGGCGACCGGATTCGCGAAGCTTGGACAGGTGACCACCCACGGCCTCAAGGTCGTCGGCCGTTGCCACCTCGGCGCGAATGAAACCGGATTCCATGTCGCTGTGGATGCGGCCGGCAGCCGCTGCCGCAGTGCTGCCGCGTGGCAGTTGCCAGCCCTGCAGCTTGTCGTTGGCCAGAGTGTAGAACGTGATCAGGTCGAGAAGCTTGTAGGCAGACTGCACAAGGCTGTCGACGCCGCTTTCTCCCAGTCCCATCTCGGCGAGAAAAGCGGTCCTCTCCGTCGCCTCCAGTTGGGCGATCTCGGCCTCGATCTGTGCCGAGATGACGACGACCCCGGAGGCGCCATGGCGCTGGCGCAGGCCGTCGATCCAGGGGCCACCCGTGAGGGCCGCCGACTCGTCGACGTTGGCCACCAGCAGCATCGGCTTCTCCGTCAGAAAAGCGTATCCGCGCAGGGACTCCAGCTGTTCCCTGCCCAGACCGGCCTCACGAATGGTGATCCCCTGTGTAAGGGCGGCGTGGGCTGCCTCCAGGGCCACCAGTTCCACCTGGCGTTGTGAACGCGGATCGGAACGGACCACCTTGTCGAGGTTGGGCAGGTTTCGCTCGGTTACTTCCAGGTCGGCGAGCAGCAACTCGGAAACGACGGTGTCGGCGTCCCGCAGGGGGTTGAGGTCGGTCTCCACGTGGGACACGCTGTCGTCGGCGAAGCAGCGGACCACATGGAGTAGCGCATCGGTGTCGCGAACGTCGGCGAGAAAGCGATTCCCCCGTCCCTCCCCCCGACTGGCACCCCGAACCAGCCCGGCGATGTCGGTGATCTGGATCGCCGTGTTGATGCAGTCGGCTGGTTGTAGCAACGTTTCCAGCCGGCGGAGTCGCGGGTCGGGCACCGTGACGATTGCCATGTTCGGCTCGATCGTACAGAATGGATAACTAGACGCCGGTACACTGCCCCGCGTCAGGGCATTGAAGAGCGTCGATTTTCCCACATTGGGCAGGCCGACGATCCCCGTGGATAAGCTCAATCCTTCTCACCTTCCTCGGCAGGCAGCAGCGCCGGCCGGACCATGATGGTCTTCTCCCGTTTCATCACCGCCAGACCCGGAACGGCCCCGCGTGGCTTGGAGACGAACTTGGCCAGAGTGTAGACGACGGGAACCTTGTTGGCTGTGCGCCCCTTGCTCCAGTAGGCGGCGACACCTGCAGCCTCCTCCAGAGCCCGGCTGCTGGGGTCCTCCTTCCTGCCTTCTCGGCGAAGGATGACATGCGATCCCGCATACCCGTGGGCGTGGAACCAGACATCGTTCTGCGTTGCCAATCGGTGTGAGAGGATGTCGTTCTCACGATTGTTGCGGCCAGCCCAGACGGACCATCCGTCGCTGGTAAGGTACCGTCGAGGTCGGGCGCCCTGGCGGTCGTCCTCCGGTGGCCCGTCACCCTTGCCATCGCGCGGTGGTGTCTGTCTGACTTCCACCCGGCGTTCCCATCGTGCCATCGTCTCCTCCGATATCTCGTCGCCCTGGCGCAAGCCTTCGAGCAGTCCTTCGGTTTCAAAAATCAGTTCCCGCACACGGTGCAACCGCGGGGGCAGGACGTGGGCACGGCGGCGCAGCTTCGCCGATCGACGCAGCAACCGGGCCGCATGTTGTGCCGACGTCTCTCCCGGCGCCAGGCGGATGTCGATCATCGCCGAGCCGCGTGCGTCATGGACATCGGGAATGCTGCCGTTGCCGCCGGTTTCTATGGCGGCGGCGGCGGCCATGAGCGAGTTGCCTCTGCGTTCCAGAGCATCGGCGTCATCCGCTTCGTCCAGGTCCTTCTGCAGACCCGTGCCACGACGTTGAAGCACGCGCAGGACTTTCTCAAGCCGACGGCGATGTCCCGGTGTGGACCCAATGGGCACGATGGTGGCCTCTTCGGCCGCCGGTTCCAGAGCGGAACTCACCGTGGCGAATCTCACCGTATGAATGTCTTTTTCGGCTGGTGCCGCGACGGAAACTCTGATCGGTCCCCGGGTCCAGCGGTACACGGGACCGGCAGCACGCGACCACAGTTGCTGGGCCATCCGTCGCAGCGTCGCGATGTCTCCATCGGCGAGATCGGCGACGGCAGCTCCAGGGTCGATCTCGCTGTCGGCGCACAGCCGGCTGATGAGATGACGATCGGCGCCGGCGAGCGCCTGCTGCAGAGCCTGTTCCAGGGCACCGCCATGACGCTGCAGCGTGTCGGCGAATTCCGCCTCGGTGTGACGGACAGGGTCGAGGCGCTCGGCCATGACGGGCGCCTGGTATGGCGAGCCATACGCCGGCGCCCGGCGATCGCCTCGCCCCGCCCATACACCCAGGATGCGGCCGTGACTTCGGGATACGAGAACCGCCCGATACCTGGGCGGGATCAGCAATATGTGCAAGAGGCCGTGAGTGAGGCGGGACTCGGCGTCGGGTCGACTGAGACACAGGCTGAGTACGCGGTCCCCGGGGACGGCGACAATGCTGTCGATACGCGAGCCCTGCAGGTAACGCTCGCGTCCTCCCCCGTCTGCCAGTGTCGGCGCGGGAGCCAGGCTCAGGGTGCCGGGGGGACCGTATTCTAGTCGTATGCCCCAGGTGTCGTCGGTCTCACCCCCGGGTGCGGACGCCAGCAGCAGGTCGAGTCCAGTGTCATCGGCATGGGCGTTGCGGATGTGACAGCCCACGTGCCTGTTGGCCAATTCCGCAGCCAGCACTTTGATCGTGAGAGAATCGAGAATCAACGGCTCACTCCCAGACGATCACCTCGATCCGTCGGTTCAGCGTCTTGTTCTCGGGCGTGTTGTTGGGCACGATCGGCTGGGCTTCGCCGTATCCCTTCGCCTCGACCATCGACGGGGTGATGAAGTCGTATTCATCGACGAGGTACTTGGTGATCTGCTGGGAGCGCTGCTCGGACAGTCGCATGTTGTCCATCTGCTCACCGTCGGAGTCAGTATGCCCTTCGACGACCAGCTTGGCTGGCGAGAAGAGCCGGACGAAGTCGGCCACCTTGGCGAATTCTTCTGCCGCTGCCGGCTTGAGCTCGTACGAGCCGGGGTCGAAAAGCACGCCGGAGTCGAGGAT
This sequence comes from Gemmatimonadaceae bacterium, assembly GCA_002726335.1. Next base: position 23,448 of record PBSR01000187.1, read on the forward strand.
GAGGCGGGGCACGACAATGTCTCCCTTTACCGCAGTCTTGTACTTGATCACCGATTGAGACATGATTCTGGCATTGGCCGTGAACAGACCGATGGATGACTGCTGCTGGGCGTCGGTGATCGTCATGTTTCCGATGAACAGGCGCATGGGTACTGGAATCCGCCGCGACAGACGGACCTCCCGGTAGACGTTGAGCACGTCACCACGATTGACACTGTGCACCTGGCCCTTGTCGATCACATAGCGCCGATCGGCCAGTTCAGCCGCCGACAGCGAGCCCGAATCGGTCTGGTTGACGACGCCGATGATCCGCGGTGGCGTGAAGGCAGCGCCCGCTTCGACCGCACTCAGCAGCAGCACGAGGCCTATGTGCCCGGACAAGAGGGATCGAATCATGAGTTGAGCGCCTCCAGGCTGGAGATCAGTTTCGTCACGCTGGTGCTGTACTCTTCCCGTCGCTGCCGCTCTTTGTCGACGACCGCTTCCGGCGCCTTCTGCAGGAACCCTTCGTTGCTGAGCTTCTTCTCGAGCCGCGTGATCAATCCCTGCAGCTTGTCGATTTCCTTGCTCAGGCGTTCCCTCTCGGCAACCACATCTATCAGGCCATCGAGGGGCAGGAAGATTTCGATGTCCCCCACCACGGCGCTGCCTGACCCCGGCGGCTGCGGCAGATCGGTGCCAATGTCGAGGGACTCGGCCCCCACCAGAGCCTGCACGTAGTCACTCCGTGCCTGCAGGCGGTCCACCGTCGGCTGTGAACCGGCTGACAACACCAGCGGTACTTTCCGTGCTGGTGGCACCTTCAACTCGCTGCGGATCGTGCGGGCGGCGGTGATCACCTCCTGCACGAAGGCCATCTCCCTCTCGGCATGGGCATCGACGGCTTCGGCATCGATCTCCGGCCAGGCGGCGATCATGAGGCTTTCGGGGCGATCGTCGGCGGCCAGCGGGAGCTGTTGCCAGATCTCCTCGGTGAGAAAGGGCATGATGGGGTGCATGAGACGCAAGGCCTGCTCCAGGACGTGGACGAGAACTCCCTGTACGCGGGCGCGCTCGTCGGGCGAGCCGGAGAGCAGCCGCGGCTTGGCCAGCTCGATGTACCAGTCACAGTAGTCGCGACGCAGGAAGTCGTGCAGGGCCCGTGTCACGTCGCTGAAGCGGAAACTCTCCTGTGCTTCGTCGATGTCACGGATCGTCTGCGCCAGGCGGCTGAGGATCCAGCGATCGGCCAGCTCATCGGCGTCGGCTTGTGTTACGGCGGTGGTGTCGCCGTCCAGATTCATCAGCACATAGCGGGCAGCGTTCCACAGCTTGTTGCAGAAATTGCGACCGGCCTCGGCACTGGCGCTTGCCTGGACCACATTGTCCTTGATATCGGCGTCGAAGCGCACGTCCTGTGTCGTGCCGCACTGGGCCAGCAGGCTGTAGCGGGTGGCGTCGGCGCCGTACAGGCGCACGAGATCCAGCGGGTTGAGCCCGGTACCGAGGCTCTTGCTCATGCGCTTGCCATCCTGGGTCAGGATCGTCGGATGGATGAGGACCTGACGGAATGGGACTTCCTGGAGGAATTCCGTCGCCGTCATGACCATCCGCAGCACCCACAAGTAGAGGATGTCACGACCGGTGATCATCAGATCCGTAGGATGGAAACGAGCCAACTCCCCGGTCCTGTCAGGCCAGCCAAGCGTGGCGAAGGGCCACAGAGCCGAGGAGAACCACGTGTCGAGCACATCGGGATCCTGCACGAGGCGGGACCCGCCACATTCAGCGCAGGCGGCCGGCCGCTGGACGGCGACGATCGGTCGAGCCCCGGCATCCACCGAGACTCTGAATGCGCCCTCGTTCAGCGCCTGCTCTCTCTCGTACCCACCCAGAGGGGTCAATCCATCACCTGAGCAGTCGGCGCAGTACCAGGCTGGGATTCGGTGTCCCCACCAGATCTGGCGCGACAGGGCCCAGTCGCGGATGTTGTCCAGCCATTCGAGAGCGTAGCCCCGATACCGGTCAGGCTCGTAGCGGACCTGGTCGTCACCCCCGGCCCCCTGCAGATGGGGACGCACCTTGTCGGCCAGGTCCCGCATGTTCATGAACCACTGCTCCATCGGCAGGGGCTCGATGACGGTGCCGCACTTGTCGTGGTGCGGTACGGCGTGTTCATAGTCATCGACCTGTACCAACAGGCCAAGCCCCTCGAGGGCGGCGATGACCTGCTTGCGGCACGCGTAGCGGTCCTGTCCCGCCCAGGCTCCGGCACGTTCCGTCATCACACCATCGAAACCGATGACGACGACCTGCGGCAGATCATGGCGGGCACCCACCTCGTAGTCATTCGGATCGTGGGCGGGAGTGACCTTCACCGCCCCGGATCCCATCTCCGGATCAGCGTATTCGTCGGCGACGATGGGGATCGCCCGTTCCATCAGCGGCAGCATGACCTGCTTGCCGACCGCCGCCTGCCAGCGAGGATCGGAGGGATGCACGGCCACCCCGGTGTCGCCGAGCATGGTCTCGGGTCGCGTCGTGGCCACGGTGACATCGGGACCGCCGTCGCAGCCAGGATAGCGGATGTGCCACAGCTTTCCCTGGGTCAACCGTTCTTCGGTCTCCAGGTCGGAGATCACGGTGCCGCAATGCGGACACCAGTTGATCATGCGTGTGCCGCGGTAGATCCAGCCCTGTTCATGGAAGGCTTCAAAGGCCTGCAGAACGGCGTCAACGTAGCCGTCGTCGAGGGTAAACCGGGATCGGTCCCAGTCGTAACTGCAGCCCAGCTTGCGCAGCTGATCATAGATGGCGTCACCATAGGTCTCCCGCCAGGCCCAGATGCGTTCGATGAGACCCTCCCGGCCCACGTCATACCGTGTCTTGCCCTCATCGGCCAGCAGCTTCTCTTCCACCTTCATCTGCGTGGCGATGCCAGCGTGATCGGTGCCCGGCAGGCAGAGGGTTTCATACCCCTGCATGCGCTTGCGGCGCGTCACATTGTCGTGGATCGCATGCTGCACGGCATGACCCATGTGCAGTTCGCCGGTGACGTTCGGGGGTGGGATCGTGATGCAATAGGGTGGTCGCTCCGAGTCGGCTCGGGCGCGGAAATAGCCGGCTTCCTCCCAGCGCGAGTACCAGGTTGTCTCACAGTGTTGTGGGTCGTATTGGGTCGGTAATTCGGTCGTCATCCGGATCTCAGAAAAAGGTTGTAACCGTGTGTCAGATAAGGACTTCAATATAGGGGGACAGGTTGACGCAGACAATCATTCACACCTTGACGACGATGCTTGAGGAGCCGTTTTTGCCCCCCTTGTTGACTCTCCCTTCCCCGACCCGCAGGACGGCCAATCCATGACCGACTGGTCCCGACTGCTCACCGAGCAGCGCAATCCGGCCAGTGAGCAGATCGACCAGCTCGACAGCCTCGAGCTGGTGCGCCTCATCAACAGCCAGGATGCTCTCGTGCCGGCCGCGGTCGAAGCCGTTCTTTCCGACGTGGCGGCTGCCGTCGACCTGGTAACAGAGAGTCTCAGTGCCGGCGGCAGGCTGTTCTACCTGGGTGCCGGCACGAGTGGTCGTCTCGGGATTCTCGACGCCTCCGAATGCCCACCGACGTTCAGCAGCGATCCGAAACAGGTTCAGGGGTTGATTGCCGGCGGGGAACAGGCCGTTTTCCAGGCCGTCGAGGGGGCTGAGGACGACGCCAGGGGCGCCGTCGCCGAACTGGATGAGCTAGGTGTGGGATCCCTCGATGTCGTCGTCGGCATCGCCGCGAGCGGCGTTACACCGTGGGTCCTGGGCGGCCTCGCTCATGCCCGCTCGCGTGGTTGCGGCACGGTGTTCTTCACCTGCAGTCCGAGTGCCGCCGCGAGTGTCGATGTCGATGTCGTCATCGTCCCCGAGGTGGGCCCCGAGGTCGTTACCGGCTCGACACGGATGAAGGCGGGAACCGCGACCAAGCTCGTCCTCAACACCGTGACCACCGGCGCCATGATACGTCTCGGCAAGACGTACGGTAATCTCATGGTCGATCTGCAACCCAGCAATGCGAAACTGCGCGATCGCATGACGCGCATCCTGTCGACGCTGGCCGGACTCGACACCGACACCTCACGTAGCCGCCTCGAAGCCGCCGGATGGGAGCTGAAGCTGGCTCTCGTGATGGAACTGTGCGACACAGATGCCGATACCGCCCGTCAACGCCTGGCCGCCGCTGGTGGCCGGGTACGGGTGGCCATCTCCGGCCACGGCATCGGGGGCTGACGATTTGCAGGGGACGACGCTGGGCTCCACACAACTGCAGGTCTCTCTGCTCGGTCTCGGAACGGTCGAACTCGGCATGCCCTACGGCCTGGGTCAGGTGACTCCACCTGCCGACGACGACTGCATAAGACTGCTGCACCATGCCGTGGATCACGGCATCTGTTACATCGATACCGCCGCCGCTTATGGCCGCAGCGAGGAACTGATCGGTCGTGCTTTTGCCGGACGGCGACGACCGGTGATCGCCACAAAGGTAGCCCTGCGAGACCCCGATGGTACCCCCTGGCACGGCCGGCGCATCGTGACCGGGATCGAAGCATCGATCGAGCGCTCTCTCCGCCTGCTCGGTACCGACGCCCTCGATCTGGTGCAGATCCACAACGACGATGCCGTCGTCGCCGGAGACCCGGCGCTGCGCGAAGCCATGGATACCCACCTGCAGAGCGGTGAGGTGCGCAATTGGGGTGCATCCACCTACGGTCGGTCGGCGCCTCTGACGGTGATCGACTACGGTGAACCCATACGCACCCTGCAGGTTGCCTACAGTGTGCTCGATCGCCGCCTCGAAGAGGATGTGTTTCCCGCGTGCCAGCGGGCCGGTGTCGGACGGGTTCTGCGTTCCGTCTTCCTGCAGGGGGTTCTATCGGAGCGCCGTCACTCTCTTCCCGAGGATCTGTTGCCTCTTCGCCAGGCTGCGGATGCCGTAGCTCGGGTCGCGGACGGACTCGCCCTGCCGCTCGCCCAGGTGGCCTTGCGCTTTGCTCTGTTCGAGGCAGGCGCGCAGGTTACTCTGGTGGGCACTGCCGATGCTGCCGAACTGGAGGCCAACATCGGTGCCGCCCAGGATGGCCCGTTGCCGCCGGATGCGGTGGCGGCTCTTCGCTCCATCCAGGTTGCAGACGAGAGACTGCTGAATCCGGCCAACTGGCCTCGATTCTGACCCATTCCACCTGCTTCAACGCTCCGGAGGATCCCATTCCCATGGCCGATGTCGCCTTGCGTACCTGGTCCCTGATCCCGCGCGATCTCGATCCCGCGCAGCAGGAGCCGACGCTGCCCCAGCCCCCTATGCTGACCGCCGTCGCCATCGATCCCGGTGGCAGTCTGCACTTCGAGCTGGAAGGCTCCCCCGCAGACCTGTCGATCCAGGTGACCGTTACGGGGATGACGGCAGAGGGCCGAGGGGACGACTTTCTTCACGTGTACCGGGGTTCGGCCGGTGCCTACGCCCAGGTAGAGGCGCCCTGGTCGCGGGGACAGGACGGACCCAACGCTGTGTTCACCACCCATGCCGCCGGCGCTGGTGACCGTGTCAAGCTGCATCTGAAACAGGGCCTCGCCATCGTCGTTACCGCCATCGGTTTCGCCGCCGATGGTTGATGTTCATGCGGCGCATCCAGGACGGTTGATCGGCAGACCGGTCGACGAGTTGGACACTCCCGTTCTCGTCGTCGATCTCGAACGCTTCGAGTCGAACGTGGCAGCCATGGCCTTGTACTGCCGTCAGCAGGGCGTCGCCTGGCGACCACACAGCAAGAGCCACAAGAGCCCTGACATCGCCCGTATCCAACTGGCTGCCGGCGCCCTTGGCCTTACCTGCGCCAAACTCAGTGAGGCTGAGATCTTCCTCGAACACGGGGTCACCGATATCCTGCTGGCCAATCAGCTGGCATCCCCCGTCCGTCTGCGACGGCTGGCGGCGATGCAGGAGCGCGGACGGATACTGGGTATCGTCGATCATCCCGAAGCTCTGGACATGGCCTCGCAGGCGGGGCAGCGTGCCGGCCACGAGATCCCCCTCCTCGTCGATATCGACATCGGCATGCACCGAACCGGCGTGAGACCTGGACCCGGTGTTGTCGAGCTGGCGCGGGCGGTGGACGCTGCCAGGGGGGTCTGCCTGGCCGGTATCATGGGGTATGAGGGTCACGTGCTGGCCGACCATCCCCCCGCTGCCAAGCAACGAGCCGCCCGTGAGGCCCTCGCGCATCTGGTCAAGGCTCGGGAGGCACTCATCGACGAGGGCCTGTCCTGCGACATCGTTTCGGCGGGCAGCACGGGCAGCTACGATCTGGCGGCTACGCACAACGCCGTGACCGAGATCCAGGCAGGCGGCGCCATCTTCATGGACGCCATGTACCGTGACCGCTTCCACGTCGACGACCGCTTCGACTTTGCCCTTTCTCTGGTAACGACGGTAACGGGACGGCATGACGACCACATCGTCACCGATGCCGGCTTCAAGACGCTATCGGCCTTCCACCACGAACCCCGTGTGCTGCACCGGGAAGACCTGGAATTCAACTATCTGTCGGCAGAACACGGGGTCTACCGCATAGTAAACGGCAGCGGCCCCGCACTGGGTGAGCGGCTGTGTCTCCTGCCGGGCTACGGTGACTCGACCACCGTGCTGCACGACCAGTTCATCGGCGTCCGCCAGGGACGCGTGGAGAGCATCTGGCCCCTCGCCGCTCGTGGCGCCCTGACCTGAATCTCAACATGGACCCGGGGCGCGCAACCATGGACCTCCTGCTGATCTCCATCGACAGTCTGCGCCTCGATCATGCCGGGCGAGCCTCCAACAGCCGAGTCCTGACACCCCGGTTCGATCGGGCTACCGAGGGCTTCGCCTTTTCGGAGCGTTTCTTCTCGGTGTCCTCGGCAACACGGCCGGTACACTCCAGCCTCGTCACCGGGCTCTATCCCTTCGAGCACGGCATCCAGGGACAGCAGGATGGGCGCCTGCGCCAGGGAGCGCCGCGACTGTTCCGCCAGTGTGTGGACCGCGGCATGGAGGTGGGACTGTTTTCGGAGGCGGCACCCATCTTCGCCGGACTCGATCTTGGGGCACCCCTGCGACCGCTTGAACCCGAGGCGGGGTCGGGTCTGGCCGAGGTTCGCCGTTGGCGGGAGGCAGCTGCCGATGCCGGCCACCGGTGTCTGTTCCTGCACTATTGGAGCGCCCATACGCCCTACGGCGCCAGTGACGGCATGGCTCTCGGCGAGACGGCGACACTGCTGCGCGAGGGGCGTCTGGAGGAGGTCGAAGGGCGGTACCGGATCGCTGTCGAGGACGTCTTCGAGAACAAGGTGGCCCCCCTGCTGGAGAGGCTCGATCTGAGTCGTTGCGCGGTGCTGCTGTTCGGCGACCACGGCGAGAGCTGGACGCCGGACGAACTCTACCACGGCACGACGGTGCGCAACAGTGTGCTGCGCGTCCCCCTCTACCTTCACGTTCCCTATCACGGCAACCTGCTGACTGAGGGTACGGGCGTGACCAGTATCATCGACCTCTATGCGACGATCTGCGGCCTCCTCGGTCTGCGGCGAGAGGACGAGGGCTTCGGTGTCGACCTGCTGGATCCGGCGGCGATCACGGCGTCAGGATACCGGCTGGCCGAGATACGTCCCGGGACAGACGCAGCGGATGACGAGAGGCTTCTGATCGTCCCGGCGACGGGGACAGAATCGTCGTCGCTGTTGCGCTGGTGTGTGTTCGACGATCGCCATCGCCTGCACGGCGAGAACGAAGAATGGCGACTCGAGGCGCAGTGGACGGAGAAGGCGATCGACACGGATGTAGCGACGAGGGCGGCACCCTGCCTGGCGGCGCGAGAGGGATTCATCTCGGGATCGAACTGGACGCAGCGCCCTCTGGAGGACGACAAGATGTCAACTGCAGAACAGGATGCGCTGCGCCGTCGACTCCAGGCGCTGGGCTATTTGTAGAGTCAGTCGATGGCGACGAGTTCGGTCGTGCCGTCGTCCGTATTGAGGAAGCGGAAGGTGGTGGTGCCGAGGCGGCCCATGATTTCGCCCGGGTTGACGAGCAGGCAGGGGCCGTTGGCGGTCTCGCGGCGTTCTTCATGGGGCACGTGGTCGTGCCCGTAGAGGACGATGTCGTAGCGTCCCGAATCGGCCAGTCCGGAGGCGATGTCCGGATAGTGGTTGACCGCCGTCCGCAGTCCCCCCAGCTCAACACTGGCCAGTTCGCCATGGAGCACTACGTGGTCGAACCGCGCCGCAACCTGCGTCAACATATGGCGATCGCCATCGTTGTTGCCCCAGACTACGTGCAACGGCTTTGCCGCGGTGGCTTCGGCCAACTGGGCGAGGGTGAAAGGAGCGCAGAAATCGCCGCAGAACACGTAGGCATCCGCCTCCGCCATGCGCGGGAGGGTTCGTTCGAGGGCCCAGATGTTGTCGTGGACATCGGAACACACGGCAACGATCACGGGCGTCTCTCCCGGATAAGTGACGATTTGTACTGGTCGGGTTGAAAGGCGTCGAGGGTGACGATTCTGCAGTCGGGGAAGCCGGAGGCCAATCCCGCCGGAACTCCCTGATCGTATCCCAGGGCGATGATGTGAGGAGCGATATCGGCGACGACGCGTAGCAGGTCGGCCCCCGGATACCCCAACCGGGCGTCGTCGACAGCTGCATTGGCGGCAACAGACGCCAGGCGGGTGTCCTCGTCCTGATCCGGGCACCGGCCCTTGATGCGTCTCACGTTTTCGTCACGAGCCACGACGACGAACAACTCCTCGCCCAGGCTCCGTGCCTGGCACAGGAAGGCGTTGTGCCCGGGGTGAAAGTGGTCAAAGGTTCCGCAACTCAACACGCGGCGCCCGGTATCCATCACAGCTGGCATCTCATCGGGGGGTGATCTCCGACGAGCGACCATCCACCCAGTACTTGCCGCCGTGATCACGGCAGAAACGTTGACCGAAACGATCCGCCTCCTCCCGTGTCGTGAAGTACCCCACGCGTACGCGGGTCTGCTCGCCGGTTGGATGGGCGACGGCATACGCCGGGTACCCAAGGGTCTCGAGTTCACGAACACGACGGCTGGCATCCTTCGCTTTCTTGTAGGTGGCGATCTGGACCGTGTACCGACCTGCCGCATCAAACTTCAGAATATCGTCGCCGCCCACTTCGTCAGCCGCCGTCGGCGCTGCCGGAGGCGGCGCCTCTTCTTCGGCGCGGGCACCCTCTGCGGGGCGCGCCAGCGAATCCGACTCGCTGTCGATGAAGATCAGTTCTACGCGGGTATCCTCTTCAGCAGGCGCGCCGACCTCGTCGCGGCCGTCACTCTCACCGCTGCCACAGGCCGATATCAGCGTGCACGCGCAGATGACGAGGACAGTTGCCGAAGACCGGCAAGAGGCGCGGGAATTGGAAGTAGCCATCGCCCGCGAAGATAAGCGTGAGGAGCAGAACGCGCCCGCTGGGTGGCGTTGGGAAAGACCCCGGCTTGCGGGATCGGTCAGTGGCGGGCGTTATTGGTACTCATGGCATACATCCTGATGATCGACGACAATCCGGTGAATCGTCGATACATCGAAAAGATGATCCACTATCGCAGCAATCACGAGATTGCCTTTGCTATCGACGCCAACGAGGCCATCGAGAGCATGGTGGAACGCCGGCCGGATGTGATCCTGCTGGATCTCTTCATTCCCGGTATGGATGGCTTTGAGTTATTCGAGAATCTGCGCAAGCACCCGGCGACGGAGAGTATCCCCGTCATCGTCCATTCAGCGGTACCGCTGGACGCGGTGACCAAACTGCGAATGAAACGAATGCGAACAGAGGGTTATTTCCAGTTCCCCATCGACGCTTCGGCGCTGAAGGAAAAACTGCAGAGGGCCCTGAGGCGGAATGATGTGCTGACGAAGAAGTGGATCCCCCCCAGCGTCTGACCTACTCCTCGTCTTCCTCCGGGGCGGAACGGTCGATGAGCCGCGTGATGCGCACGGCCATCAGGTCGGTGACGACGACAATTTCGCCCTCGGCAAAGGGGCGTTTGTTGATCAGGATATCGAAGGCTTCTCCGGCGAGCTTGTCGAGGTCGATGACGTCCTGAACCTTCATATTGTCCAGTTCGCGCACCGACATATCACGCCGACCGAGCTCCACCGTGATATCGACGAAGACGTTGTTGATGCGGCTGAAGCGCGGCTTCACCTTCTGCGGTGCCGGCGGCTCCAGCTGGGCAAACTGAACCGGCAGGATCTCGTCGCCGGCCCCCTCGGTCTCGACGGAGTGTCCCCCGGCTGCCCAGGCGCGCAGGGCTTCGGCTACACCGGAATCGTCCCCGGCTGTGTCCGGCTCGTCGCCAAACTGCTCCAGCGGGGCCGCCACCGGGCCCGGCGCCGCGTCCGCCTCGGCGTCGTCGAGTTCGTTTTCCTCGATGTCCACAGTCTCTTGCTCTGTCATTCCGTCATCCGGAAGATGTCGCGGCCAAGCGGAAAACCTGTCCGGGCCGGAGGCCGCGTTGACGGTGCCGCTGCCACGTCTGTGAAACTAGCACGAAACTCCTGTAAAATCAACCTCTTGGGTCCCTTGATCAGAGCGTTTCGGGACGGCAGTTGCCGGTCAGACTCCTGCCCGCAGACTGGGAACGCAAAGGCCGTGCCTGAAGCCGATCCTCAGGTCATGGACTCAATGCTGAGCAGTTCGAGGCGCTCGAGCAGGAAGAGGACGCAACGGCGGCGGCGAACGTAGTACGGAATGGTCGCCATCACCTCCAGAGGAAGCTCGAGTTCGTGCAGAAGGCCGGCCAGTTGCTCGCTGCGCCGGACAAGCAGACCGAGAATGCCGCCCGGCGCCACGGCACGAACAGCCTCCCGCAGCTGGTCCACGGCAGAATGGGTGTCGAGATCGTACACCAGCAGCAGCACGGGTAGTCGGCCCGTCCTCAGCGGCAGGTGCTCGGCACTGGCAACGATGTCCGAGGCGGCGATGGAGAGCCCGCTGCCACCGGGCGCCGGCAGCCCCCCCACTACCAGTTCATCATCGAGATCGAGAACCCGGGAGACACAGTTGCGGGCGGGTCCCGGCCAGCCCTCCCGTTGGGGGTCGCCGACGGGGCGGCGTGGTCCCAGAAGTACGGTGACGAAAGCTCGGCGCTTGCGGACGCGGATCGTCAGCGGCATCGCCCGGAAACCCGGCGGCGGTGGATTTTCCTGGAAGCCGAGTTCGTGAAGTGCCGGCAGTGCCAGCCTCTCCACATCGGCAGCGACGAAGCGGTGCGCTCCGCGCAGCGTGACACGAAGCTCGACGTGATCCACATCGACGCCTTCATCGCAGGCCTTCGCCAGTCGCCGGACAGCTGCCACGGGCAGACTGCGCAGACAACGCAGGACACGCTCTAGCCCGGGCTGACCGACAGTGACGTCGTGGGCCTGAGCGGCCACCGCCTCGATGGCGGTGGGACAACCCAGTTGCAGCAGGCGCCGGGGACTGGCTTCGGTACGGAAGTAGACTCCGCCTACCTCGCCGTGCTCGACGCGCAGGCCCTGGATTCTGCCGCCGACGACGGCTCCTAGTTCATCGACGACGATCTCTTCGAACCCGCCGATGCTGGATAGCTGATAGTCGAGGATCCGGGCCGTGTTCATTCATCCAGCCAGGGTAGCGGCGGCGACGCGGTCGGGGCGCAGGCACTGCTCCAGACAGCGGCGGATATCTTCCGAGTTCACCGCCTGCTCGCCGCTGTAGAGTCCGGTCGCGTCGAAGGGGTGACAACCGCGCAGGCTGGCGCTCTCCAGGAATCCCACCGTGCTCTCCACGTCTTCCCATCGACAGATCATGTCGCCGAAGACGCGACGCCGGGCCCGTTCGAAGTCGGTCTCGAGCCAGTCCGAACCGGGTGCCTCTGTCAGCTCATCGAGGACGGCGGACTGCAAGCCTTCTGGATCATCGGTGTCCCCACCGAGGAGACAGAAGCCGTAGCTCTCGTCCAGGTGGACCTCGCCGCCGAAGGTCTCGCCATCGAGCAGGCCGGATTCGTAGTGACGGCTGAAGAACTCGCTTCTCGGCCCAAAGAGGATGTCCAGTGTCATCTCCAGAGCCAGTTCCTGTCGCATCAGGTCCAGCCCGTGACGCGGTTGCTCATCGGGAAACGCCAGGGTATGTCGCGGCCTCGACAGCGGCATCGGTGCCTGCAGACTTGCGGGTTGCGCCCGGGATCGGCCCGGTTCCTTCCGGCGTAGCTGATCCTCTGGCCAGTCCCCGAGCGCTCGATCACAGATCCCGACCAGATCGCCGGCGTCAATGGGACCACAGGCAGACAGGTGCATGGCGTCGGCGCGGTAGCGGCGACGGTGGCAGAGCTCGAGCATCGGGGCGTCGATGGCCAGCAGGCTCTCCGGCGTGCCGGCGATGTCGATGGCGATTCGCTGATCGGGGTACAGAGCCGCGAGCAGTGTCTGGAAGGAGACCCACTCGACACTGTCCTCGTACAGCTGAATCTCATGGCCGACGATGGTTCGCTCCCTGGTCACCGAGTCCTGGGGAAAGTGCGACGTACCCACGAGTTCGAGCAGCAGTTCCATCGCTTGCGGGAAGACCTCAACCCCGGCCGTGACGGAGAACGAGGTCGTGGTGAATCCCGTCTGGGCGTCGACATCGGCGCCGATGTCAGTGAAACGTTCACTGATGTCGCCGTGATCCTTTTCAAAGAGGCGATGTTCGAGGAAGTGGGCGATCCCCGGGGGTTCGCCGCCCCCGACGCCGGCCTCGTGCAGGGCGCCAAAGCCTATGTTCAGCACGGCATGGCAGCGCCTGGAAGGCCGTGGCACGACACAGAGGCGGCCACCGCCGACCAACTGCTCGGTGACGACGGATTCCCGCAGGGGTTCATTCCGGCGCTGCATCGATCAATCTCGCCGCAAAGCGTCGGCTGGTGCCAGGAAAAAAACTGTATCAAGCCTGATGTCGGTGGCAACGCAGCGTACCGCCTCCGGTGTTACAGAGCCCAGGGCCCTGAGCAGACAGTCACGCCCCGTGTTCGAGCCGGCGAGTCGGCGGGTGTAGTGGAAGCGTACAAGGCTGTCACGACCATCTATGGCACTATCGAACCGCTGCCGTGCCAACGCCTGAGAGCGCTCGAATTCTGCCATGGAAGGGCCTTTCTGGGCGAGATCGGCCAGCTCGCCGAGGACCTGCTCGACCACGGCCTGCCGGTCCGTCGGCTCGACGCCTGCCTCCACCAGAACCAGCCCCGCCATCGGCTCCAGGTAGGAGGCGATGTGATAGCACAACCCCAATTCCTCGCGGACCCGGTTGTAGAGTCGCGAATGGGCGTCACCCCCGAACAGCAGATTCAACAGGAGCAAGGCTGCGTAGTCGGCTGCAGATGCACTCAGTAGAACGGGTGTCCGGAAGCCGAGAACGAGTCTTCCCTGAGCCACGTCTCCGGGCTCGGAAATGTGGCGTGAGATTCCTGGCGGCGGCAGACCGGGAACGGCGGGCGGC
>PBSR01000188.1 GCA_002726335.1 Gemmatimonadaceae bacterium
AACTCGCCGATGTGACGAAACTGGCGATCACGCTGCTTGGGTTTGGGTGGGTTGCGGTTGCCCGACTCGACCTTCTTGTGGTTGACACGCAGGGAATACCCCAGCTCTTTGAGCATCCGGCGCACCGTGCTGGCGCCTACCTGTATGCCGGACTGGCGCAGGGCCGTAGCGATCTTGGCCGGTGTCGTGCGACACCATTTCAAGCCGCCCATCGGGTCACCGCCGACATCGGGCGCGATCAACTTCCGGATGACCTCGACGACGTGCGGCGTTTTTTTTCCACTGCCTTGCGGCCCCCGCCCTGGCGGCGCACCCGCTGCGGGTCAACGTCGCCGCCGAACAACTCGCGACGCCCCCGGGCCACGGTGTGCACGTCCAGCCCCAGCAGGTCGGCGATTTTCCGATCCCCCCCATGGCCGAATTTCTGCGCCTCGAGCCCGGCATATAACCGGCGCTGGCGCTCGTCCAGGAGGCTGAAGAAGAGAATGATGGCCGCTCCCAACTCGTGCGACAGCGCCTCGACCACCGGCGGAACGACCTCGGCCATGGCGGCCTGCTCTTGACGACACAGACGTTGCCGGCGTTGAGAGTCCTTGTGTTTGGCCAGGTAGACATTCACCCCGGCGATGCGGGCTCGAGCCAGGCGGTCATCCCGGTGCAGCTTGAGCAACGCTCGTTTGCACTCGACGTGAAGGACGCCTTCCAACTCGCTCGCCGTAAAGCCGCTGGCGGCCTCTTCGACGAACTCCCGAGCCGTCTCCACCAGATTGCCGTAGCGCGAAAACCACACCGAGTGCCAACCCCACAAGCCCTGCGCATCGAACTCTGGGATCTCCTGCAGGGTGTAATACTTGCCCCGGTGCGAATAGCTGGACAGGTAGCCCAGCGCCTTGAGCTTACGAAACACCGTCATCGTGCCGATGGTCCCCAGGGCCTGCTTGAGTTGTTCAAGGCTGGCGATGCGCTCATCCTGGAGAAAGGCCTGGATCACATCAGCGGAATACTGTGTCGGCGCCATACGGTATAGTTCCTCCTGTCAATAGAGCAACTATACCATATCTGCACCACCGACGTCAACCAGAATTCTCGCCCGTCCCAGACTGGAGACAATCTGATGGGTGCCTCAGCACGTTGCAGAAAACCTGGGAAATATGCGCTGTAAACTGCGTGTTAATTTATGAGCTAACCCTAAGGGGCAGTTTCCTCAGCTTCGGTTGGACCGTCCGGCACCCAGGTGCCAGGAAAGTCGAGGCCGGCCACTTTGATGTTGGCCAGCACTGCCATCCCCAGTCGTCTGTCGCCGGCACGCGTCAGCGCCGAGGGGACGGCATCATTGCCGGCGAACGCTCCGGCGAGTCGATCCACGGCGATACCGTCGGCACTGGCCAGAACGACCGGTGACCGGGGATGGTCACGGCCCAGCAGGTCGAGGACCGTATACTGCACCTCCAGCAACAGAGCCAGGTCGACGAGTCGTCCCGCTGGATCGGCGGTGGCATCACCTTCGGCTGGCCCGGCGAGGCCCTCGAGGTTCGTCATGGCGCTCAACGGCCCGTGATAGCGGGCGACGTTGATCACGGCGTCGCATTCGAGCAGAGGGATTGGTAGGGGATAGAGTTGCGCTGCTTCCCCGCCGTCCGGCACTTCCAGGGCTTCCACTTCCTCCTGCGCCAGAGATACGACCCGCAGGCGCATCGAGGCGAGATCCCGAGTGTGGGTCAGCTCGCGCAGTGCCCCAACGAGCCCTTCCGGTGCCTGCACCCCGGACCCTGGTGTGCCACCGACCAGCAGCGACATCCTGGCGTCCGGCGCAATGTCGTGTAGTACGACGACGACGGCGCGCACGACCTCTAGGTGTTGCGCCAGCGACCGTCTGCCCATCGGGCTGTGCCCCGGGCGGATGACCACGTCACGGGCCGTCGGATCGATGGCCTTGTGCAGTCCCCCCGACAGGTGGAAGGCGCCACGCACGAGATCTTCGACCGAGGGAGAGGCAGGTGCGCCCTCGACCGAGGTGTTGCCGGCACCGACGACGGCGACGTATGCGGGTGTCGCCGCCGACACGGCATCGAGCCCGACAGGACTCGGCGACCAGACCCCGAGGCGAAGGATCGCGGGAGCGGCGAGCAGGAGCAGCGCCAGCGTCACGGGCACCGGTAGACGTCTCACGGGAGCGCCTCCGGCCGGGGACCACCGGTAGCCCAGTCGAGTAGTTCAATCGTATGTACTACAGGGTAGCTGATCGCGGGCGATATCTGTTCGATGCAGCCGATATTGCCCGCCGCCACGAGGTCGGGGCGCAGACTCTCGATGTGATCCGCCTTGCGGCGCTGCAGGGGGCCGGCCATGTCGGGTCGGAGCATGTTGTACGTGCCGGCGCTGCCGCAGCAGATATGACCCTCGGGCACCTCGAGAAGATCAAAGCCGGCATCCCGCAGCAGCTGCCGGGGTTCGTTCGGCAGACGCAGGCCGTGCTGCATGGAGCAGGCATCGTGGTAGGCGACGCGCAGGTGCGGCAGGGCGATGGTGTCACCCAGACCGAGCTGCGCCAGGATCTGCGATACGTCCCGGGTGCGCTCGCTGACGAGCGCGGCGGCGGCAGCGCGAGGGGAGCCGGCGAAGATGCGGCCATAGTCGCGCACGGCGGTGGCACACCCGGAGGTCGTCAGAACGATGGCGTCGATGCCGTCTTCGATCAAGGCGTGCCAACCGTCGACGGCGCCTTCCATGTGCCGGCGACTGTGCACTCGCTCACCCATGTGGAAGGGCAAAGAGCCGCAGCAGGTGACGCTCTCAGGAACGATGACGTCCGCCCCGCAGCGTGTCAGCACGCGGATTGCCGCATCGTTGATCGGTCCCCCGACGACCGACTGAGCACAGCCGGGCAGCAGGACGACACGCAGGCGTCGTTCACCGGCGGCAGGATACAAGCCACGGGCCGTCAGCCGCGCTGGCGTCGGCATGCGGGTCGGCGCCATCCGGGCGAGGCGTCGGAGACGTCCGGGAAGCAGGGCGCTGAAGCGACGGGCGAATACGCCCATTCGCAGAGCCCGACGAAACCGCGCCGGGTCGGGCAGGAGTCGGGTGAGCAAAGCGCGTTGCAGGCGGTCGAGAACGGGGCGGCGGTGCTGCCCTTCGATGAGGGGGCGCCCAAGGTCGAGGAGTTCCGCATAGCCGACGCCGCTGGGGCACGTGGTCTCGCAGGACAGACAGCCGAGGCAGTTGTCGAAGTGGCTGGCTGTCGCCGCCGAAGCGGTGATGTTCTCTTCCAGCAGGTTCTTCAACAGATAGATGCGCCCCCGCGGGCTCTCCAACTCGTTGCCGGTGAGCAGGTACGTCGGGCAGGTGGCGTTGCAGAATCCGCAGTGTACACATGTGCGCAGCACCGCTTCGGCGTCGCGCACGGCGGCATCGGCTCGACTGGCTTCAGGGATGTCGGTGCGCATCAGCCCGGTTTCTTCAGTTCTGCGGCGATCTCCAACTCCTCGTATAGTTCGTCTATGATTACCCCGGCGGTTTTTCCGAACCTACCTCCGGCGTGACACGATCACAAGAGGATGGACGAGTCGGTGAACATCGAACAGGACATCCCACTGGCACCTTTCACCAGTCTGCGGCTCGGAGGCCCCGCCCGGTATCTGGCGCGGTGCACCCGCGTCGATGATCTGCGCGAGTGTCTCACGTGGGCAGTCGAGCGCAGCCTGCCCGTGCACGTTCTCGGCGGTGGCAGCAACACGGTATTTGATGACGCCGGCTTCGAAGGACTCGTGATCCATGTCGGCCTGCGAGGCGTAGATATCACGATCGGTGGCGAGGGGGAGGCTACCCGCGTCACGGCGGCAGCTGGCGAGCCGTGGGATGCCCTGGTCGCTCGCTGTATCGCCGAAGATCTTTCGGGCGTCGAGTGCCTGTCGGGCATTCCCGGTCTGGTGGGGGCCACGCCGATACAGAACGTGGGTGCCTACGGTCAGCAGGTGTGCGAGTCGATCAGCGAAGTGCGGGGCCTCGACAGGTCCAGCCTCACAGAGGTCACCTTCGCCAACGCCGACTGCGCCTTCGCCTACCGCACCAGTCGCTTCAAGACCGTCGATCGCGATCGCGTTCTCATCACCTCGGTCACGTATCGACTGTCCCGGGGCTGCCGTCCGGACATCCGCTACCCCGAGCTGGACCGCCGTCTGCAGGCCGATGGTCTCGATCTCGACGCATTGGACCCCGGCCGGGCTGCATCCAGCGCCGTGCGCGAGGCCGTGCTCGGCGTGCGTCGCAGCAAGTCGATGGTTCTCGATGAGGAGGATCCCAACGCACGGTCGGCGGGGTCGTTCTTTCTGAATCCGACGTTGTCCGATGGTCAGCTGGCGACTGTGAGACAGCGGTGTCGCGAGCGGGATGTTGATCCGGCTGATTTGCCCGTCTTCCCTGCCGAGGCGGGCCGGCACAAGATTTCGGCAGCGTGGCTCGTGGAGCGCTCAGGGTTTGTCCGCGGCACGCGTCACGGAACTGCCGGGGTTTCGGAGAAACACGCCCTGGCGCTGATCAGCCACGGGGATTCGGCGGCGGATCTTCTCGCTCTGGCTGCGGATGTCGCAGCCGCCGTGGAGGAGACCTTCGGGGTCACTCTCGAACGTGAGCCGGTGTACGTGTCCACGTGACAGGGCCTCCAACGGCTTCGGCCGACACCTCGCCTTCGTCCCACATGACCCATCCCGCACCGATATCAGCGATTTCCACGACCTCTCCTGGCACCTCCAGCTGCAGTGATGTCCGCCGGCGGCCTGAATAGACGGCGACAAAACGCTGGGCATCCGGCATGGCGCAGAGCCATACCGGGCCGTCGCCGCAGGTGAGTGTTGTACCGCCCATCGAGACCTGGCCCGTGGCGCTCTGCTGCGCGTAAGGCGACTGGTGCATGGGCCAGCCAAGATCCCCGTCCTGGTTCCAGCGGCGTCTGAGCTGCCACTCGAAGAGGTCAACCTCCAGACCCAGGCTGCGATCACCGCGGGTGTATTCGACGGTGTAGAGGCGTTCGCGTCCGGCTTCGTACGTGGTAGGCGGATCGGCATCGTCCCTGAGCGCGCCGGCCGCCACCGTGGCGGCCAGATCCGCGCCGCTCGCGTGGGCGGTGCGCTCGGCCAGCTCAGCGTAGAACCCGCCGCGCGGCTGGCCCTGATAGAACGATCCCGGTCTGGCCATCTCCCAGAATGTCTTGGCCGGCCCCGAGTAGTGGTACATCTCCAGGGCGAGGTGGCCGTCCAGTTCGACGAGACGAATGGGCGTACCTCCTCCCAGATCAGTGAACTGGAGCGGGCGCACGGCGGTCCAGAGACCACCACTGCCGACGACGACCACTTCGCCGCGGGGCACAGCAACCGGCAACTCATGCACCTGCTGAGAACCGATCCAGATTTCATCGACGTGCTCGAATTCGGTCCACATAAGCACAACCCTGGCGCTGGTGCGCCGCGTCCAGGCGTCGAGACCGCGCGGAGTGTAGAGGCCGATGGCGCGGCCCTCGTCGTGCACACCATAGAAGTGCCCCTCTTCGGGGATGACCTGACCCGGTTCGCGTGAGGGCGTGGTCTGGAAGCTGAGCCACTGGTCGTCGAGCACATAACGTGAGAACAACACTCCGGGACGCACACCAGGTCCACGTTGGTACTGAGCATGAAAAACGCAGGATTGCAGGGCGATGAAGATGATCTCCTGTGTCTTCAACTCACAGGAGGCAACACCCAGCGCAAAGGATGGACTGTGGTAGGTACTGAGGGACACCGGCTCTTCGCCATGGGCCGTCTCATCCACCTGATGCGCTACGGTGGGACGGTCGAGCAGGCTGTCGAGCCAGGGGGGCAACCAGCCGCACTCGATCCACTCACGCACGTGCCCGCCGCCGAAGGCATCGGGGTTGAACACAGCATGCCGGTAGGCGCGGCTGAAGGGACCCGCCCAGCAATTGCTGGCGGGATGGATGTGCATGGCGGCAGAAAGGCCCAGGCGTGCCAGCATGATTCGCGCCCGGATGCGGGTGTCCTCGTCCTGCACGAGGGAGGCAAGGCGCCCCAGAACACCGACGGCGACAGCGGCGTAGTTGGGGCTGTTGTACTCGGCGGGTAGACCGTAGGCGTCCACGTGTGACATCCAGCGCTCGAGTTTCTCCCGACCCCGCAGGACCCTGGCCTGGTCGTCCAGCAGTTGGCCACCGAGACAGGAGTTGGTGATGTCTTTGAGCACGATGTTGGTATAGGCAGGGGAGACGTCGATGCGGGCGATCTCCTGCAGACCCAGCCGCACGGCCGCGTGCAGATCGTCCACGAGGGTGGGCGGCAGAGATCCGGACCGTTCGATGAGCGCCGGGATGACACCAAAGAGCACGAACTGCACGGCGTTGAGATCTTCGACGACCTCGTCTTCCATCTCCCAGCGGAAATTTCCGTGGTGGGGATCGCCGACTCGCGTCTGCTGGGTGGCGAGCACGGCGCCGAAGATGGCAGCAGCTTCAGCGATGGCGTCGGCAGCGCCACTGGCCATCAACTCAGCGGCGAGACGGACGGACGGTATGGTGGCGTGGAAGACTCGTCCGCTCACTTCGTGAGTGAGCATGTGAATCCGGGGATCGTACTCCTGAGGCAGAGCGAATGACTGCGTCACCCGTGCTGTCCCCATCTCACGTGCGGGGCGACTGAACCGCGTCCAGCAGTTCACCATATCTGTCGAGGGACGCGCCCATAGCGTCCACATCGAACATCCTGGCCGCATCAGCCAGACTCTCCGCCCACTGTTCCAGTGGAGCAAATCCGTGCGTGGTCCCCATCGCTCTCATCTGCTCGGAAAATCCCTCGATTTCGTTGATCGTAAGTGTTGTCCGAAGTTCAGCAACGCGCTCCTTCCCGGGCCCCAGAGCCTGGATCAGGGCTGGCAGGTCATCGATTGTATCCAGATCGATGGCAGACCCCTCACTCACCGAGGCTGCAGCTGCTTCTTCCCCGAGGGCATCCCGGATGTCACCCACGAGTCGATCCAGTTCCTGCTGTACGGAGGTAAGATGTGAGAAGATCTCCTCCTGAGCATACCCTTCGCGAATGGCGGACTCGAGTTCCTGCGCGCGCAACTGAAGTCCTGCCGCCCCAAGGGTCCCAGCGACACCCTTCAGTGAGTGCGCGGCTCTTTCGGAGCCTGCTGAGTCGTCCTCCGAGAGCAGATTGCGGATGGTCTCCACCGCTCTCGCTTCATCGCCATCGACAAAGTTCCGGATGAGCCTTTCGTAGAAGTCCTGTTTCGCCATGACCCGCTTGAGACCCTCCTCAACATTGAGGCCGGGTACGGCCTTCAGTGAGGACATCGCGTCGGTAACGAACCCGCCGGCCTTCTGCTGCACCGAATCGCTCCCGACTGATGCGTCGGCGGCTGGATCTGGCAGCTCGCGCTCCCCGGCCGGAATCCATTCCAGCAATGTCCTGAACATGCCCGTCGGATCGATGGGCTTGGCGATGTGGTCGTTCATGCCGGCGGCGATACACCGATCCCGGTCACCCGCCATGGCATTGGCGGTCATGGCAACGATCGGCAGGTCGCCAAAGCGTTCATCGGACCGGATTTCGAGTGTGGCAGTCTCACCGTCCATCACGGGCATCTGCATGTCCATCAGCACGAGGTCGTAGGCCCTGGCGCCCACCATCTCAACACCGATGAGACCATTCTCTGCCAGGTCTACGTGGAAGCCTGCCGACTCGAGCAGTTCCAATGCTACCTGCTGGTTGAGTTCGTTGTCCTCGACGACGAGGAGGCGGGACCCCTGAATCGGAGACAGATCGAGTCCCTCGGTGGCCGACGTTGATTGTTCCTCTACCCGGCCGTCATGGTCGCCGTGGAGTGCCTGCCGGACCGCATCGTGCAGCTGTGACGGGTTCACCGGCTTGACCAACGTGATGACGATTCCGGCCTCATGGGCAGCCTCGATGACCTCGGTGCGACCATAGGCTGTAACCAGAACCGGCTGCGGCCGTCCTGGAAGATCGAGGTCGGCAATCCGCCTGATGGTCTCGATGCCATCGATGCCGGGTGTCATTCGCCAGTCGATGAAGATGATGTCGTACGGGTCTTCCGGATCGGCGGCACGGACCAGTTCGAGAGCTTCCTCACCCGATGGCGACTCATCGACGCGGAAGGTCATGGACGTCAGCATCTCAGAGATGATGTGTCGCGCCTGCGGATTGTCGTCGACCACGAGGACGCGTCGCTCCCGGAGATCGACCTCGATCGAGCGTACCTTCTCCTTCGACTGTCCCCTGCCAAGCAGCGCCGTGAACCAGAACGTGCTCCCTTTGCCAACCTCGCTTCCGACGCCCACGTCGCCACCCATCAGGTCTGCCAGCTGCTTCGATATCGCCAGCCCGAGACCCGTACCGCCGTGCTGACGGGTCGTTGAGGCATCCGCCTGCTGGAAGGAGCGGAAAAGCTTCCGTTGAGACTCCTGCGTCAGGCCAATGCCGCTGTCCTGCACCTCGCAGCGGATGAGCACATTATCCCCGATTTCGCGTTCCAGCCGAACTCGGACCACGATCTGCCCTTCCTCGGTGAACTTCACGGCATTGTTGGCATAGTTGACGATGACCTGCCCCACTCGGAGTGGATCGCCACGCAGGTCCGGGGGCAAGGCGGGGTCGATGTCGAAGAGAAGTTCGAGTCCCTTGTCCGTCGCCTTCGATCCTATCAAGGCAGCGACATTGTCCAGGACGTCCTCCAATGAAAAGTCGATGTGCTCGATGTCGAGCTTGCCGGCTTCAATCTTGGAGAAGTCCAGAATGTCATTGATCAGGCCCAGCAGGTGCTGTCCCGAGCCCTGGATCTTGCTCACGTAATCCTGCTGCTTCGCGTCGAGGTCTGTGCGCAGCGCCAGATGTGCCATGCCAATGATGGCGTTCATCGGCGTGCGGATCTCGTGGCTCATGTTCGCCAGAAAATCAGCTTTGGCCTGTGAGGCCCCTTCTGCAGCTTCCTTGGCTTCCATCAGATCTGTGCTGTACTTCTGAATGCTGGCGCGCATCGAGTTGAACGAGCGGGTCAGGTCGGCGAGCTCGTCGTCGCCGACGACCGGGATGTCTTCCTCCCGGGCGCCACCATCGGCGGCCAGGTCATGGGTCGCATTGGCGAGTGTCTCGATCGGCCCGGTGATGCGCTCCGAGCCCCGGCGAGAGACGACCCACGCCGTCAGGATCATGGCCGCAATCAGGATCACGAGGAGACCGGTCGCCAGGTTGCTGATCGCTACAACCCGCTTCCCATCCTCGCGCATCAGGTGGTCCTGATTCACCGACATCTCACTGAGCAGGTCGGTGACTCGGCGTGCCAGCGGCAGGGCCTGCGTACCCATCAAGAGCTGGGACACGTTCCAGCGAGGAGATTTCCGAATCGCGATCGTCCTCTCTGCAAGGCGGCGATAGAGGGCGAATTCGTCCTTCAGCCAGACGAGGCGATCATGCTGGTCATCGGCGAGGAGATCCTGCTTCGACCAGGCCTGGTCGATCCGGTCTGCGGCGATGTCGACAAAGGCGACATATTCTGTCTCATACTCGCTTCCCGCGTCAGCCACGAAGTTCGTAAGCTGAGCCTCACTGGCGGCGAGAGCTCCGCGGAAGTCGGCGAGCTGACCCAGCAGTGGGGTCCGGTTCCCGGTGCGCGTTTTCTCTTCGTTGATCAGTGATGTGACCGTCAGGAGGATTTCGCGAGTCAGCGGCTGCAACTCCCCCCGAAGCACCACTCGTGCGGCTTCGTTTCCCGGCGTCTGGGCCACATCTTCGATCCACCACTGCCACTCTTCCAGGTCCTCCAGCAGACGGGTGATCTCCGTCAGCCGAACGAGGTTCTGAGAGTTCGTCCAGCCGACGCTGAGGGCCTGGAGGGAGTCCACCGCAGGTTTGACCTCGTCCGCCCAGGCGCTTCGCCTCTCGACCTGAAAGGTGGTGTCCTCCAGGGCAACCCATCCCCTCAGTGCGGCCAGCGAATGCTGCACGCCACTGAGGGCAAGCGTCGAGGAGCGCACTGTCGGTCCCCGCACGACCGATAGTCGCTGGGCATTGGCGCGCAGCCAGAAAGTCGAAACCAGGGCCACCCCGAGCAGGCCAACGCCGATGGCTGCCACCGTCAGGTGAGAACTCAGGAGCTTTGAACGAATCCCCCGTCGTGATGGCGGCGGTCCGACCGGGCTGCTCACACCCTCACTCCTCACCCAGCAGGCGTTCGGGAGCCTGCTCTACATGCCTCAGCAACTCCGCCAGCTGCTTCTTCAGCAGTCCGGCACGCTGGTAGACGTGTGAGGGGAATTTGCGTCCTGGGTAATACATCTCGACAGGGGGATCAGCGTCGAGCACGTGGCTGTGAAGGTATGCCAGATCGGAGACCAGAAGGGACGCGATGTAGTAGACGTCGCTCGGTATGATCCCATGCTCGGTTGCATCCAGTGACCTCAGCTCCAGTGTCTTGAGCCCCACAAGTTCAGCGATTCTCTGGATGACTTCGAAGCAGCCGACCAGGCGGCGATGCACGTCAGCTGGACGCTTTCCCCTTTCGTAATCGTCGGAGGCTGGAATCCGCGTCCCGCCAGGAAACCGGGCGAGCAGGCGCGACGTGTAGCTGATGGCCAGCGTGACCTGCTGAAACACGTCGCTGTGAGATACCTGATTGTCGAGCATCAGGTTCAATTGACGATTCGCCTGAATGATGGATCGAAACACATCCGTGGGTGTCCTGCTGTCATCGCGGGTGGGCTCGACGGCCCTGTCCACCATACCGATCGATGTACCCACCAGATCCAACCGTGCCAGAGAGGCATCGACCACCGCAAGGACGTGCGCTGGCCTGATGACCTCGTCCGGAATCTCCGGCGCCGAGGCATGTCCTCGAGTCTGCTCGAAACAGAGCCGGTCGGCCTTCAGAAACAGCGCCAGGGCCTGTGAGTATACCTCGCGGGGGACGACGTTGGACACCGCAAGATCAGACTGAACGCTGCGCGGTCTGCCCATCTCGAAGCGAATCATCTCTATCTTCTCGCGCAGGAGGGCAACGCGGGCAAAGACGTGTGGTGCGGTGACTCCGTCACCAGCTGCACCAGACCGACCGGGCACAACCGAGTGGATGCAGACGAGAGCCAGAAAGATCGCTTCTGGTGATTTCCTGACAAACTTCACTACAGGTCTCCTTCGGGTCCTCAGTCCAAGGGCGCTCAGCTATCGAAACAGATGCTATAAATAACCAAGGTACAAAGGGCAGGACTGCTCACGAGTCAAGCATCTTCGCGCCTCTCGCAGGAGAAACAAGTATGCGTACAGTACGTCTTGGTTCGACCGATCTCGAAGTTTCCGCCATCGCCTACGGTGGCATGAGTCTGACCGAGGAGCGTGCCGGCGACGGCAAGGCCGCCGTGGCGCGCGCCCTCGAGCTGGGCGTCAATTTCTTCGATACCGCTGACGTCTACGGTGATGGCGAGGCCGAGACCCTTCTCGGCGAAGCCCTGCGTGAGGCCGGCGCCGACCGCGAGCAGGTCGTGATTGCCAGCAAGTGCGGCATCGTCTTTCCAGGGATGGAGCCGGCCTATGAGCGCAAAGCATATGACCTGTCTCCCGACTACTTGAAGGCCTCGTGTGAAGCCTCTCTCCAGCGTCTCGGCATGGAGTATCTGGATCTGTACCAGCCGCATCGCATCGACTACCTCACGCATCCGCAAGAGACGGCGCGGGCACTGCAAGACCTGCAGGCGGAAGGCAAGATCCGCCACGCCGGTGTGAGCAACCACACAGTGGACGAGATCCGAGCGCTGTCCGCCTACACTCGGATCGAATCACTGCAAACGCAGTTCAGCCTGCTGCATCTGGAGCCGCTGGAGACGGGACTGGCAGCCGTGTGCCATGAGAAGAAGATGAGCGTCCTCTGCTTCAGCCCGCTGCACCGAGGGGTGCTGACGGCGAATTCCGCCTTTGACCACGGTAGCTGGCAGCAGCAGCGCGAAGCCGGTGTGGCCACCCCAGCTGGGCGCCCTGGCCAGTGAACTGGGGGTGACGCCCGGGCAATTGGCGCTGGCGTGGCTGATGCGACTGCCCGGTGGCGTCGTGCCTCTGGTGGGTACGGCGAATGCCGAGCACATCACGGAAGCCGCAGCGGCAGCGGATCTCGACCTCGACCGCGACGACTGGTACGAACTGATGGTCATCGGCCGAGGTCGGCCCATGCCGTGGGGCCAGCAGCCCTTCGCCTATCTCAAGGAAAGGTGAAGTGGACCGCTACCAGTACCGCATGGCATCCTCGAACAGCGCCGTCAGCTCCTCCGTTCCGGCCTCCCTCGGCGACAGCTTCGTCACGCGATGCTGGGGCAGTGTGCCTTCAACCAGAGCGGGAATGTCTTCGGCCGTGTAACCCAGAGCCTGCAGGCCGTTGGGGGCGTCGAGGCTGCGCATGAGATCGATGATCGTATCGGCGAGCACGCGTCCGGCGTCCGCTTCCTGCACGGAAGCGACGTCAGCCCCCAGGACTTCGGCGGCCCGCAGGTGGCGCCGTGGGTCAGCGCTGGCCGTAAAGCGGAACACGGCCGGGGCGTTGACAATGACGGCGTTGCCGTGGGGGACCATGGCGTGATCGGCGTCGTAACCCGGCGGCAGGTAGTCGCGCACCCTGCCGGCCACTGGATAGGACATGCCGTGGGGCAGGTGGACGCCGGCATTGCCGAAGCCGATGCCGGCGAACGAGGCGGCCAGCAGCATCTGTCCGCGGGCCTCGTCATCCTCTGGATCGGCGACAGCGCGGGGCAGAAAGCGCGCCATCATACGCAACGACTCCAGAGCCCACAGGTCCGAGATCGGGTTGGCGCCCTGGTACGAGGGCCGCAGGATGGGGCGTTCGGGACGTGGTCGCTGGTCGAAGGGAATCGCGGTATAGGACTCCAGCGCGTGACTGAGCACGTCGAGGCCCGTGGATGCGGCCACCGCCGGCGGCAGACTCTTCGTGTTGTCTGGATCGATCAACCCCAGCGTCGGCTTCAGACGCCGGTGAGCGATACCGGTCTTCGCCTGCATCTCCACCAGGTCGAAGATGGCGACGCCCGTCGTCTCGGAGCCCGTGCCCGCCGTGGTGGGTACGGCGATCAGTGGTTTGAGCGGTCCCGGTACGGGCAGCCCCTTGCCGATGGGTGCGTTCACATAATCGAGGAAGTCCCCCGGTGGATGGGAGGCGTAGAGGTTGGCCGCCTTGGCAGTGTCCATACTGGAGCCACCACCGACGGCGACGTACCCGTCGTAGCCACCCTCGGTGGCCACGCGGATGGCGTCCTTGAAGGAGGCATCCGTGGGCTCTACGTGCACGCCGTCATACAGGTCATGGGCGACGCCGGCATTGTCGAGCGACTGACGGACCACGGCCACCGGTTCGAGACTGGCGAGACGGCCATCGGTGACGACGAGCACGCGTGCGAGGCCCACGTCCGCCAGATCCATGCCGATCTCGGCTGTGATTCCCGTACCGAAACGGATGGCGGAGGCGGCCATCTCGAAGGCGGTATCGCGTTCCATCAGTCGACCACCGGCCCGGCCACCTTGCTGAAGTCGCGGAAGAAGCGGGCGACTTCTGCCACGGCGACGGCCAGCAGCTTCTCCCCCAGTTCCGCCGTGGCCGCGGCGGGGTTGTCGGTGTGTCCGGGACCCTTGCCCCAGGCCCCATGGGTCTGCACGACAGCGCCGGTGAGATCGACGTCGAGGCCGGAACCTTCGCCCTCCATGTCGGTCACGGCAGCGCGCGCCTTCTCGTCGACCCAGTCGGGACGCAGGGACAGGATCGCCGACGTCTCAAAGTGACCGGCATGTCCGGGGATCCGCGGCGCCGGCAGCAGGCCCGCCTCGACCATAGCGGGTTTGGCGATGTCCCAGTAGTTGGCCGAGGCCACCGTCGCCGGATGCCCGAGACGGTTGACGAAGTCCTGGCTGGCCATACCCACCAGATCCTTGTTGCCACCGTGGCCGTTGAGGACGATGAGATGGCGGAAACCGGTGATCACGAGGCCTTCGAGGACCTCGAGAACGACACCGGCGAAGGTCTCGCTCGTCAGTGAGATCGTGCCGCCGAAAGGGTAGTGGTGATGGGAGCTGCCGAAGGCGAGAGGTGGCGTGATGACGACGGGCACGGTGTCGGCCGCAGCCAGCGCCGCGCGTTCGGCGACGGTACTCACCAGCAGCGTGTCGGTGCCCACGGCCATGTGTGGACCGTGCTGCTCGGTGGCGGCGGTACACAGAACGCCAACCGCTGTGGGCGCCACGGCCTTGATCTGCTCCCGCGTCATCTCCTGCATAAGGACGGTCATCTGTTCTCCCATTACGTTGAGGCGTCGGCCGCATCCAGCAGGCGACCGACGATGGGGATGGAGGCTTCGAGCAGCCGGCGTCCCTCGTCGGCGGTGGCGTCACGAGGATCCTCGCCGCCGACGCCCTGGGGCCAGATGTTTCGATCCGCGTCGAGGCACGACAGATCGGCCAGCTCGGGACGCAGGGCCATGACCAGCGACGTCTCGTTACGGGCGGCGTGATCCATCTGGCTGCGCCATTGATCGCGCACCTCGGTGGTGACGCCCAGCAGCTTCAGGCCGAAGCGTTGTTCGCGTTCTGCCAGGTTAGCCACCCACGAGCTGCGCGACGGTCCATGGCCGTCGGCGAACACGGTGCGGAACCCGGCGCGCTGCAGCTGCGACAGGATGGCGTCGATGATCTGCAGGAACAGTCCCTGGCTGACCCAGTAGCAGCTGCCGTCGAGTTGTCGATGGGGGTCGGTGACGCCTTCGGCCGTATCCATGCCGACGAGGACGCCGCCATCCGGTTGGCGGCTGGTGCGATCCGGACCGAGATGAACCGGCGGCATGACGATACCACCGAAACGTCGAGCGCATTCACACATGAGCCCTTCGCTGATAATGGCGTCCGAGCCGAGGGGCAGATGCTCACCGTGCCATTCGATCGTTCCCAGCGGCAGATAGGCGACGGGACGATCCTGGATTCGTTCGCGGAACTGGTGGGGTCGCAGGTCGGTGTAGCGTACGGGCGTGCTCGCCATCAGAAGTCCTCTCCGGAGTAGCCCATCTCCCGCCAGACTTCGCGCCCGCGGGAGAGGCCGTCGGGATTGGGGTCGCGGAAGCCGCGAATGCTGGGCGGTGGCTGACCCGGACCGGCATCGTCCGGCCAGGGAGACCAGTGGTCATCCTCGAACCGACTGCGGCTCGCCTCGTCGCGGAAGTCGGGCAGAGCCACCGGGACCCCTTCTTCGAGGGCGCTCTTCCAGGCCACGATACCTACCGACGACATGGCCACGCCGCGGTAGACATCCAGGAACGGCGGCTCACCGGAGCGGATGGCGTTGGCGAAATGGAAGGGTGTCCAGAAGTCTCCCCCCCCATGCCCGGCCTTCTCGGCAAGATCCCCATGCTCCGGCCACTCCGGCTCATACACGCGTTCGGCTTCCACCCCATCCGGCGTGTCCCACTCCTCGTGCCAGACGCGAACCTGTCCCGGGCCGAAGTAGCCTTGGCCGCGAGTGATCTCCATGGCGCCGCGATCACCGTGGACCCGATACCAGCAGCTGTGTCCCGGCAGGATCAGTCCGAACAGGCGGAACACGGCGCCGTTGTCCATACGGCAGAGGATCACCGAACCGGGGTCCGAGACGCGGGCACCCCTGCGCTCGACCCGTTCACAGGACATCGACAGGGCGTTGACCTGCACCGGCATGGTGTCGGTGATGGACATCAGCGGCGCCAGGGCATGGGTGCAGTAGTAGGTGGAAGGTAGCCAGTTGCGCCAGTGGTTCCGGCCTGGCGCCAGACGCAGACGCGACTCCTGCGCCATGGGGTGATTGTATTCGCCCTCGGCGTAGGTTACCTCGCCGATCTCGCCGGTGCGGTAGACGCGTCGCATCTCCTGATTGAAAACGGTATACGGGTAATTCTCAGCGAACATGTAGGTGAGGCCGGTCTCCTCGACTGTGCGACACAGCTCGACACCTTCTGCGAGCGTGCCGTTGGCGGCGGTCTCGCTCATCACGTGTTTACCCGCCCGCAGGGCCTTGATGGCGAAGGGGGCGTGTTGGTGGAAGTAGTTGGCCAGCACGACGGCGTCCATGTCGTGCTCGAGGAACTTGTCGAAGTCGGCATAGGTGGCTACGCCGAACTGGCGGCCTGCCTCGTCGAGTTTTTCCTCCCAGCGATCGCACAGGGCGACGAGCTCCATTCCCACTGTTTCGGAGGCACCGCCGGCGAAGGAACGACCCCGTCCGACGCCGATGACGCCGACTCTGATCTTGCGTTCGGGCATGCAGGCGAAGAAAGCGAATCATGTCGGTCCCCACCAGCTTGCTGGTCCACCTGGTTGCGGCTGCCCCGAGAGGGTGCGTACACTGACCTTCATGTTGACTCTTGACGATCTGCGGAGCCATATCGAGACCGGCCAGGTGGAGACCGTGCTCGTCGTGTTTCCCGACCTCTACGGACGCCTCGTGGGCAAGCGGGTCACCGGCAGCTTCTTCCTCGAGGAGACCGTCGATGGTGGGATGCACGCCTGCGACTATCTGCTCACCGTCGACATGGAGATGGACGTCGTCGAAGGGTACGACTTCGCCAACTGGCAGAAAGGCTACGGCGACGTGCACTGTGTGCCGGACTGGTCGACGCTGCGTCTGGTGGACTGGCTCGAGAACTCGGCCCTCGTGTTCTGCGACCTGCATCGCGGCAGCGGACATGAACCGGTGGCTATCGCGCCTCGAACGCTCCTGAGGCAGCAGGTCGACCGCCTCGCCGCGGCGGGGTTCAAGTCTCAGGCGGCTTCTGAGCTGGAGTACTATCTGTTCAAGGATTCCTACGACGAGGCGCGTGAGAAGAAGTACGACGGCGACCTGCTCTCGACCGCAGGGGCGTACATCGAGGACTACCACATGCTGGCCGCGACCCGGTCCGAGGGTTACCACGGCGCCGTGCGACGTCACATGAGCGCCTCCGGGATCCCGGTGGAATCGAGCAAAGGTGAGTGGGGGCCCGGTCAGCACGAGGTCAACTTCCGTCACGGCGAGGCCCTCGAGACGGCGGACCGGGCCGCACTCTTCAAGCACGGCTGCAAGGAGATCGCCCTGCAGCAGGACTGCTCCGTGACCTTCATGGCTAAATGGCGGGCCGATCTGGCCGGTTCCAGCGCCCACCTGCACATCAGCCTGTGGGATGAGGCGGGCACGACGAACCTGTTCGCCCATCCCGATTCGGGAGATGGGTCGGACGTCTTCCGCCATTTTCTCGGTGGCTGGATGACCCACGCCCGCGCCATCACCCCCTTCTATGCACCCAACCCCAACTCCTACAAGCGCTACGTCTACCAGTCGTGGGCGCCCACGGCGATCGCCTGGAGTCGCGACAATCGCACCGCCGGGTTCCGGGTGGTCGGCAAGGGGAGTTCGCTGCGCATCGAGTCGCGCATTCCCGGGTCAGATTCAAATCCGTATCTCGCCCTGGCGGCCACCCTCGCTGCCGGTCTCGACGGGATTCAACAGCGTATCGAGCCACCGGTGGAGTTTGTCGGTGATGTATACGACGGCGCCGATCTGCCCCGCGTGCCGGACAACCTGGCGGAGGCGACGGCCGAGCTGTCGGCATCCACCATGCTGCGTGAGGCTTTCGGTGACGATGTAGTCGAGCACTACCTGCACTTCTTTCGCACCGAGCAACGCAAGTTCGACGAGACGGTCACCAACTGGGAACGGGCCCGCTACTTCGAGCGCGGATGAGGGCCGGGACGACCCCGGTCATCGGACTGACCACCTACGGGCGTGATCCCGCAGGTGGCGGTAACTACACTCTTCCCGCCGACTACTGTGATGCCATCGTCAGGGCGGATGGCATACCGGTGCTGCTGCCACCGGCAACGGACATGCTCGGGGCGGTCGAAGGCCTCGACGGTCTCGTCCTGTCCGGTGGCGGCGATCTCGATCCGGCGAGTTACGCCGGTGAGAGTCACGACTCGGTCTACATGGTGGATGCCGGACGCGACACGGGGGAACTGGCCCTGGCCCGTTTCGCCCTCGACCGGCAACTTCCCTGCCTCTGCATCTGCCGAGGCACACAGGTTCTCAACGTTGCCCTCGGAGGAACGCTCATCACACATCTGCCCGAACGGGTGGGCGATGGACTCGCTCACCGCGTCCCCCCCCGTCGCCCCGCATATCACGACGTTGCCATCGAGCCCGACAGCCGCCTGGCAGCCGTCGTCGGCGCCGGGTCGATGTTCGTCGCCTCCTGGCACCACCAGGCCGTCGATGTCGCGGCGCCACGGCTGCGTACTGTCGCCCGCGCCGCCGACGGTGTCGTCGAGGCCCTCGAGGCAGAGGATCACCCCTGGCTGCTGGCAGTGCAGTGGCATCCGGAGCTGACCGCGATCCAGGATCCCCGCCAGCAGGCGTTGTTCGGCGGACTGGTAGCCGCCGCGGCCGTCGGTCGTGTCAGCGACCCGGTGTTATCGTGACGGGGGGACGCCTGCAGGACAAGGTGGCCCTGATCACGGGAGGAGCCAGCGGCATTGGTCGACAGAGCGCCCGACGCTTCGTCGCCGAAGGGGCCAGTGTCGTCATCGCTGACGTCAGTGACGACGAAGGGCGTGAGGTGGCAATGGATCTCGATTCCAATGGCGGCCGCTGCCTCTACGTACACGCCGACGTCTCCCTCGACGCCGACTGTGCCGCCATGGTCGAGGCGGCCGAGTCCGCCTACGGGGCCCTGCACATCCTGTTCAATAATGCCGGCATCTCCCACATTGACGACGCCGGCGCCGACACCGACGAAGCGGTCTGGGACCAGACGATGGCGGTCAATCTCAGGGGCGTATTTCTCGGCTGCAAACACGGAATCCCGGCCCTGCGTCGGGCTGGCGGCGGCTCGATCATCAACATGGCGTCCTTCGTCGCCCTCCTGGGCGCGGCCACGCCTCAACTGGCCTACACGGCGAGCAAGGGAGGCGTGCTGGCCATGTCCCGCGAACTGGCGGTGATCCACGCCCGCGAGGGCATTCGGGTAAACGCTCTGTGTCCAGGTCCGCAGCATACGGAAATGCTGATGAAATACCTCGACACCGAAGAGAAGCGGCAACGGCGGCTGGTACACGTACCCATGGGCCGCTTCGGCGCCGCCGAAGAGATCGCCGACGCGGCCCTGTACCTGGCTTCGGCGGAGTCCTCCTACGTGACCGGTACGAGTTTCACCGTCGACGGGGGAGCAACCGCCGCCTATGTCACCCCTGAAGCGTAGGTCGAGATCCGTGACCACCAGCAGAGCGGACGCCGTCATCTTCGATCTGGACGGCACCCTGCTCGACACTCTGGCCGACCTGGCCAACAGCATGAACGCGGTGCTCGCGGCGGCCGGCTACCCAATTCACCCGGAATCCGCCTACCGTTACTTCGTGGGAGAGGGTATGGAAACCCTCGTACGGCGCACGCTGCCGCCGGGTTCGCGCGGTGCCGAACAGGTCGCCAGCCGCTTGGCCGAGATGCGGGCCGAGTATGGCAGACGCTGGGCGGAGACATCGAGGCCGTATGCAGGAATCGCCGAGATGCTCGACGGACTGACCAAGTGCGGTGTGCCCCTGGCGATACTGTCGAACAAGCCCGACGACTTCACCCGGCTCACGGTGGAGACGTTGCTGCAGTCATGGTCCTTCGCCGAAGTCCGAGGCATGCGGCAGGGGACCCCGGCCAAGCCGGATCCGGCCGGGGCCAGAGAGACGGCCGCATCGCTGAATGTCGATGTCGACAGAGTGGTGTACGTAGGAGATACGGCAACGGACATGAAGACGGGACGGTCAGCGGGGATGTTTACCGTGGGTGTCACCTGGGGTTTCCGCGAGCGCGAGGAACTCGAGGCCAACGGCGCCCAGCTCATCATCGACACACCTGAGCAATTGCTCACCATCTGCCGTAGGAGAGAAGAAGGATGAAGGAGTATTTCAAGGGAATCGGGAAGGTCAAGTACGAGGGGCCGGGCTCGAAGAACCCGCTGGCCTTCAAGCACTACAACGCGAAGGAGAAAGTGGGCAAGAAAACGATGGCTGAGCATTTGCGCTTCTCCGTCGTCTACTGGCACACCATGAAAGGGGGAGGCACCGATCCCTTCGGCCCGACGCCGGTCTACGATCGGCCGTGGGAGACGTCGAGTGATCCCATGGAGATCGCCGAGGACACCATGCGGGCGGCTTTCGAGTTCATCGGCAAACTCGGCGCCCCGTTCTGGGCCTTTCACGATCGCGATATCGCCCCCGAAGGGGCGTCACTGAAAGAGTCGAACGACAGACTCGACAGGATCGTGAAACTGGCAAAGGGACTGCAGAAGGACACCGGCGTGAAGCTGCTGTGGGGGACATCGAACTGTTTCTCCAACGCCCGCTTCACCCATGGCGCCGGCACCAACCCGGATCCGCACGTATTCGCCTGGGCGGCGGCGCAAATCAAGAAGGCCATGGAGTGCACCGTCGCCCTCGGAGGTGCCAACTATGTGTTCTGGGGTGGCCGTGAGGGATATTCCAGTCTGCTCAACACCGACCTGCCAAGGGAACAGGAGCAGATGGCGCGCCTGCTGCACATGGCGGTGGCGCACAAGAAGAAGCTGGGTTTCAAGGGAAAGCTGCTGGTCGAGCCGAAGCCAAAGGAGCCAACCACACACCAGTACGACTACGACGCGGCGACGGTGCTCGGGTTTCTTCGCGCCCACGATCTGCTCGACGAATTCAGCCTGAACATCGAGGCCAATCACGCCACACTTGCCGGACATACATTCGAGCACGATCTGACGGTGGCCAGTGCCGCCGGCCGTCTTGGCAACATCGACGCCAACCGTGGCAACCTGCTGCTCGGCTGGGATACGGATCAGTTCCCCAGCGACCTCTACAGCGCCACGTACGCCATGATGGTGATTCTCAAGCAGGGTGGGCTGAAACCCGGGGGAGTGAACTTCGACGCCAAGGTGCGGCGCGGCTCATTCGACGTGGAGGATCTGTTCTACGCTCACATCGGCGGTATGGACACCTTCGCCCGGGGACTCAAGATCGCGCAGAAGATCATCGACGACGGCGTCGTCGGAGACTTCGTCAAGCAGCGCTACGCTGGCTGGCGTCGGGGGTTGGGTGCCAGGATCATGAAGGGACAGGCGAGCTTCGCCGACATGGAGGCCTATGTCCACAAGAACGGCGAGGCGGCGCGCACGAGCGGTCGTGAGGAGTGGCTCGAGAACGTGATCAACGACTACCTGTAGAGGCGGTTGTCCAGTGCTCTGTTAAGGAGCGAACCTTGTATTCGGCCACCGATGAATCCCGGCTCGCGGCGTTGCGCTCACTCGACGGGTCCACTGACCCGACTCGATCACGCGCCTTGCGACCCGGGTTCCTCGGCGCCCTCTTTTCACAAGGTCTACTCCTCAACAGAGCACTAGGCTCCGATCGTATCGGCCACCGCCGTGCGGATGTCGGTGTACTGCAGCCCCAGTTCCCGTTCCGCCCGTGAGCCGTCCGCCTGAATGCTGTGGGACACCGTGCGGGCCACGTCGGTCGACAGGCCCCACACAGGGGGTCTGCCGATCACCGTGGACAGCCCGGTGAGCACTCGTGCCGACAGTCGCGCCATCCAGTCGGGCATCTCCAGTCGTGGTGGGCGTACGCCACTCACGTCCTGGATCACTTCGTTGATCTGATGCAGGGTCAGTCGGTGCCGTCCGATCACATAGCGGGCCCCGGCCGCATCGTCACGCCCCAGGAGGCGGGCGATGGCGTCGGCCACATCGCGCACATGGACCCACGTCAGGACGTCGTCGCTGAATACCGCCATGGGCAGGCGCCGATGAACGATATCATCCACGTACCGCCCCGACGATTTGGCGTCGCCAGGTCCAAGGACAGAGCCGGGGTAGAGGATGGCTACGGGCAGACGGTGGCTGACGGCGAATTCCTCGACGACGCGGTCGGCCTCGAACTTGGTGCGGGCATACTCGCTGAAACGTTCGGGACCCGGAGCGCAGCGCTCGTGGAAGGGCACTTCGTCCGGGCGACCGTAGACTACGACGCTGCTGATATGAAGAAACAGATCCACTCCCGATTCGGCGGCTGCCTGAGCCACGCGCCGAGTCCCCTCCACGTTGACCCGTCGGTAGATGGCCGGGTCACGTTCCCACATGGAGTAGACGTTGGCCAGGTGGACGATAAGGCGACAGCCTTCGACGGCAGCGCATACGGCATTCCAGTCGGCCACATCCCCCTCCACGAGATCGACGCCGAGATCCCGCAGTTCGGCGGCGTCGCTGGTCGACCGTACGAGGGCCCGCAGGTTGTGACCGTCCGCGGCCAGCCGGCGGGCGGTGTGGCGGCCAATGAAGCCCGTGGCGCCGGTGAGGAGGGTGGTGTCGTTCACAGCCATGTCTCAGCCAACGTGCGTCAATCCTTCCTGGATGGCGTATTTCGTCAGGCCTGCCACCGAGTGGATGTCAAGCTTGTCCATGATGTGCCGTCTGTGAGTTTCGATGGTGCGCACACTCAACGCCAGGCGGTCGGCGGTCTCGCGGTTGCTGAGACCGCCGGCGATCAGGGCCAGCACCTGACGTTCGTGGGTGCTCAGGTCGGTTGACTCCCGCTCCTGGCTGAGTTCGGCGGCGCCCCGCGCCACTTCCTCGAGAACCAGTTCCGTCAGCTCGGCGGGATAGCACAGACGCCCTTCGTGAACCCCTTCGATGGCCTCCAGCAGGTGCGCCGACGGCGAGTTCTTCACCAGGTACCCGCGGGCCCCCACCCGGGCGGCCCGCAGGACATACTCGCGATTGTCGTACACCGTAAGAACGATGACGCGGGCCTCGGGCTGGCTCATCGTCAGCTGTCGCGTCGCTTCCAGGCCGTTGATGTCCGGCAGGCCGATATCCATGATGACCACGTCAGGGCGCAACTGCTCTGCCAGCGCCACCGCCTCCAGTCCGCCTGTGGCGCTGCCGCAAACGGCAATGTGAGGGACGCCGGAGAGCATGGAACTGATGCCATCACGAACGACGGGATGGTCATCGACGAGCAGGACCTCGATGGGAGTGTCCTTCACGGCAGTGTCCTCTCCAAGGGCCAGGGCAGGTGAATGGAGAGCCGCGTGCCGCCTTCAGCCGGAGACTCGATGGCGACGGTACCACCGAGGAGGCCGGCGCGTTCACGCATGTACTGCAGAGCGTCCACGCTGATGGCCCGATGGAGATCGCCTTCATCAGCAAGTTCCGAGACCATGGCACCTGACTCGTCGGTTCTGATGAGGATCGTGATGCCACCCGGCTCTTCGAGGCGTTCCCGATAGTGGAGGGCCTCCTGCAGCATGCGATACACGGTGATGGCAATCTCCGGCGGGATCTGCTTCGGGACCTGCTCCAGGCTGTGGGTCACTGTCAACCCGGTCCGCTGTGCGAACCCATCACACAGACTGCGGATCGCGGGGGCCAACCCCAGGTCGTCGAGAACACCAGGGCGCAGATCCTGAGATATGCGGCGCACTTCGCGGATCGTGCGGTCGAGCAGTTCCCTGGTCTGGTCGAGACTGGCTTGTGCCTGGTCGCCGACCTCGAGTCCGGCCGCCTCCAGACCGAAGCCGACGGCACAGAGAAGCTGGTTGACGCCATCGTGCAACTCGCGCGCTACACGCCGCCTCTCCTCCTCTGCCAGGCCGACTGTTCGTTGAGAGAAGTCGCGCAAGGTTTCCTCGGCCTGCAGGCGCCGCGAGACCTCCTCACGGAGGCGCCCGTTGAGGTCATGGAGTTCGCGGGCCTGATCACGGACGCGTCCGTGGGTCAGCGCGTGGTCGAGGGCCACTGCGGCCTGCTCCAGCAGAGGTGCCATGGCTTCGATCCTGCCCAGAGTCTCTTCGCGGTCCTCTATCTGGCTGCCGGTGGCGAGGACGGCCAGGACGCGACCTTCGCGCTGGACAGGGATGAAGTAGGAAACCGACCCGGAACGCAGCTTCTTGTTTTTGTGTTCGAAGCGCTCGTCAAAGCGTTCATCCGGGCCGTCAATCACGGTGAACTCGCCGGTCCGGGCGACGGTGGGTGTGATGTTATCGTCGTCGAGGTCGTACGTAGTGCCGATAATCCGCTGGTCGCTGAAGACGAGGCGCTCCCCTTCGCGGTGGGCAACCGTCGGACTGGGAGTGATCTGTGCCCCCGGTCGGACATGGCCGATGCCCTCTTCGTAGCTGCCGTCAAAGCTCAGGTAGTTGCGGGCCACACGGACCACATGGTTCTGGTGATCGACGAGGGCCACCATCAGGCTGCGCAGGATTCCGGCGCGCACCACCTGATGCGCCAGGGTGTCGAGCACATGGTCGAGTTCGAGAGACTCCAGCGTTTCCGTACCGATCTGGTGGAGAGCCTGAAGCAGGTGTCTGCGCTCCTCCACTGAGACGGAGGGGCGTTCGGACCCCTCGAGCAGATGTCTGTAATTGGACACATCGCGCACGATGCCTTCGAGGGCGACCAGTTCACCTTGCGGGCCATAGCTGGGCAACGCCCGTTGCTCCACCCAGACGATCTCACCATCGGGCCGACGACAACGCAGTGCCAGGGGCCGGGAGTAATCTGACTCGTCGATGTACTCCTGCAGCACAGCGCGGTCATGGGGATGGACGATGTCGAGAACGAGATCAGGATTGGCGTAGAATTCTGACGCCGAGTAGCCGCAGAGATCGGCCACACCCGGACTGACATACTCAAAGCCACGAGGGTGGAAGCCATAGCGAAAGACGAACTCGTGACCATGCTCGATGAGCAGACGGAAGCGCTCGCCACTCTGTCGCGATTCCTCCTCGGTGTGACGGGCTCGAGCGAGGTCGCTTTCGAGTTGGGCGAGGCGGTCGGCCGAATCTACGACGAAGGCACGATATTCCATGACACCAAAGAAAGACCGTTCCCGGTCCTCGGCAAAGACGTCACTTCAATGGTGTGATGTCCTGCGAGACGGCGTAGCGAGTGAGTTCGGCGACGCTGCGCATTTCGAGCTTGCGCATCAGGCGCTCGCGGTATGTCTCCACCGTGCGCACGCTGAGGCAGAGCCTGTCGGCGATCTCTTTGTTGAGCAGCCCTTCGGCGAGCAACGCCAGCACCTGGCGTTCACGGGGGGCCAGGGACGGATCCTTTCCTGGCCCTGCGCCTGTACCCTTCTGCAGGAGAGCGTCCGCGATCTCCTCATCGAAGAAGACGTCTCCGGCCATCACCGTCTCGATGGCCTGCTGAATCAAGGCCGGATTGGAACTCTTCAGAACATAGCCACGAGCACCAGCCTGAGCCGACTGGCGAACGTACTCAGCATCATCGTGCATCGAGAGCATGATCACTCTCTGGCTGTCATCTGCGCCAAGCAACCGTCGCGTTGCCTCGATGCCGCCGATTCCAGCCATGGAAACATCCATGAGGATGATGTCAGGGTGCAACTGTCGGGCCAGGTGCAGAGCCTCCTCACCGGTGACCGCATGTCCCACGATCTCGGCACCTGCTATCCGTGATACTTGCGCCTGGATACCCTCCAGCAGCAGTGGATGGTCGTCGGCAACCAGAATGCGGATCGGATCGGAAGTCTTGTCGGTGCCCATGCGCCTCGCCTCGCCAATCGCAAGCGATTGGCTACACGAACGTATCATCGCTGTCGCCGCGCACGATGGTGACCTGACCCTGCTCCTCGAGCTGGCGCACCTGCTGGACGATGCGCAGCTGCACCTCCTCTACTTCGCTCAGGCGCATGGGACCGAGAAACTCCATCTCCTCCGAGATGAACTGGCGCACCCGCTCCGACATGTTGCCCAGGACCTTGTCCTTCAGCTCGTCTTCGGCCGCCTTCAGGGCCACCACCAGGTCCTTCTGGTCGACCTCGCGCAGCAGGATCTGCAGCTCGCGGTCCGTCAGTTTGTTGATGTCGGCAAAGGTGAACATCAGGTTGCGCACCGACTCGGCCACCTCCGGATCCTGTGCGTCCATCTGATCCAGTACGTTCTTCTCCACCGACGAACCCGTCAGGTTGAGGATGTCGGCAACCACCTTGGGACCACCCACGTCCTGGTTGCCACCGAGGATATCGCGCAGGCTGGCCTCGAGGGCCTCCTCGATCTCCTTGAGCACGGCGGGGGTGATGTTCTCCATGGTGGCGATACGGTAGGCCACGTCGGCTTGCTGACGCTCGGGAAGCTGTGCCAGGATTCCGGAGGCCTGCGGAGACTCCAGCTGCGACAGGATCAGGGCGACGGTTTGCGGATGCTCGTGACTGATGAAGGGCGCCACTTGCTCCGGGCGACGTTTTTCAGCATATAGAAACCAGAGGACACGGTACTGGCGACGCGGTCGAGGATCTCCTGCGCCTTGCGTGGTCCCACGGCACGTTCCAGGGCGCCGCGGGCGAAGTCCATGCCGCCCTGGCTGACCCACTCACCGGCCAGCAGGTGCTGCTCGAACTCGTCCAAAACCTTGTCCTGCATCTCGACGGAGACTGCCTTGAGGCTGGCGACGGCCTGCGTGATCTCCTCGATCTCGTAATCGGAGAGGAACTTCATCACCTCACCGCAGGTCTCCTGACCGAGGGCGACGAAGAGGATCGCCACCTTCTGCATGACGGGGAGCTCGGGCTCGCCTTCTTCTTCTTCCGCGGCGTCGCCGTCGCGATCCTGGTATTGCGCCATGGCCTGTGGTTTCTACTGGACGTTTCCGGTGACCTGTCAGCACTATAGAAGCCATCGCCACGGATGCGCGCAACACGATCGAAACAACACAGAAAGGCAGAAAATGATCGCCAGCACACTTCGCTTCGCCAGCGTCGCTATCATCTTGAGCACTGCCAGCCTCCATGGGCAGGGGCCGGGAACGATCCTCTGGGATCCGGCGAATTCCACCTATGATGGCAAGGCTTTCACCGAAATCGCAGAGGGTGTCGGTCTGACCAAGTTCGGACTGCCCGGAGCGTCCAACCCCGCCGGGGCCGGTGGCGGCAGCGGCGGCGTCTACCTGTTCGGCTTTGCCTCGGCCGTTCCGGGAGAAGACGGGCCGACGATCCAGCAGATGGAACTGGGAGACTCCGACCTGAAGGCCGGAACAAGACTGGTGCTGGAGTTTACCAAGGCCGAAGAGGACCGCATCAGTTTTGCTGCCATGCTGGCCGACGCTTCACAGCCGGGCAACGTCGGCGTCCGTGTGCTCTCACCGACACGTTTCCAGGTGACAGCGACGATCGTTGATCCGGTACTGTCGGAGACCAACGACCCGGATGATCTGGACGCCGCTTTCGGCCTGATCGTGCAGGCTTCGCAGGGCGACAACGAACTGTTCAATTTCCGTGGTACGACCTTCATCACCGACATGGTATGGACCGATCTCGAGCCGCTGGCACTGAGCGAACTGCCGCAACTGAGTGATCCTGCCGATATCGGTGGTTTCACCACCGGCCTGGCCGCCCGCGGTGTTTCTGCCTCCGGAGGCACGGCGAGCTTCTCGGCCTTCATCCCGGAGGCGCTGTTTGCCGCCGGTCGTGAGCATGGCGTCGACGTGACCGGCGACAACTGTCTCGGGTATCGTTCGTATGTGGAACTCACCGGTTCCGACGATGGCTTCTTCAAGCTCAACGTGCCCGACGATCAGCCGCAGGCATACGAGGCCTTCGATGTGGACGGTGATGGCAACGCCGATCCCATGTGGAGCTACCGGATCACCAATTCCCAGTGGTCACGGCAATCGCTCATGTTCGGCAAGATCGAAGCGGAGTCTGACCCGGACAGCCCGACGGTGGTCGAAACGGACGCCTGGGGGCGGGTCAAGGAGAGTGTTTCGTCGCACTAGGAGGAACAAGAAAGGGGGCCGTACCTCGGTAGGTACGGCCCCCTTCTTACTGTGTCGACTTCGCCGGTATCAGTCGTCGCGGGGTACGGCGCCGACTCCCCCTTGCGGTCTGCGTACTCCCGGGTCATCGCGTTGACAGACGATGCAGATTGTTCTGCCACCAAGTCGGGAGAGGACACCCCGGGTGGAGATGCCTGGGCGGTGAACGTTTCCGGGTTGGACATCAGGGCTCCCCTGAAAAGGCTCCGTGTACGTTCGTGCGCTCGATACTCGGGTCACTCCCAATTCCATCCAAAGGCTTCATCG
>PBSR01000189.1 GCA_002726335.1 Gemmatimonadaceae bacterium
CGGCGACTGGAACTACACGATCCATCCGGCTAAAGCCGGACAGAACTGACCACTTGTTTCCTTGCGAACCCTAAGGCTGAGTAGGGTAGTCCTCAACCATTGTCCCGTGCCTGCCACCTGGCGAAGGTGAAATCGTCCGACTGAACGAAGCCGTGAATCTCGGCTTCCATCTGCCGCACTTCTGCCGCTGCAGCGGCGACGTCGGCCGCCCGATCGGCGGGGATGCGCACACAGCCGTCCGCATCGGCGAACATCAGGTCTCCGGTGTGCACACGCAGCTGGCCCACCGTCGTCGACTCGCCGAAGCGCTGCAGGTGGAACACACCGTGACCCGGCACGGCACCCCATGCCCACATGGGCAGGCCGACGCCCTCGATTCCCGGGACATCCCGTACCGTGCCATCGACGACGGCACCCACCACACCGAGACGTTTGTGCAGACCGGCCATGCCATCACCGAAGCTGGCGCCCCTGCCCGGGCGGGAG
The DNA here is from genome assembly GCA_002726335.1 of Gemmatimonadaceae bacterium. Next base: position 487 of record PBSR01000189.1, read on the forward strand.
TCGATGTCTTTCATCACCGTCAGCAGCGGTCCTTCGGTGTCGTTCAACAGCTCGTAGTAGCTGTCCCACGGCACCGATGGCGAATCGGGGTCGTTGGTCGTGATCTCGGCGGTGACCACATACCCCAGTGCCGGCCCCAGTCCCGGCAGCAGGCAGCGGATCGTGTGGTCCGTGTACTCCTCATTCGGCAGGCCGCCGAGTTTGACCAGGGCGTTGAACAGCGTGGGCGAATCGAACCGGGCAAGCTCATCGAGCACGGTGGTGTCCACACGGATCATCAGAACTCATGTCCCATGGGGCTCACAGGACCATCTCCACGAGACCCAGACTCTTCTTGTCCAGGTCCCCGAGATTGGGAATCTCGAAGCGGTTGCCATCCACATCGACTAGCAGCAGGCGGTGGTCGCCCAGCCACTGGGCATTCTCGGCGACATTCTGCACGACGAACTCCCGCGGCCCTCGATTCGTCGCCACATCCCAGTAGGACGTGCCGAACTCGTTGCGGATCGAGATCACCGACTCGATCGTCGATGTCAGGTAGCGACGGTCGAGTTCCTCCTGTACGATCTGCCGCATGTCCTCGTCCATGCGCTTCATGTCGGGAATCATGCAGACTTCCTCGTCCTTGGCGTCGAGCAGGGAGATATAGCGCGTCGGATGTGACAGGGGCGCTGCCCGTACCACCTTGATACGGGTGTACGAGCGGTCCCCATCGATCGTCAGACGCAGCTTCCAGGCCGGCTCGCGGTACAGCCGCACCTTGCTGACATCCACATTCTCTGGGTGGGTCACCGTGATCGGCGTCGGTGTGTGCTTCTTCACCTTGCCGTTACCGGCGATCTTCTTCTCTTGGTCCACGTCTGTCACGATTCCAGTTCCTTGCTCACGGTCATCGCCGATGATTCCTGTTGTGTCTTCACAAGCTTGTAGAAGAAGCCCTGCTGCGCCATCAGCTCCTCGTGCGTGCCCACCTCGACGATCCGCCCGGCGTCGAGCACCACCAGTCGATCCGCCGAACGCAAGGTCGATAGCCGGTGGGCGATGGCAAAGGTAGTGCGTCCCTCCACCAGACGCGCAATGGCCTGCTGGATCTTGGCCTCCGTCGGCGTATCGAGAGAGGATGTGGCCTCGTCGAGGATGAGAATTCTGGGATCGTGGAGGATCGCCCTGGCGATGGCGATACGCTGCTTCTCGCCGCCTGACAGCTTGTTGCCCTGCTCTCCGACCTGCATGTCGTAGCCATCCGCCTTGGCGATGACGAACTCGTGGGCGTTGGCGGCGTAGGAGGCGCGCAGCACATCGTCGAACTTCACCCCCGGCTTGCCGTAGGCGATGTTCTCCGCAATGGTGCCGTCGAACAGAAACGACTGCTGGGCCACCAGCCCGATCTGCGAGCGCAGGTCCTCCAGCCGGATGTTGCGGATGTCGACACCATCGATCTGCAGGCTCCCCCGGGTCACGTCGTAGAACCGACACAGCAGATGGATGAGGGTCGACTTGCCCGCTCCCGACTTGCCGACGAGACCGATCATCTCCCCGGGCCGCACCGACAGACTGGCGCCACGCAGCACGGGCTTGCCGGGATCGTAGCCGAAGAAGGCGTCCTCAAACTCGACCTGACCGCGCAGCTGGGGCATGGGCGTGGCAGCAGGATCCTGGAAGGGTTCGGACCTGGCGTCCATGACCTCGAAGATCCGCTCGGCGCCGGCATAGGCGCGCATCATGAAGCCGTAGAAGTCGCCGAACCACTTCAGCGGCTGGTAGAGCATCCACACGTACGTGATGAAGGCCATCAAGGCTCCGGGGGTCAGGCTCTCGCCCAGCACCTTGCGGCCACCGAAATACCAGACGAAGAACACGCCGGAGCTCATGAAGAAGTTGGTCACCATCCAGAACACGATCCAGTGACGCTCCGCCGACACGCTGACGTCCCGCAGGTCGATGTTGCGTCGATCGAAGCGCTGCCCCTCACGCTGCTCCTGGGCGAAGGCCTTGACCACCCGGATCCCGCGGATGGACTCGTTCAGGTGAGAAGTAAGGCGTGACCACTTCGCCGACCAGCGCACCCAGTAGGCTTCCATGCGGTTCCAGATCAGCGTCGATGCCACGACGATGGGGGGCACGGGCAGCAACACCCACAGGGTCAGCTCCCAGCTCATGTAGCCGAGAACTCCCAGGATACCGACGACCATCAGACCGTTGCTGATGATGTAGGGGATATCGAAGATCAGGTAGATCTCGACCAGGTCCGAGTCGTTCGACATACGTGAGATGAGAGCCCCCACCTTGCGCTTGTCGTAGAACCGCAGGGGCAGGTACATCAGCGCCCGGTAGAGATCGGCGCGCATCTTCTCGATGGCACGGAAGCCGACCCAGGCGCCCACCCAGCGGCGCCCTACCGCAGTTCCCCACGCCAGTACACGCAGGCCGAAGAGGCCGGCCACCAGCCATACGAGCAGAGGGAAATTCGCCGTGGGTATGAGCACGTCGTCGATGATATGCTTGGTGATCAGCGGCGGCAGCAGGTCGAGACCGGTCTCGGCCACAAGGATGGCCAGCAGCAGGACCACCCGCGCTCTGTACGGCGCCATGTAGGCCAGCAGGCGCTTGAGCGTATCCAGCTTGTGCACGCAGGCAGGACAGACGCCGTCCTTCTCCGGCAAGACTCGATGGCAGCGGTCGCACCGACTCCGCTCGACGGTCGTTGCCAGCGTCGGTTCCTCGCCGACCGACACCTGTTGCAGAGTCTCTGCCACTTCGGAGAACTTGGGCGCCAGGCTGTTGGAGTAGTAGACCTGGGCCGGTTCCCCGGTATGCCGTTCCACCTCCAGGCGGCCGCCGCCTACCAGAGGCTCAACCCTCGCCGCGCGTACATCGCTCAGCGGGAACTGCTGCACGGCGGCCAGGGCAGCCCCATTTGTCGCCTGTGTGCCATTGGCATGCATGATGAGCAGCCGACGGTCGGTGATCACCAGCCAACGCTCGGCAAACACGTCACGGTCGGCCATGTCGGTGGCGACACGGATCCACACCCGTTCGTCATCTTCGGTGGCCGCTGCCACTCCGGCCGACACGACGTCCGGCGAATCCTCCCGGAAGGGAGACGCCCCCTCCGCGGAGACCTTGATCTGAGTCTGAGTTGTCACGTCCTGATCCCTATTCCGCGATGGCGATGATCTTCGAGGCTTCCTGCTGCATTTTGACCAGGTCGTGGAACACGCCCTGGCGCTGCATCAGCTCCGCGTGTGTACCCTGCTCGACGATGCGGCCCTCATCCATGACGACAAGCCTCCCGGCATCCCTGAGCGTCGACAGCCGATGGGCGATGGCGAAGGTCGTGCGCCCCTCCACCATGCGATCCATGGCCTGCTGAATCTGCCTCTCCGTCTCCACGTCCACCGAGCTCGTCGCCTCATCGAGGACAAGGATTCGCGGGTTGTGCAGCATGGCCCGGGCGATGGCCACACGCTGGCGCTCACCCCCTGACAGACGGTTGCCCTGTTCACCGACCTGCGTCTCGTAGCCGTCCGGCTTGGCCAGGACGAAGTTGTGGGCGTTGGCCAGCCGCGCCGCCGCCATCACCTCGTCCAGTCTTGCCCCTGGTTTTCCGTAGCCGATGTTCTCGGCGATCGTACCGGAGAACAGCACCGGGTCCTGCAGCACGATGCCGATCTGCCGGCGCAGATCGCGCAGCCGGATCCGACGGATATCGATGCCGTCGAGCTCGATGGATCCGTGATCGGCGTCGTAGAAGCGTGCAATGAGATTGATCAGTGTCGTCTTGCCCACGCCGGAACGACCGACGAGACCGATCATCTCACCGGGCTGGATATCGAGGTCGATCCCCTTGAGGACCGGTTTGCTCTTGTCGTAGCCGAAGGTGACATCGCGGAAGGTGATCCGTCCCTCCATGTCCTGCATACGCAGGGCCTTGTCGTCGTCGAAAGACTCGGGAACGGTATCGATCACCTCGAACACACGCTCGGCGCCGGCGAAGGCGCGCGACATCCACGAGTTGACCTCGCCGAACCACTCCAGCGGTCCATAGACCATGAACATGTAGGAGTAGAACGCGATCAGCGTTCCCAGGGACATCTTGCCATCGATTACCTCCTGGCCACCGAAGAACCAGACGGCGATGACTCCCAGACCTGTGAGGAACGTCACGGTGGAGAAGAAGATCGTGCGATTGACACTGGTCTGCACGCCGATGTCGGTGATCCTGCGGTTGAGCCGGTCGAACGTGCCGATCTCCCTGCCCTCCTGAGCAAAGGCCTTGACCACGCGGATCCCTGTGAGAGCCTCAGCCGTCCGGTCTGTCAGGTTCGACCAGGTCTCTCCCCAGCGCCGGAAGAAGCGTCGCATGCGCTTCCAGAAGACAACCCCCCACACCATGATGATGGGTACGGGGGCCAGGGTGATCAGGGTCAGCTCCCAACTCATCCACAACAGCAGCCCGACGATCCCGACGATGAGCAAGCCATTGATGACGAGATAGGGCAGTCCGTCGACCAGAAAGTCCTGCAGACGACCGGTGTCGCGCGTCACCCGGGACATCAGCGCGCCGACCTTACGTTTGTCGTAGAACTGCAGGGACAGGATCTCGAGGCGCTGGTACAGCTGGCTGCGAATGTCCGCCGTCGCCCTGGCCCCGAGCCAGACCGCCACCCAGCCGTGCACCCACTCGGCCCCCCAGCTGACGAGGCGGATGCTGATGAGGGTCAGAACCAAAAAACCCAGCAGCTGGAAGCGGGTTTCCAGATCTGCCGGGAGGCTCGGGTCCTGCGAAGGGACGAGGACGTTGTCGAAGAGATGTTTTATGACCAGCGGGGGCGCCAGTTCGGCCCCGGTAGTGATCACCGAGGCCAGCGCCATGACCACCGCCTTCCATCGATAGGGTGCCAGGAAGGCGGAGATCCGCTTCAGGGTTGACCACTTATGGATACAGGCTGGGCAGATGCCGTCTCTCTCGGGCAGCAGGCGGTTGCATCGGGTACAGCGCATGGCCTCGAGGGCAGAATCGACGCGAAAAGGCCGGCCGACACGCAGCTGCTCAAGCCCGCGAGCGACCTCGGAAAACTTGTCGCTCAGGGATTGTGTGTACGGAACATGGACAGTCGGCGCATCGCGGCGTTCCACCTCGAGTCGGCCGCCTCCGACGAGAGGCTCGGTGTGGACGCGGAGAATCTCGTCCACCGGTACGCTCAGCGGCTCCTCGTCCGCGGTCAGAATGACCAACCGCTTTGCCGTCATCGCCAGCCAGCGGTCGCCAAAGCGCGCAGCATCCGGAGCCATATCCGCTGACACGCGAACGAGGACCTCCTCGTCCTCAGCGATCACGGCGTCGAGACGTGCCTCAATGTGGTCTGGTGTCGGCTCCAGAAGCCTCGCTGTCTGCTCGGTGTCCATGGTTCTCTTTCAGGTGCCGGACCGGGGGCCGGTGGCGATGATCGCACCGCCCCCCGGATCCGCGACTGCGTTTCGCCTGGCGCTTGCCCTGCGGATAGCGCTGGCGCTACGACGCCCTGCGTGCCCGGGTACGGGCGGTCCGCTGGCGGGCGAAGGGTGTTTCGATGCCGTACTGGCGACACAGACGGCCGAAGGTGCCTCCTGCGATTCCCAGAGCCCTGCAGGCGTCGGCATTGCTGTTGTAGACACGAGCGGCGCGCTCGATCCACTCGACGGGGACTTTCTGCATCGTGTGCCTTCCTTCGATGCATCGGGGGCCGTCCTCAGTGTACGGCCTCCCTGGTTCGGGCGGAACTTGGGCGGCCTCCTCATGCCGCCGGTCATCCGCCGGGTCGGTGAGTGGAAGATCGATGGGCTGGCCTGGGCGCCCTGCCTGGCGGCCAGCGTCATCATCTCCCTGGGACCCCGCCCCTGCAAAGCCTGTCCTTATGGCTCTTCGGGCGTCTCGCACGGCGTCTCCCGTACCGTATTCAGCGGGAGCGTCTGCGCTGGCCAACAAAAAAGGCCGGCTGCAAATCTCTGATGCTTCCAGAGCCTGCAGCCGGCCAAAAAAAAGACCGTAGGGATCCGATCCCTACGGTTGGTGTCGCTGGTGGTTCAGCGATGTTCAACCTCCGGGATCATATTCCCCTGCTGCAGGCCCCGTATGGGGCTTCATGGCCGCCGCATCTGACTGGATGCTGGCCATCGGGGTATGTTCTTTAACTCGTCCTGCTACCTCCTCACAACCGAACCGCAGAACCGGTGTCTGCCAGACCCCGGAAGCACCAAACGATGCCGCTCCGAAGTCGCCGGTATTAGCACGCGTGTTCCGCTCTCTGAGCGTGATCCCTCCTGTTTCGGAGTGACCCGTACCAGAGAGGAGGCTGCTCCCCGCGATCCTCATGACGGCGACTCGGACAGCAGTACCATCATATCTGATGGTAGTGCCATCATATTGTCTGGCGGCTTGCGGCATCGTCAGCAGGTGGCTGTGAGTAGAATCAGCATGAGTTTTCGTTCGGGGTCCGAAGGTGAATTCCCCCGGACAGAGAAAAAGTATCCGGGGCGCTTGTACATTGTCAAGGAAAAAGTGCGAAATGGTCCATTTCGCTTTCAATCGGGGGTTCTGCCTCTATATTATAAGGCTCCCCTGGAGAGCCAGCTCTCTTGGAAGAGCCGATGACACAGACACAGACCACATCCGATGCCGCCGCCGTTGACCCCGTCCACGCCTGGGACGTGCACAATGAGCGGATCCTCGGCCATCTCGAGAGTCAGGACTTCGAATCGATGGACGCCCTGCCGGTGCTGAAGTGGGCTGCCGGCACCTTCGACGCCGATCGACTCGTCCTCAGTACCAGCTTCCAGTACTCTGGTGTGGCCATGATTCACATGGCCGTCGAAGCCGGACTGCAGCTGCGCTACGCTACCATCGACACGCTGCGCCTGCACCCCGAGACCTATGCCTTTCTACGCGAAGTCGAGGCGCGTTACGACATCGACATCGAGGTGCAGCGGCCTGAATCAGACCAGGTGCAGAGCATGGTCCGTCGCTTTGGCGAGTATCTGTTCTTCGATACCAAGACGCTACAGGAGTACTGCTGCCAGATCCGCAAGGTGAAGCCGAACGAGCAGCTGTTGATGACGGTGGACTGCTGGATCTCGGGCATGCGGCGGGATCAGTCCAACCTGCGCCGCGACACCCCGAAAGCGATGACCGTCGGTGAGTATGGCTCGCGGCGGCAGATCCTCAAGCTCAATCCGATGGCGGACTGGGGTGAGGACCGCCTGTTGTCCTACATAGAAGACAACGACATCCCCCGTCATCCGCTGTACGATCAGGGCTACAAGAGCATCGGCTGCTTCATCTGCTCGACGCCCGTCGGTGACAACGAGGACCAGCGGGCCGGCCGCTGGCGCTGGTTCAACTCCGACGACCGGATCGATCCTCAGGAGGCCAAAGAGTGCGGCCTTCACGTTCCGATGTACAACATCTGAGCGACATGCAGTTGAGGCCCATTCCAGGCCACCCTCAACGAAAGCGGCTCCGGTGGCTGGTCCCCGCCTTTTTCATCCTCCTCGGCGCCTACGGCTGCGGCGATACACCGGATTCGAACGGCACCTCACAGACCCTGCGTAGCGTCCCGCGGAACCGCACCCTGATCCTCGACTGTGCCGAGATCAACATTTGCGGTGGCCAGTTCCAGGACCACAACTCGTTCAATCCCTTTCTCGCCGGAACCACCTCGCGCACCGGTTTCAACTTCCTCTACGAACCGCTCTACTTCTACAACGCCTTCCGGGATGAGATGATTCCCTGGATCGCCACCGGGCACCAGTTCAACAGTGACTACACCGAGGTCGTCATCCACATCCGCGACGGCGTCAGGTGGAGCGATGGGGCGCCGTGGACCGCACACGACCTGGTCTTCACCATAGAGATGCTCCAGGCACACGCACCCGAGCTGGTCTACAGTGTCGACATGCAGACCTGGGTCACACAGGCCGTTGCCGTCGACAGCCTCACGGCCCGGATCACCCTGACTGCGCCCAACCCGCGCTTCGTGTTCTCCTATTTCACCAGCAACTTCGGCATCGGCGTGCCGATCGTTCCACGGCACATCTGGCAGGGTCAGGACGCCAACGCCTTTCTCAACTTCGATCGGGCTCTGGGTCTGCCTGTCTTCAGCGGCCCCTATCAGCTGGCGTTGTCCTCATCGCAGCAGCGTATCTGGGATCTGCGTCGCGACTGGTGGGGCAAGGAGACGGGATTCTCCGAACTGCCCGAGGTGGAACGCCTCATCTATCTCACGTATCGGGAGGAGTCCAAGCGCGTGCAGGACCTGATCGCCAATACTCTTGATACCAGTCTCGACCTGCGGCCGCCCAACATCAGGACCGTGCTGGACCGCAACCCGCGGGTCACGACGTGGACGGGACGGGAGCCACCCTATGGCTACGTCGACTTCTGGCCGATCTCGCTGGGATTCAACAATCTCGAGGAGCCCTTCTCGGACCGCGATGTGCGTCGCGCCATCAACTATGCCGTCGATCGCGAGCAGCTGGTGGAGGTGGGCTGGCAGAAGTCCGGAACGCCGACCCTGCTGCCCTTTCCCGACTACCCTGCGTTGCGCCCCTTCTTCCTCGCGGTGGAGGATCTTCTCGTCGAACACGAAGTCGGTATCCATAGCCTGGAAAAGAGTGCGGCCATCATGCGCCAGAAGGGTTGGACACGATCGGGTGACGGATTCTGGACCCGCGACGGACGTCCCATCAAGATCAACATCGACATCTTCCCGATCTTCAATGACCTGACCCCCGTGCTGGTGGCGCAGTTGGAACGGGCCGGCTTCGATGCCAACTTTCGCATGACGTCGGATGTGTATTCTCGCATGGCGCAGGGCGAAGCCATGGCCTTCATCAGCGGTCACGGCGGCTCCGTGCGCGACCCGTACTTCACCCTGCGCCTCTATCACAGTCGCTTCGTTCGCCCCACTGGGACCTCGGCCGAGCATTTCTGGCGCTGGGGGAACGAGTCCTTTGATCAGATCGTCGACCGCATGGCCGGTGTGGCTCAGGACGATCCGGAACTGATCCGGCTGTATCGTCAGGCCATGACGATCTGGCTGGCCGAGCTGCCGTCGATCCCCCTGGTCCAGTGGTATCACCGGATTCCGCACAACGAGACGTACTGGACCAACTGGCCGTCAGCCGCAGACCCGTACATCAACAGCGCCTACTGGCATCGCGTCTGGCTGCTGGTGCTGTTGGAACTGAAGCCGACGCAGGCGTAGATGCCATGCGCAACTCCCGGACACTCGCACAAAGGCTCATGACATGGCAGAAAGACTGAAACTCGCCTTCATCGGTTGCGGCGCCATCGCCCGCTACCATCTGGATGGTATCAAGGAGCACGCGCCACGCATCGAGGTGACGGCCGCCGTCGACCTCGACGCCGACAAGGCGCAGGCCTACGCTGACGAAACCGGAGGCCGGGCATTCACATCATTGGCCGAAGCCCTCGAGAAGGGCGACTTCGACGCGGTGGACCTCATGCTGCCCCACGACCTGCACGAAGAGGCAGCAACCCAGTGCTTCGAAGCCGGCAAACACGTGCTGCTCGAGAAGCCGATGTCGTTGGACCTCGACTCCTGCGAGCGCATTCTCGCCGCAGCCCGTGCTGCCGGCACGGTCTTCATGATGGCCGAGAACGCCCAGTACTGGCCCGAGATCGTCAAAGCCGCCGAGGTCATCGAGTCGGGCGCCATCGGCGACATCATCACGGCCCGAGCCGCCTTTACCTACGAGTTCGATCCGGTCTGGTTCAAGGACGACGAGCCCTGGCGCTACGACAGGCGCCGGACAGGCGGTGGTATCACGATCGACGGCGGCTCCCACTGGATCCGGCCGCTGCGCATGTGGATGGGAGAGATCGAGGACGTGATCGGCACCATCGGCTATCCCCTGCAGCAGATGGAGGGAGAGTCCCTGACCCGTGCCCTGCTGCGCTTCCAGTCGGGCAAGACGGCGGTATTCGACGCCATGATGATCGACACCGTGTTCGCTCCCGATCCGTGGTGGCGGATCACCGGGACCAAAGGGGAACTGACCATCGACACCGGGTTCGTGGGGGCTCTGCGTCTGTTCGACCGTGATCACCGTGAGGGTCAGCTGCTGATGGAGCCACGTGGCTACCCACAGTCCTTCGGACCGGAGCTGGCTGACTTCGCCGCTGCCGTGATCGACGGCAAGAATCCGGAAGCGGGGCCCGAGCACTCTCTTGGCGAACTGCGGACAGCGCTGGCCGTTTACCGATCCGCCGAATCTGGCGTCTGGGAAAAGGTGTGGACCTGACCTCAGGGTATGAGCTGGCCGTCACTCAGCCGTACTCTGTATCTACCGCCCTCCTCCACCACGTGCAGTTTCCAGTCTCCCTCCTCCTCGAAGTACGCCTCCGGCCGCCCCAGAGTTTCTGCCATGTGTGCGTGGCTCAACAGCTCGTTGACCCGCCGCGCCAGGACCTCCCGGTCGGTTCGCTGACGCAGTGATCGGGGTAGGCAGTGCTCGAAGAAGAGGAACTCCTCGGCCAGCACGGCTCGCTGGATGACCTGCATGGCATCCTCCCGACGCCGCAGGAAGTAGATGTCGGCCCCGGGATATTGTGTCAGGAAACGCAGTCTGCTGATTCGCCGGAACACGTAGATGGTGGGATGGTCGAAGTGTCGCCACGACAGGTCGGCCTCGCCATCGTCCCACGACAGGCCGAAGAGTTGGGGCGAACGCGTAATCTTGCGCTCCAGCTCAAAGCCGAGATCTCCCGCGAAGAGGGCGTCATAGTACTGTGCGGCCAGCGGACTGTGATCCCGGGCCACCAGCTGATCTTCGGAGAAGACGAGATACTCGGAGGCCGCCAGCGGACCGGTGACAGAGAAGCCGAGGTAGTCGCCGTCTGTCAGGATCTGTGCGGGAACCGGCCGGCCGAAGAAGTGTGCCACATCGATGGGAGTGTTCGGCAGCCCCGCAGCCGAAATCAGCGTCGACATGCCGTTGTGACCCCGCTCAAAGGTCACCGTGGCTCCAGGCCGGGCATGACGGGCAATCCACTGGATGGCTTCCACGCGGGGATCCGGTCGGCCGTAGATGGTGGTGAAGGCGACGCCGTACGAGACGGTCCAGCCGATTGCGGCCACGACTGCCAGCCTGCCAAGTCGCCCCGGGTATGTGCCTTCCCGCCAGTGCCAGATCTCAGCCAGCCATCGCGCCGCCATGATCGCCACGAGGGGCATCAGGACGACGAAGTAGCGGATGTACTTGGCCTCCAGCTGGCCGACGATGACGACGTAGGCGAGCACGAATCCGGCCAGCAGCAGGTCGGCCAGCGTGCGTCTTGTCAGGGCGTAGGAGCCGCCGAGAATCGCGGCGATTGCAAAGCCGACACCCATGCCTGCAGGGAACAGGTGCAGTGCCTGGTACAGATAAGGAATAGTGCCCGGATAGTGCAGGGCGCCTCGCATCGTCACGGCGCCTTCGTTCAGCCTGGCGCTGTAGAAGACATTCCCGTGGTACTCCGGGCCGAAATAGTCTGCCGGTCGCAGCCAGGACGAGGGCACGAGCAGGGCGAAGGCCAGCACGAATGCGGCCAGTCCGAACAACGCCGGTAGGTGGGTTCTCGGATCCGCCAGCTTCAGACCTGCGCTCCTGATGCGCGCCAGGTGGGCGAGCAGGTAAGGCAGCAGGATGACGAGGGCATTCAGCTTGGTTGCCGCCGCCAGGGCCATCAGAACGGCGGCGGCCAGGTAATCCCTTTGGCGGCCAGTCGTGGCCAGCCGCATCATGGCAGCAGCGACCAGGTCGTCCACAGGGTCATGAGTACGTCGACGGTGCTGAAGTGAGACGACTGGATATGCAGAGCGGTCGCGCCGAGCAGCCCCATCGCCAGCACGCCGACTCTCCTGTGGTAGGCCAGCGCGCCCAGGCGGTAGGTCAGCCACAGGGTGATACTCCCGGCCAGGGCGGATACGGTGCGACCTGCGATCCGGGTCCAGTCCGCACTCTCGGGCGGCGTCAGGGCGAAGGCCGAGTAGTCGACGGCAAGGCAGAGCAGCCAGGCCACGCCGTGGAACAGATACATGAAGACGGGCCCGTAGACCGAGTAGAGGAGGGGCGTGCCGAAGACGAGCAGATGCGGATGGATCGACTCACGAAGGCTGGCCGTGACCTGCTGGAGCGTGCCGGCGTCGGGATGAAACGAAGCCTCCTGAAGGGAGATTCGCCGGCCTGTCTCCCCCAGCTCGCGGAGCGACTCGATGCCCCAGTCCAGGCCGTAGAACCGCGCCGCCACACCCGAGCCCAGTACGGCAGTCAGAATGATGAGGCGCCAGCCATCGGCGCCGTGCGACCGGGTCACCCCTTCACGGCGCGGCGGAAGGCCTCGCCCCGGTCAGCATAGCTGGAAAACATGCCGAAGCTGGCACATGCCGGTGACAGCAGTACGACATCACCAGTAGCGGCCCGCCGCGCAGCAGCCCCCACCGCCTCAGCCATCGTGGCGCAGTCCTCGTCGACCGGACCGGAGAACCCCGCGGCGCGCGCCGCCTGCACGATTCGTGCTCCCTCCTGACCGATCGTCACCAGAGCCACGACATCGGCGGCGATGGCACCTCCCAGGTCCGTGAAGTCCACGCCTTTGGGAGAGCCTCCCGCGATCAGGACCACACGTCGATCGGGCCACGCCCACAGACCGGCCACGGCCGCGGCCGGCGTCGTCGCCAGGGAGTCGTTGACGTAGAGAACCCCGTCTCGTTCAGTCACCTCTTCGAGTCGGTGTGGGAGCCCCGTAAATGTCACCAGCCCCTTCGCTGCCGCCTGGTCTGAGGCGCCGGCCAACAGGGAGGCCGCCACGGCGGCGCAGGCGTTGCCCAGGTTGTGTTTCCCGCGGATGCAGACATCCGACGTGCTGGCGATGGCCCTGGCGTTCGCTCCGTTCTGACGCCACCAGATCTGTCCGGCGTCGACCCAGCAGCCGTCTCCCTCGATCGCTGACGTCGCGCTGAAGGCCAACCGGCGTCCGGCGGTGGTGGCGGCCAGATCCAACGCCGTAGGGCAATCGGCGGCGGCCAGCACCCAGCCCTCAGGAGTCTGGTGGCGGCAGATCTCACCTTTGGCTTCGACATACTCGGCGCGGGTTTCGTGATAGTCGAGGTGGTCGGTGGTGACCGGCAGCAGGATGGCCCCCGGCGGGCTCTGGCCCAGATCCTGCAGCTGAAAGCTGGACAGCTCCAGCACGACGAGATCGTCGGCTTGCAGCCGGTCGAGGAAGCTCACAGGCGGCGTGCCGATATTGCCGCCCACATGCGCCGCAATCCCGTCGGCCTCCAGGATCGCCAGCAGCAGCGACGCGGTGGTGCCCTTGCCCTTGGTACCGGTCACGCCGAGAATCCGGGCCGGGCAGTGGCGCAGGAACAGGTCGATTCCACTCGACAACCGGATGCCCTGCTGCCGCGCGGCCACCAGCTCCGGGCTGCGCACCGGAATCCCGGGAGAGCGGAAGAGCAGATCGAAATCGCCAAGACCGGCCATGGCCGCCTTGCCGAGTCGCCAGTCCTCCACGGCTCCATCCCATGGCGGGTCGTCGACACGGACCTCCGGATCGCAGTCGCACACCGTGAAGGTCAGCCCGCGCGTCGCCAGCCAGTGGCCGAGAGCCCGGTTCTCGACGCCGAATCCGAGCAGGGCCAGACGAAGTCCTTCGAGATCCATGACTCGAAAGTAGGATGAGCCGCAGGCCGCGGCTATTTGACGCTGCGCCGCCTCCCCCCCAATCTCTCGCTCATGACCCGTGCTGTGATCCGACCCCGGAGCGCTGCCTGGTGGATCCCGCTGTTCCTCTTTGCCGGAATCTCGGCCAGGGCGGAGCCAGTCACCGTGTTCGCTGCCGCCAGCCTCTCCGGCGCCCTCAACGAGTTGTGGCCGCGCGAGCGCCACACCGACATCAGTCTGTCCTTTGCCGGCTCGTCGCTGCTGGCGCGACAGATCGAAGCCGGAGCGCCCGCCGATCTCTATCTGTCAGCCAGCCAGGACTGGATGGACTACCTGCAGGTGCGGGGACACATCGACAGCACAACCCGGGTGGACCTGTTCGGCAACCGCCTCGTTCTCATCGCCCCGACAGACGAGGGGTTCGCACTGGTGGCCTCCCCGCGGGCCGATATCGGGGGTGCCTTCAAAGGTCGGCTTGCCCTGGCGGATCCGGACCACGTACCGGCCGGCATCTATGCCCGTCAGGCCCTGCAGACACTGGGCTGGTGGCCGACGCTGGTACACCGGCTGGCTCCCGCCAGCGACGTGCGCGGGGCTCTGGCCTGGGTCGAGCGCGGCGAGTGTGACGCTGGCATCGTCTATGCCACCGACGCCGCCTCCAGCCGACGCGTGCAGGTCGTCGTCTCGATTGCGGACAGCCTGCATACACCGATCCGCTACCCGGCCGCCCTCGTGGCGGGCAGAGCCACAGCCGCCACCCGTCGCCGGCTGGACACCCTGCAATCGGCAGCGGCGCTGGCCGTATTCCGCCGCCATGGCTTCAGCATACTGATGGGAACCAACGGAGAATAGCTAAGCCGATGGCCGTTCTCACACCAGATGAATGGGAAGTCCTTTTCCTCTCCCTCCGTGTGGCCCTGGCCAGCGTGGCCCTGAGCCTGCCGACGGCAGTCGCCATGGGCTGGCTGCTGGCGCGACACGAGTTTCGTGGCAAGCTCCTCGTCGACGGTCTCTGCCACCTGCCTCTCGTGCTGCCCCCCGTCGTCACCGGCTATGTGCTGTTGCTGATCTTCGGCCGGCATGGCTGGCTCGGACCCCTGCTCGATGCTCTCGGCCTGCGTCTCGCCTTCGACTGGAAGGGCGCCGTCCTCGCCTCCGCCGTGGTGGCCTTCCCGCTGTCGCTGCGCGCCGTGCGCCTCGCCATCGAGGAAATCGATCCGCGTCTGGAGGGTGTTGCCCGCACTCTGGGGGCCGGCCCCTGGCGTGTGTTCTTCACCATCACTCTCCGGCTTGCCGCCCCGGGCCTATGGGTGGGAGCCATGCTCGCCTTCGCTCGCAGCCTCGGTGAGTTCGGCGCCACCATCACCTTCGTCGGCAACATCAGCGGGCAGACGCGGACGATTCCCGCCGCGGTTTATACGTTCCTGAACCAGCCTGGTGGTGAGGCGGCCGCCCTGCGTCTGGTGTGGGTCTCCATCGCGGTGTCGCTGGCCGCGTTGCTGGGCAGCGAGTGGGCGGCACGGCGGTCCCGTCACCGCGCCAGGACTACGTGATGCTCAGTCTTCGTCTGCAGCGGCAGCTCGCCGATTTCCGCCTTGACGTCGATGTGGTCTGCCACAAGGCGGTGACGGCGATCCTCGGGCCCTCCGGCGCCGGCAAGACAACGCTGCTGAATCTTGTCGCCGGCCTCCGCCGGCCTGACGCCGGGCATGTGGAGTTGGACGGTCACGTGCTGTTCTGCGCCGAACACGGCATCGACCGGCCGCCGGAGCGGCGCCGCCTGGGATTCGTCTTCCAGGA
>PBSR01000190.1 GCA_002726335.1 Gemmatimonadaceae bacterium
ACCTCCGAGATCAGGGAGGGCCTTGGCGATAACGCTTGACGTTAATAACGTTCCGCACAGTATCCGTATCAACGACCAATGGCTGTGTGCTTCGAATGGAAGCCGGGTCGCGCCACCAACGTTGAGATCGTCGACTACCATTAGGAGTCAGAAATGCCCGCCACGATCATGCCCCCGATCCATCCTGGAGAGATCCTGCTCGAGGACTTTCTCGAACCTCTTGGTTTGAGTCAGTATCGATTGGCGAAGGACACTTCCGTCTCTCCGCGACGGATCAATGAAATCGTCCACGGTACGCGATCTATCTCAGCGGATACAGCTCTTCGCCTTGCCCGCTACTTCGGCACCACGGATCGATTCTGGCTCAACCTTCAGGTGCGCTATGATCTGGAACTGGAGAAGGACCGCCTTGGCGAGCGGCTACAGACCGAGGTGCAGGTGCTGAGACGAGCAAGCTGACACGCAGCGCCTCCGTGGATGACGACGGCTTTCATCTACGTGGCCGATGTGGACAACCGGCGTATTCAGGAGTGCGCGCCGCAACCTTCGCTGTGCCCCTGGATGAAGACAGGACCCGCGATTATCTGGGCAAGATGTATTCCGGCCTCAGCCATCATAGCCAGCATGACAAATTGCCCACGGGGCGGACAATACAGAAGGAGGCGCTGACAATGCCCAAAGGTCCCAACATCGTGCTGATCGTCGCCGACGACATGGGCTACGGAGACTTCGGCGTCTTCAACGACGGCCCGGCCCGGACCCCACACCTCGACGCGCTGGTCGGCGAAGGGGTGTGCCTGACCCAGCACTACGCCGGAGCGCCGGCCTGCTCGCCGTCGCGGGCAGCGCTGTTGACGGGGCGCTATCCGCACCGCACTGGCGCGCTGACACCGATGGAGGTGCGTGGAATGGACCGCATCGCCCTCGACGAGGTAACCCTCGGTGACACCTTCAAGCATGCGGGTTATAAGACGGGGCTGATCGGCAAGTGGCACAACGGGGCACTCGACGACCGTTATCACCCCAACGCCCGCGGCTTTGACGAGTTTGTGGGTTTCTGTGGCGGCTGGATGGACTACTTCGATTGGTGGATCGATCGCAACGGGCGGCGCGAGACGACGGACGGGCGCTATCTGACCGATGTGTTTACCGACGAGGCGGTCGATTTTATCCGTCGCCACCGATCTGACCCCTTCATGCTCTGCGTGACGTACAATGCCCCGCACTCACCGCTACAAGCGCCGGTCGAGGTCGTACAACCCTATATCGAAGCGGGGCTGAGCCCGAACGTGGCGACCATCTACGCGATGAACGAGATCATGGATAAGGGCGTCGGACGGATCACGGAAACGCTCGACGAGCTGGGATTGGCCGACGATACGATCATCATGTTCACCAGCGACAATGGCCCGGCCTTCGGTAACCGGCCCGATCAGGTGCCCAAAGGCATGAGTACGGATTCCCGTCGCTACAACTGCGGCTTCAACGGACAGAAGGGATCGGTCTACGAGGGCGGCATCCGGGTGCCGATGGTCATGCGCTGGCCCGGAGGGCTGGAGGGCGGACGGCGTGTCGACGAACTGGTGCACTTTACCGACTGGTTGCCGACGCTGGGCGGAATCTGTGGCGTCGAGCGGCCCGGTGGGCGAGCCCTCGACGGGGGCGACGCGTTGGCGACACTGCGCGGCGAGGGAGTCGAGGCGCCGGCGCGGTTCTGGCAGCTCAACCAGTTTCAGCCCGTCGGCTGGATCAACGCGGCGATGCGCGAGGGGCCGTGGAAACTGGTGCGACCCCAGCTGGCTCAGAAGCCCAAATCCGATGCGGACAAACGCGTGATGGAGCGCTACGTGGAGCTGGATATCAAGTACAAATACCACCCCGATGAAGTGACCGAGCTGATGAGCGAGCCGGATCCGGAACTGATCACTCCACCGCCGGCCGATCTGGAGCTATACAATATCGACGACGATCCGCTGGAGAAGAGCAACCTGGCGTCGTCCGAGCCGGAGCGGGCCAGCCGCATGCTCGGCGCGCTGGAGGAGTGGTTCGACGGAGTCGAAGCCGAAAGGCGGCGCATCCAACCCGATGGTTCCATTGTGGAGTTGGTCGACTGACGACTACACCAGGGGAGGTGCCTATCTCGAATAGGGCACTTCCCCTGTATCGTTCACCTCGTAACCCCACTTCTCCAGGTAGTACTCCTTCTCCCTGAAAGGATCATCTATGCCTTTCAGCTGCCGCTCCAACTCCTGCTGTAGCCCACTGCTGATACCTGCTGCCTCCGGCTCGTCTGCCAGATTTCGCAGCTGATACGGATCCTCCACATCGTCGAACAGATAGCGCTGCCCATCACTGGTGCGCACGAACGTATGGCGGTGGGTGCGAAGCGCACGGTATGCAGGATCGCGATGGTTCTTACCACTGAACGGCGATACGCTCATGTAGAGCGCGGCGTGGTCCTCCAGTTCGACCCCTTCTCGTACGCAGACGGAGAGATCTCTCCCCTCGACAGGATCAGGAATGTCGAGGTCGCACAGACTCAGCAGGGTCGGCATGATATCCACAGTGCCCAAAGGCGTGGTCACCTTGCGCCCCTGCTGTTGAGATGTGAGGGTAGGGTAGCGCAGGAGATAGGGCACACGGCAAGACTCATCCCAGAAGATCTGTTTGATAAACGGATTCCGACCATGCGATCCCATCATCTCGCCGTGATCTGAGGCGAAGATGAGGATGGTGTTTTCTTCGAGGCCGTTGGCCTTCAGGGTCTCAACGACACGGCCGATGCACCCATCCAGTGCGGCAATATGCGCGTAGTACCCAGCCGCTTCCTTGCGCGTGAAGGCTTCGGTTTCGGCGTCGTCAAAGGCCACGTTCGGAGAAAACTGGACATCGGCTGGCGCGAAGCGCGCCTGATATTCCTCGGGCGCGTTGTTGTGCGGGAAATGGGGTGGTCCCAAGGACAACGTCAGGAAGAACGGCTCTTCAAGATGTTGACCAATGAACTCGCACGCATCCTCGGTCTGTGCGAAGGCATCGTATCCGGACCACGTCTTGATCGTCTGATCATCCCCATCGTAGTACTCGGAGTTCTGATAGTCGTGCGAGCATTCGAGCACTTTCCAGTAGTCAAAGCCCTGCCGACGCTCCGGCGGGATGTAGCTGGCACGACCGCGTCCATCCACGTGCCATTTGCCGATGTAGGCCGTGGCATACCCACCCGACTTGAACGCCTTGCCAATGCTCTGCTCGTCCGGCGAGAGGGGTATGTCGTTCATGAACATCCCGGTGCCTGTCGGAAAACGACCCGTCAGCAGGGCGGCCCGTGCCGGCGTGCACACAGGAGATGTTCCGATGGCGTTGACGAAATCGAGTGACTCGGTGGCGAGCCGATCGATGTTTGGCGTTACGGCGTTCGGATCACCGTTGTAGCCCGTCGCTTTCGCACGCCACTGATCGGTCAAGATGTAGACTACGTTTGGTCTGTCATGCACAGGCATCGCATCCTCGTGATTTCTTCGTGTCTTGTCTGCCCCGACTAGCTCGGTTTTCACTCGGGCCAATCGTCGAAGTCAGCCGCTGGTCGCTCACTGACGACATTCGGATACTCAAGATGCATGTCGGCGTCGACGAGTCGGCCATCGCCCAGCAGAATCTGGTTCGAGGTCCTGGGTGTCACACGAGCAGGAAACGACTTTGCGAAGGCCTCTCTCTGGTCCTTCAAGCGATCGAGCGCCTGGTCATAGTCGAAGCCCTCACATAGCGAGGACCGAAGACGCTCGACCTCTGGTGGCGGCGCTGCGCCTTCCTTCAGAAGGTTTACCTGTTCGTCCGGGTCGGCTTGCAGGTCGAAAGCCAGGTCTTCGCAGTCTCTGAAGGTCACGACCTTGTAGCGCTCCGATCGAATGGCGCGATACTCGGTTCCAGGCCCCAACGCTGCCAGGTTCTCTATCACAGGACCATCACGCCCTTCGAGCTGAACGGATTGGCCGCCCGTGGCGACCGACGACAGGTCGATCCCCTGCAGGCCGTCTGGAGGCGTCACCTCGGCAAAGCCGCAGAACGTCGGGAACAGATCCGCAAGGCTGACAGGCGTCGTGACTTCTGACGACTTCATCGCACCGCTCCTGTGATCTGGCGTGGACACGATGAATGGGACACGGATCGAGGCCTCGTGCCACGTTCGCTTGAACCAGAGTCCGTGTTCGCCCCCGAGCTCTCCGTGATCTGACGTGTAGACGATGATCGTGTTGTCGAGGAATCCGTCGCGGTCCAGAATGGCCAGGAAATCTCCCAGCATTTCGTCGAACTGATCGACACACGCAAAGTAGGCGGCGCGTGCCTTGCGGGTCTGCTCCTCGGTGACGTCTTCGAGGAAGAGGCCCTGCGACTCGCCGGAGTCCGACCGGAGCGCGCCGAGCGTGAGGGGGTGATCGACCGTGTCTCCCGTTCGGCCGATCCGGGGCGGCGTGACACCATCCGGGTAGTAGCGATCGAAGAAGCGGCGTGCGGCGTTCATCGGAAAGTGAGGGTGAGCGAACGAGGTCATAAGGAACCAGGGCTGATCAGGACTCTGGTGTCTGTGCTCACGCAACCACGCCGTGGCCTCACGGGTAACAATCTGCTCCTGCAGCAACGATTCCGGGATGTCGCTGACACCGGGATCCCGCAGAACGGACGGCATGAAGATGTGATCCCTCGGTCCGGGCAGGTTGAGCGGGTCCTTCTGATGTGCTGGCGAGGGAGCGGTGAAGTCACCATAGGGCCGATGCTGGAAACCGGCCATCTGGCGCGATCCCATGAGGTGCATCTTGCCAACCGTCGCGGTTGCGTAGCCGTGATCACCGAGATGAGAGGCGATGGTCGGCACATCGGGAGCCAGGACGGCGCACTCGGAGGAGGGGCGTCCGGAGAGCATCGCAACTCGGCTGGGGACGCAGAGCGGAAACTGACAGTATGCCGTTTCGAAATGGGCGCCGCGCTCGATCAGGCCGTCGAGCGTCGGGGTCCGGCACGGCTCACCGCCACGCGCCGTGGGACGTGCGGAGAGAAACCGGTAGCTGTGTTCGTCACTCAGGAGGAACAGAATGTTGGGTTTCATGAATGTCCTTCGCTAGTGGCTTAGCCCTTCACTCCAAGCAGGTCATCGATCTCCTGCTGGTACGCATACACGTCTCCAGCGACCAGTTCATCCATCGTGACCGCCCGCTGAGCGATGGCGGATTCACACAGAGCGTGCGAAGCGGCCACATCACGCATGCCTTCTTCGCCGTCGACCTCCAGAGTCCGTCCATCCAGAATCGCTTCGGACAGCTCGTGATACTCCAGAGCGATCAGCTTCCAGTCGACGGCCTTGTCGCCCACGCTGAGCTTGGTCGGGAAGAAGTGATCTGCCAACGGCTCCAGCGTGAAACCCGGGAATCTCTTCAACAGTTCGGCCTGGTCGACTCTTGTTCCATCCATTTCCACAAGGTGGATCTGTGAACCGCGATTGCCGAACCCCTCGATCCCGGCCAGCGTCCCCCAGATCATCTGTCGGCCGAAGCTCACCGGTCCTGCCAACTGCATCATCCAGTTCAAGGCGGCGCCACTCTCCATCCGGAAAATCGCAGAGGAGGAATCCTCAGCCGTAGCGGGAACGGTCTCGGGCATCGCTTCGTGTCTGGACTTGTAGAATCCGTAGGGTGTGTTCTCCGTCGGTGCCTTCTCTCTTTGGGTCTCGACGAGCCGAGCGTCCGCGTAGATCTCCTTGATCTCGCCAAGTTGATAGCGAATCAGATCGGTAAAGTGGACACCCATATCCAGCAGCGGGCCGGCTCGCTCCTTCAAGTGGCGCCACGGCGTGATGAAGATCTGCTTGCCCGACCGAACCGAGTGGAGGGCGGCACCATAGACATTGCCGATCGCACCCTCGTCAATCATGTACCGCGCCAGTCTTGCCGAAGGATCTCGCCGGTAATTCTCAGCGACGGAGATCAGCTTTCCCTTTCGCTCGGCGGCATCCATCATCATCCGGCACGTACGAATCGTCATGCCGAAGGGCTTCTCGACCATCACGTGCAGTCCAAGCTCGAGGGCTTCGCAGACAACATTGTGGTGGAAAGAGGGATCCGTCACGACATCGACGGCATCCAGATCGGGTATGGTTTTGGACATCGCCGCCAGATCGGTATACACCGGCGGGCGAAACCCCATCAGGTTCTCCACCTCGCCGGCAGCACGCTCTCCATTCTCCCGGTTGATGTCGCACAGCGCCGCAAGTTCCACTCGGCAGAACGGCGTCTCTATCAGTTCCTTCAGGCCATATAGATGCCTCGTTCCCATCCCGCCGCATCCGACCAGTGCGATCTTGATCTTCGACATATACCATCCTTGGAGTTGCTGATTTCGATTGTGATTAAGCCGAGGCTCCCGGCTCGAGACAATCGTGGATCTCACACAGCGGGGCAACTCAGCAGGCAAAACCCAGGTGTAAGCGATCCAGAAGCTTGAGCCATGGGCCTCGCCTGCCACCATTGTCATCGGCCCTCGACATCGCATGTCGTGTCATCGTGACGCCCGCCCAGCGCAAGGGTTCAGGAGGCCAGTTCAGCACCCTGTTTCTGACAAACTGCATGTCGACGATGTTGCTGGCCTGGTAACCGAGAAGCTCCAAGCCGATCCTGGCTCCAAAGCGGGTCGCCCCTACTCCCAGACCCGTGTAGCCGACAGCCCAGGAAACTCGGCCGTCATAAGCGACCCCCGGGACCATACAAAAGCGGGTGGAAGAGGCGATGATTCCGCTCCAGCGATGGGTGAATCGGATCCCTTCCAATTGCGGGAAGGTTTCGAAGAAGTCCTTTGACAAGCCCTCGAAGCGGCCCCGATCATCAGCGACGCTCTGATCGGTACGACTGCCATAGTAGTAGCAGACCGATCCCCCGCCTCCCCAGGTGATGCGGTTGTCCTTCGTCATCCGGTAGTAGTGGAACATGTTGGCATTGTTGCAGATGGAGTGTCGAGAATCACCCCAACGGATCGCGGCAAGCTGTGCGGGTGTCAGTGGCTCTGTCGCAAGTTGATAATCCCAGACCGGAATGATCGACTTACGAATGGGGCTGAGCGGGCTGCGGAAGGCGTTGGTGCCTAGCAGGATCTTTTCACTGCGAATGATACCGTTGGCACAACGTGCCTGCATGTCTGCCCCATCAGACGTGATGCCCAGCAGGCTTGTGCCCTCGAAAATCCGAACGCCCAACGAAAGGACTGCCTCTCTAAGCCCCCAACAGAGGCGGGCGGGATCGACGATGCCATCCTGACCGCCCCGCGACCAGAGCCCCGCAAGATAGGTCGGTGAATTTACCTCTTGCCGAATCGCGTCCCGATCAAACCACACAACGTCGCCCCCTGCAGCGGTTCCCCTGTCGAAGCTCTGGCGCAGATCTGCGGCCTGACTCTCGTTGGTGGCGACCGTCAGGGACCCCACTTTCTCATAGCGGGCATCGATATCGTATCGTCCCAGGGTTTCGAGAAGTTCCGCAAGATTGCGGTTGCCCAGGTCTCCTATGCGTTGCTTTTCTCCGGGGAAGTGGTAGTCGGTGTTGGTCTCGCCATGGGCGAGCGCCGCATGCAGCATGCCACCGTTGCGTCCGGATGCCCCGTTGCCGACGAAAGTTGACTCGATCAGAATGACGTCCAGCTCAGGCATGCGCTCCTTGGCCTGAAGGGCAGCCCACAATCCCGTGAAGCCACCACCCACGATGAGGAGCTGACACTTCTCATCCTTGCTCAGTGGCGCAAGTGGTTCGGGGCGAATATCCTGATCGAGCCAGGGGGAGGCGTACTTCGAGTGGGCGAGCGCTTCAACGTGTTGCTTCATATTGTCCTTACTTCATGACAACCATTGGCAGGGGACCAACGTGACAGACCACAACACATTTGTCTATGCCGGCTTTGCGGAGGGTGCCCTCAAGGCCCTTGAGGGCATTCGGCACGAACTCTACAAGGTCCTCGGCAAGAAAGCCCCACACTGGCATCTTCATGTCACACTGACCGCCAATATCTTCCCAGGAACTCACTACAGCAATCTTGCTGACCTGGAGGATGTTGTGCGAGCCGTCGTAGGTACCAAGAGCGCTGCTACGCTCATTCCCTCCAAAGAGCTACAGGCAAACGGTGGCGCCTGGATCACCTTCGAAAATCAGGTAGTCCCATTCGACAGGATCAACAGAGACGTTCAAGACAGACTGGGAAACGAGTACACGACGGATGGCTGGCATGCAAGTGTCATGTACGACGAAGAGATCACGGGCACTCAGACGAAACTGCTCAGAGAGACATACAGACGGATGAGACCAGATTCGCTCAGGTGCAACCACTATGGCGACTTCTATGCGGCCATGTCGCAGGCGGGGAGCCTCTACGGTCAGATGGGCGCGGTTTCTTCCCTGCCGAGCCGGAGATGCTGCACGCATCGCCCCAGGTGGCAGGGGAGCGGATGGAGACACCGAATGGGAAAGAAAAGGGTCCCCAAGCGCCGAGCCTGGGGACCCTTTTTCGTTATAGCGGTGGGCGATGCTGGAATTGAACCAGCGGCCTCCTGCATGTCAAGCAGGCACTGCTGCCAGTAAACAACAAGCTACAGAGGTGTAACCTAGATGTAACCCCGCTTTTGGGGATCGGCCAGCCAGCCCTGGGATCAGGTCAGGTTGCCATGTTCTTCAAAATGCCGAGCTACCAGAACTTTTATCAATGACTGGCGCGGCACTCCCAGTCTTGATGCTTCCTTGTCGAGGGAGCGGATCATCCAGATGGGGAAGTCAACGTTGACCCGTTTCTGTTCCTGTCCCGGACGCCGAACACCCGTCAGGTCCAGATACTGAGTGATGTCCTCGCCAGTCTCGAACTTTTCGTCGAACGCTTCAGCCTTCATAGATCAGAATCTCTTCCTGCCTTGAACGGCGAACCGAGATGATACGGATTCGGTCGTCACGGTACGTGACAACACCCGACCAGTACGTCATGCCGATCCGACCCACCACAAGAAACCTGGGTTCATCGGTAGTGCGTGCCGGAACGTAGACAAGATCAGGATCATCCCACAGGACCTGAGCCTGCACGAAGTCGATGCCATGCTTGCGTTGGTTCGAGTCGCTCTTTACTGGATCGAACTCAAAGTCCATGGTATAGAAATTATACCTTCATGAGACTGAAAGTCAACCACGGGCGGCCCTGGTGATTCCTGTCGAACGGATTTCGCGGCACCACGGGCCCGCCCCTATTGCTGTGCTCGCACAGGGGATCAGCAGCATCGTGTCCTGCAATGATGGGTCATGCAATCGGGTGCCGCAGGAAGCAGGTCGCGTTCGCCCGGTGGGAGTCATATCGTTCTGCGGATCCCAATGTCCGAATATCCTATCCCCTGACAGGAGATCTGAGAGAATCCCATGGCAAGCCAGATTCTTCGCTGTGTGGCCGCCGTACTCCTCTTGACCTCCTGCAGCAACACTGCTGCGCGACGGCCCGGCTCGTCCGCCGATCGGCCGAACGCCTATGACCTCGTGCTCAGTGGGGGGCGCGTCATGGATCCGGAATCCGGATTGGACGGGGTCCGTAACGTGGGCATTAAGGATGGTACGATTCGTGCCCTTTCGGAGGGCGCGCTTTCTGCGCGCGAGACACTCGACGTGCGTGGGCTCATCGTGGCCCCGGGCTTCATCGATCTTCACGCCCATGGTCAGGATAACAAGAGCAACGCATTCCAGGCGCGAGACGGAGTCACAACGGCTCTGGATCTCGAGGCAGGCGCCTACCCCGTCGACATGCTTTTTGCCAATCGCCGGGATAAGGCGATTCTCCACTACGGCGTAGCCACGGGCCACATACCCGCCCGCATCAACGTCAGTACCGGCCTGTCCCCTGGGCACCCGATGACGCGCGAGGTCTATTTGCCGTGGTACATGAAGTTCGCGGAGAAGGCGTACGCCTTCTTCGCGGATACCAACCCTATGGCGTCGTTACAGGATCCCCTGAGTGAGAGCCAAGTCGAAGAGCTCCTCGAGAAGGTCGATAATGATCTCGTGGACGGGGGTGTGGGTGTGGGCTTCGGACTCGATTACACGCCCGGAGCCGATGACGACGAAATCCGTCGGGTCTTCGAGGTGGTGGCCAAGCGTGGGGTCCCTTGTTTCGTACACATGAAGGGTGTGTCCGGCCTGACCGACATGAGTGCCATGGAATCGCTGCTTGGCTATGCTGAATCAAGTGGTGCGGCGCTCCATGTGCTGCACATCACGAGCATGGGGCAGAAGCGCACCCCTCGATACCTCGAAATGATCGAGGCTGCGCGCGAACGCGGAATGGATGTTACCGTCGAAGCCTACCCCTACACGGCCGGGTCCACGTACATCGAGTCGGCGTTCTTCGACGACGGCTGGAGGGCGCGTCTGGGAATCGACTATGGCGACCTCCAATGGTCCGAGACGGGCGAACGCCTGACGGAAGAGATCTTTCATACGTACCGCGAGCAAGGTGGTCTCGTCATTCTTCATGCCATGACGCCGGAGATTGTCGAGTTGGCGATCGCGCACCCGCTGGTCATGATCGCGTCCGATGGTGTTCCGATGCTCAAGGGCGGCGAACACCCGCGCGGCGCCGGGACTTACGCGCGAGTCCTGGGCTACTACTCGCGTGAGCTTGGGACGATCGACCTGATGGACGCTCTTCGGAAAATGACGATCATGCCGGCGCAGCGCCTTGAGGCGTTTGTCCCGGAGATGAGGGACAAAGGCCGAATTAGGATAGGCGCCGACGCGGACATCACCGTATTCGATCCAGCGACTGTGATCGACCGTGCCACCTTCGAGGACTCCCACCAAGCCTCTGAAGGCATCCCGCATGTCCTCGTCGCGGGAACCTTTGTGGTGCGCGATGGGGTGCTCGTCCCGAATGTGTACCCAGGCCAACCCATCCGGGCTCCACGCAGTTCGCGGTAGCCCGGCAGGGCCGGGAAGCAGGTAGATTGTGACGAGCTCGTATTGCCAGAAGGAGAACCGATGCGGACCACGATCCTGATGTGCCTGATCCTGCTCGCGGGACGACCAATCCTCGCACAGGATGATGTTCGACAAGAGATCGAGTCGCTTGTGAAGCTCTACCACGAACAGGGGCGATTTACGGGTAGTGTGTTGGCAGCGACGGACGGTGAGATCCTCTATGCCGACGGTGTGGGGATGGCGAATGTCGAATGGGGAATACCAAACACGCCCGACACGCGGTTTCGCGTCGGCTCGATTACCAAGCAGTTCACGGCAGCTGTCGTCCTACAATTGGTCTCCGAGGGCAGAGCCGAGTTGGACGATTCCATCACCAGGCATCTGCCCGAGTACCGGCGCGACACCGGCGATCGCGTCACGCTCCACCACCTCCTGACACACTCCTCTGGCATTCCCAGCTACACGAGCAATCCTGATTTCTGGGACGACGCCCACGCAACCTACAAGGTCGATGAGTTCGTCGAGGAGTACTGCAGTGGGGATCTGGACTTCCAGCCAGGGTCAGAGTACCGCTACAACAATTCGGGCTACTTCCTTCTTGGTGCGATCATTGAGGCCGTCACCGGAAACACCTACGCCGAGGAGTTGCAGGATCGAATCTTCGATCCTCTCGGAATGACCGGCTCGGGCTACGATACCCACGAGGCGATCATCGAGAAGCGCGCTATTGGTTACACGCCGACCTACGACGGACTGGCAAACTCGGCGTTCCTTCTGGCCTGTTCAACAATTCGCGATCTGGCCTCCGTCGGATCTCCAGGTTCGGCCTCCGCCTCCCTCTGTCGCTCGTAGTAGGCTTGTCGGTCCCCGTTTGACATGCAGGCGAGAATCCGGAGCCGCACCGAGGGGGAACCGCCGTTGATCACGTAGTCGCGCAAGGCCGTCACCAGAACGGCGTGGTCTATCTCCGTGAGCAGTCTCTTCAGGTCATGGTCCGGCAAGTCGGCGAGTGCATCGAACCCCGGTCCGACAGCCCCGCGCAGTTCCGCCCAGTTCTCGAAGCCATAGTCTCGGGCGATAACGTGCTGTGTCTCCTGAAGAGTTACTTCAGCAGAGAGAATGTCGGCCTCGGAGGCATCACCAAGGCGGCGCAGATGCGCTTTGACTCGGTGGACAGCATCAAAGTCCCCCTGCTCGAGAGCCCTGTGGAGTTGCCTGGCTTCGTTCTTGAGGTGCCGGAGACTGGGATTGGAAGGTAATGCGGGCATAGTACCCTCTTTCGTGAACAGCCCGGCGTCCGCGTGAGACGGGCAGAAAGAAGGTGATCTTCAAGGATGTCACTCAGGAGGGTGGCCTGGGGCCTTCCCGCGGACCGGTGGCTCTCCCTTGGAGCCATGCGGGTACAATACGCCACAGTTTCTGCAACGCAAAGCGGAATCTCGGAGGATGTTCTGCGAGGACGCGGGCCTTGAGGGGCGGGCAGACTCGCTCGAGTCTTCGGCGCTCAACTTTGTCCATCACTGGCGATCTACAATCTGGCGGCGCAGAGAGTGGCGACGCTCATGAGCGGTCACCGTGAAGCGGGGTCGTACTCAGTACGGTGGGATGGTGTGACCGAAGCCGGACTCGAACTGGCGTCGGGTGTGTACTTCTACCGGCTTACGGCGGGGGATCGGGCGGAGACACGGAAGCTGTTGCGGCTGCGTTGAGCAGAGATAACGAAAAGCTGAACAAGAAAAAGGGTCCCCAAGCGCCAAGCCTGGGGACCCTTTTTCGTTATAATGGTGGGCGATACTGGAATTGAACCAGTGACCTCCTGCATGTCAAGCAGGCACTCTAACCATCTGAGCTAATCG
>PBSR01000191.1 GCA_002726335.1 Gemmatimonadaceae bacterium
AAACACCGAAGACACCCAGTTAGCCAAAGTCCAAAACTCAATGCCGACTCTTTAACAGAGCACTAGTGTCGCGGCCGAGGATGAGACCATTCCACCCGACGAGGGGGCCAGGACCTTCGGCGAGGGGCAACGGGCCTGGGCTGTTGTCGAGGTCTCCGAGAGTCGCCAGCAGGCGACGCTCACGGCGATTGCGCTCAACAGGCTGGATTTCACCGCGACCGAACTGGCACGTGACCTGGGGCACGTGTTCGAACTGCAGGGGCACTTCGACGGCAAGGTACTGCGTCAGCTGATCAAGCAGGCGGAGGCCGATGCCGTGCGTGGCTCCTTTCCCATCGCCCACGGTACACCGGCCGAGCCCGGCGAGGACGGGCGAGTCGAACTCGAGTGCATCGAGGGTCACCTCGATACCCTCGCACCCGCTCTGGCAACCGACTTTGTGGCCATTCTGGCACGCACTGACCTGGACGAGGTCGTCGGCGCCGAGGTCTCGGGGGTCACCGTCACCCCCGGGCAGATCATCGCCCGCGTCATTCCTCCCACCGAGGGTACACCCGGCAAGGACCTGCTCGGGCAACCGTTGACAGACCCGGGCGAGGCGGTCGTCATCGAGGCGGGCGGCCACACGCGTCTCGAAGGAGACCACGTGGAGTCCGAGGTGTTCGGGTATCTGCATCGTGTCGGAGACTGCTTCACAGTGGTTCCGCCGGTCTGGGTTGGCGAGGAGTCGACCAAGGCATACTTCATCCATTTTCCCGAACTGCTGCGTCACGAGTCCTACGAGCCCGAGTGGGTCAGTGGCGCACTGGACGCGGCGGGGGTGACTCACGGTATTGACGGCGAGGCAATCGACAGCATGTGCGCCGACTGGCCTGCGGCGACCGAGGCCCGTGCCGTACTCCTGGCGTCCGGCATCGACCCCAAAGATGGCGAAGACACACATGTCGATTTCGACTTTGATCCATCCAAACGAGCCGGCGCGGTCCGGCCCGATGGCAGCATCGACTACCGCGAGCGCAACGCCAACATCGGCGTTGCCGCAGGACAGCTGATTGGCAAGATCGTGCCGGCGACGCAGGGAAAGCCTGGCTCCGACGTGGTCGGGACGGAATCACCGGCGAAGGATGGTGAGGACAAGCAGATCGGCGCCGGCGAAAACGTTACCGCCAAGAGCGAGGATGGAACGACGGTATTCTACAGCGACATCGACGGCGCCATCAGCGTCACCGGCGACACGATCGAGGTGCAGCCGGTCTACACCATCAGCGGCGACGTCGACTACGAGACCGGCAACATCGACCTGCCGATGAACGTCGAGATTGGTGGTTCCGTGAAGTCCGAGTTCAAGGTGAAATCCGGGGGCTCAGTTACCATCGGCGGCGTTCTGGAGCCAGGATGCGAGGTGACAGCCGCCGGGGACGTCGTTATCGCCAACGGCGTCTTCGGCGACACGACCCGGGTCACCAGCTCCGGCAACGTCGAGACCAAGATGGTCCAGAACAGTACGGTCACAGCGCACGGTGACCTGACGGTAGGGTCGTACATCTACAACGCCATCGTCCGTGCAGGTGGTACTGTGACTGTCGAGGAGGGGGGCGGTGACCGGGCGGGGTCCATCTTCGGCGGCGAGGTCATGGCCGGGAAACAGGTGGTGGCCAAGCGGATCGGCTCAGAGGAGACGGCCCATACCGGAGCGGATCTTCTCAGGAATCTCCGATTTCTGGTCGCACGTAACGAAGACGTCCACGTCAAACCTCTTGTTGACCGCTGTCAGGCGAGCCAGGGTGATGCCGCCGGACATCTTGGCATTCACCAACACCGCCTTGGCACGAGGGCCGACGCTTCGCATCAGGCGGATGACCGAGCATGAATCGTCGCTGGCGGTCAGGCCGATCAGGGGCGGGTCGGAATCGCCATTGATGGCACTCACGGCGGAGACGGCCCGATCGAGAAAGCCAAGGACCTCTCGGTTTTCGGCACGTTCCAGATGCCGAGGCTGAACGGCCTTCTCGCCGACTATGAGCAGTGGATGCTCATCTCCGCCCTTGAGGCGATCGAGTCCCCCGGTAACATGCTGAATGCGCTTCTTGGCCTGCCGCCCCAGAACGTAGGCGATCTGCTCACGCAGCTGGACGGGGGCGAAGGGTTTGGCAACGTACCCGTCAACGCCAGCTTCCATGGCAACGACGATGTCGGCCCGCGAGGCTTTTGAGGAGAACATGACGATCGGCAAAGTGGTGTTCCAGGGCTGGGCGCGTGCCTCCCGGACCAGCTCCAGGCCGTCCATGACAGGCATGGACCAGTTTGTCAGCAGCAGACCTACGTCCATCGCCTCCAGAATCTGCAGCGCCTCCTTGCCGTCGCTGGCAGTGAGAACGTCATCGAAGCCCATGCTGCGCAGCATGGAGCCGACGATCTTGCGCATGCCTTCGGCGTCTTCGACGAGCAGGACTTTCACGGGGTTCCTTACGGTTGTTCGTTCATGTTGGGTTCGACGTCCGCTGGCGCCATCCAGAACGATGTCCGGCTGCCCGGGTAGTTGAAGCTACGAAGTTTCCCTGCAGATGGCGCACCGCAAGGAGGCGCCAGCCACGGGTGGCAGGCACAGAAAGGGCCGGTCCTCACGAAGAGGACCGGCCCAGGTCAACTCTACTGCAGTAGAAGTTCAGATGCCGCTGGCGCTACATACCCGCGTCGGTGTCGACGAACTTGAGCGTCACAGCGCCATCCGGCGAGCCACCCGTCGACTTGATCTGGTACACGGCAGGTCCGACCAGGATGAGCCCCTTGTACGCCTCTTTGCCCCAGGTGGTGTCGAAGGCGACGGAGCCGTCGTCTTCATTGACGATCTCGAAGCCGATCTCACCGCGCAGGGCTTCCAGACCGAAGCAGGCGGCCTCACGACCGTCGGGCAGGCTGATAGCGACCGAATCATACCCCGGCATGTTGCAGACCGTACGGAAGAGGAGATTGCCTTCACGGTCGCCGCAGGGGACACCCTCGGCCTGTGGTGTCAACTCACTGTCGCGCATCTCGTCCGAGCACTCAGGGGCGATGTTCAGATCGGCGAGGTCTCCTTCGCCGGCGCGCAATATGCCATCCATCTCACCCATGTCGTCTCCGGGCGGCGGACCTTCACCTCCGGGTGGCGGGCCTTCACCCCCTGGCGGGGGCATGTCACCCTCTGGCGGCGGCGGGCCTTCGCCCTCAGGTGGCGGCGGCATGTGAAAGTCGCGTACCCAGGCACCGAACTCTTCAGCGTCGATGTCGCCACTGCCGTCGGCGTCCATGAGTTCAAAGAAGGTGGCGAGCATCGCCTCCTTGTCCGCCTCCGGATCCCCCGTCATCGGCGGGGGTGGCATGTCCTCGGGCGGCTCGAAGCCTTCCGGCGGAGCGAGGATCACCTCGGGGCCGGGAGGGTGGTCACCCATCATGTCATCCTGAGCTTGAACGGCGCCAAGGGACAGCCCCATGACAGCGCCGGCGATTAGCAGTTTTCGGACCATTCGGACCTCCATCAAAGACGGTGATGCAGGGAGCGTTCCCCGCGGGAGCAATTATGAAGTGTCCCCAAAAGATGGGGGCAAATCGGCAAAAAGCTGTGAGAAATATCACAGCTGCCTCATAACACTGCCGCCATATATACGAAACGAAGCATGGAACACCAATTGAAGATTCACGCGATATCCGGTAACTGTCATGCCTGATTGATACTTATGGCAGGATGATCATTGCTCGCCGACAGCGTCGCCCCTACATTCTGAACCCAGAGACCCTAAAACGACGAGCCTGTGCCTTGGAGATTCTCGGAGGACCCCACTTCGCCGTCACCGGTGCCGGTGAGTCGCACGGCCCCGCCGTGACGACCATCGTCCACGGCTGCCCGGCTGGCCTGGAGCTGTCGCGCGAGGCCGTGCAGGTCTTCCTTGATCGTCGCCGCCCCGGCAGCAACAAGCTGGGGACGCCGCGGCGCGAGGCGGACAAGGTCGTGCTGCTGTCGGGGCTGTACAACGAGGATCACGACTCGCTTCTGGGCGGTGCTCAGATCGCGACGCATGTCGAGGACAACGAGGTGCGCGCGTCGGGGTACGAACGCGGCTCGACCACCGGTGAGCCCATCGCTGCCGTCGTGCTGTCGGCGGCCAGACGGTCGGCCGACTACACGCAGTTTCTCGGGCCTGAAGGGGATGTTCGACCGGGACACACCGACCTCGTCAAGCACTTCAAGTCCGGTGGTTTCGCCGATCCCCGTGGCGGCGGTCGATCCAGCAATCGTTCGACGATCTCGGATGTTATCGGTGGCTCGGTGGCGCGGCTGTTCCTCGAAGCGCAGTTCGGCACGATTCTGTTCACATCGATCTGTCAGGTGGGCGAACTGAGCGCCGCCGAACGGCTCGGCGACGTCGTGGAAGAACTGTTGCGCGAAAGCTCCGAGGGCCGGCTGTCAGCAGAGGCTGCCACGGGCCTGGAAGAGCGCCTCGATGCCGCGCCATTACGATCCGTCGATTCCGCCTTTGCGGACCAGGCGGCGGAGCTGATCGAAAGAACCCGGCGCGATGGCGACTCGGTGGGAGCGGCTCTCGAAGTGGTGGCTGTCCACGTCCCCGCGCTGGTGGGTGAACCGCTCTACGACAGTCTGAAACTCAGGCTCATGGGGGCCCTTGGAGGGCTGCACGCCGTGCAGTCCTGTGAGATCGGGGCCGGTGGCGATGTGGTGGCCCGGCGGGGCAGCGCCAACAACGACCCCATCCGCAGCGACGGTTACCAGAGCAACCACCACGGCGGCCTGCTCGGGGGGATCACGACCGGCAAGCCGCTGGTGATGCGTGTGGGCTTCAAGCCGACGTCGACGATCGCGAAGCCGCAGAACTCGGTACGCAAAGACCTGACGGAAACCGACTTCCAGCTGCAGAAGGGCCGCCACGACCCCTGTGTCGGCGTGCGTGCCGGTGTCATTCTCGAGTCGCGCATGTCGATAGAACTGATGAACGCGGTGCTCGCCCATCAGTCCAGTCACATCGATCCGGCACACTTCAGGCTGTTCGGAGACCAGCCTTGAACGAGGTGTCCTTCGACGATATCGCCCGCTTGCCGGCTCCAGGGGACAACGTTGCCATCGCCACACGTCGCCTGGAGGCCGGGACCATGGTGGGCGCCGATGGCGCCAGCTTTCGGCTGTCACACACGGTGATGGAAGGGCATCGCTTCGCTGTGCGTGCGATTCCCAGCGGCGGCGAGTTGCTGTCCTGGGGACTGCCCTTCGGCGTGGCGCTGACCGATATCGTCGCCGGCGAGTACGTGAGCAATGCCGGCATGCTCGAGGCCCTTGGCGGTCGACGGCTCAATTTCGAGCTCCCGCCGACACCCAGTTTCGAGGACCGCATCACTCCCTACGAACTGGACGAGGCCACATTCACCGCGGCGCCGCCGCTGGAGCGCCGGATCGACGTGCCCACATTCCGCGGTTTTGATCGTGGCGTCAGGGGCACCGGCACCCGCAACCATATCGTCATCATGGGCACCACGTCGCGCACGTCGGCCTTCGCCCGTATCGTGGCGCAGCGGCTCGGAGATCTGCCCCGCACCGATGGCTTCGACGGTGTCGTCGCGGTGGCCCACACCGAAGGGGGAGGCGCCGAGGCGCCCAATAACCGCGATCTGCTGCTGCGGACCCTCGCCGGCTTCGCCGTGCATCCGAACGTGGGTGCCATTCTGTGTGTCGACTACGGCTCGGAATCGGGGTCGAATGCGGCCCTGGAGCAGTACCTCCGGGCAGAAGGGTACCCTATCGATGAGGTGCCCCACAGGTTTCTCTCGATCGACGGAGGGTTTGATCGACACCTCGAGGAGGCCGAGGCGCAGGCGCGCCGGTGGGAGCAGGAACTGCGGGGGCAGCCACGCCGCGACCTGCCCGCATCCCACCTCAAGCTGGCACTTCAGTGTGGCGGCTCCGATGCCTTTTCCGGCGTTTCGGGCAACCCTCTGGCCGCCTGGGTTGCGCGCGAACTCATCCGTTGCGGTGGCGCTGCCAATCTGGCCGAGACGGACGAACTGATCGGCGCCGAGCCGTACGTGCTCGACCGCGTGCGCAATGCTGACACGGCCCGGTGTTTTCTGGCCATGATCGAGCGCTTCAAGGAGCGTGTCTCCTGGCACGGTGCCAGCGCCGAGGGCAATCCCTCGGGTGGCAACAAGTACCGCGGGCTTTACAACATCGTCCTCAAGTCGATCGGCGCCGCCATGAAGCGCCATCCCGACGTGCCTCTCGATGGCTGCCTCGAGTACGGCCAGCCGATCCCGGAGAGTGGCTACTGGTTCATGGATTCTCCCGGCAACGATCTGGAGTCGATCGCCGGACAGGTGGCCTCCGGCTGCAACGTTGTCTACTTCGTCACGGGCAATGGCTCGGTCACCAACTTCCCCTTCGTGCCGACGGTGAAGATCGTGACGACGACGCAGCGCTTCGATCTGCTGGCCGGGGATATGGACGTCAACGCCGGGGCGTATCAGGACGGTACCCCGATGGACGAGATGGGTCGGCAGTTGTTCGAGCGTACTCTCGCAGTCGCGGCGGGTGAACGCAGTCGCGGCGAGTCAGCGGGCCACTCCCAGGTTTCCATCTGGCGTGACTGGCCGCAGCGCGATGCCACCGCCCTCGAGGGGCTGATGGCGGCGCCGGTGCCAACCGGAGAGCCGTTGGCGATTCGTGCAGAACCGGCGCCGGAGGTCAGCATCGATGCCATCACCACTGCCGACGGTGCAGCCGTTGATCGTGTTGGCCTGGTGATGCCCACAAGCCTGTGCTCGGGGCAGATCGCCCGCCTGGCGGCAGAGCGACTCAACACCACAGGGCTGGCGACAGCACTGGGCCTGTCCCGCTTCGCCGCTCTCGTGCATACCGAAGGATGTGGTGTGTCGGGCGGCCCGAACGAGGACATCTACGCGCGCACACTTCTCGGTTACCTCACGCATCCATCGGTGTCGCTGGCCCTGTTGCTGGAACACGGGTGCGAGAAGACCCACAATGACTACATGCGGGCGAGCCTCGACGAGGCCGGCGTCGACCCGGGCAGATTCGGTTATGCCAGCGTCCAACTCGACGGGGGCATCGACTGTGCCCTCGATCGTGTGGAGGCCTGGTTCGGCGAGCACAGGCAGAGCGGGACGGGGCTCTCGACGACACCGGCAGACGCCGGCGTGCTGCGGCTGGGCCTGTTGGCCAGCGGCGACGTACCCGACGGGGTGGCACGATCTCTGGCCCGCCTGTCGGGCTGGATCGTGTCAGCAGGAGGAACAGTAGTGGTACCCGAAGGCCCCGGCCTCGCGGCGAGTGCTGCCTTTGCCGACGCCCTGGCTCTCACTCCGGGGCCGCCGCCGTCACTGGCTCACGGAGAGAGCGCGAATCGGCCTGGCTTTCATGTGATGGAGGCGCCCACCGACCAATGGACCGAGCTGGTATCCGGGTTGGGTGCTACGGGAGTGGGAATGTTGTTGGCCCACGCCGGCGAGCACCCGCAGCAGGGGCATCCCCTGATTCCCATGTTGCAGGTCACCGGCGTGCCGGCGGTGGCGGCAGCCTACGCCGATGATCTGGATGCGCTGCTGGTCGATGCTGACGACAGCGCCGGCAGCCGACAGCTGCTGGATCTGCTTGTCGAAGCCGCGTCGCGGCGCCTGCGACCCCGACTGTGGACCCGAGGCAACACCGACTTCCAGATCACCCGCGGCCTGCTCGGCGTGTCCATGTAAGGGGCGGGCCTGTACGGTGACCCGAAGTTGGCAGCTTACCAAGGCCCGCAGTCGCCCTCTGCAAGCAGAGGGCTGCGGTCTGTCCGGATTACGGTCGGGCCTGTACGGTGACCCGATGCTGGCGGCCTACCAAGGCCCGCGGTCGCCCTCTGCAAGCAGAGGGCTGCGGTTTTCCTGGGCGATCCTACAGCGTCGGTATCTCCACGCCCATTTCAGCGGCTACCTCGCAGATCGATTCCCACACCGGTTGCGGCAGGTCGATCCCCTCGACCAGGCGCGTGGCGCGTGTCTCCTGCTCGATTTCGCCTGGAGCGTAGATTCTGTTGACGCCGGGCAGGGGTCGCGCTGAGC